>NZ_RYDJ01000089.1:0-1519 GCF_003970355.1 Flavobacterium bomense | reverse complement strand
TTCGAGAAAAAATTAATTGCTCTTGGCATAGATTCTGGTATTCCCGATGGAAAAGTTCTAACTGTAAATGTAAGAACAGTAAGTAATTTAAATGTATCAAGTAATTCAATTAGAGATTTAACTGGAATTCAAGACTTTACGTCATTGAAGGTTTTGTATTGTTACTCCAATCAACTCACTGTACTTGATGTTTCAAAAAATGTAGCGCTGACTGCTTTGTATTGTTACTCGAATCAACTCGCCGAACTTGATTTTGATGAAAATGTAGCATTGAAGTCTTTATATTGTTACTCTAATCAGCTGACCAATCTTGATGTTTCAAAAATTGTAGCGTTGACTTTTTTAAATTGTTCCTTTAATCTACTAAGCACTCTTGATATTACTAAAAATGAAGCTTTGACTGATTTATACTGTCAATCCAATCAACTAGTCACTCTTGATGTAGCAAAAAATTTAGCTTTAAGGGCTTTAGCTTGTCACTCTAATCAACTCAACGTTCTTGATGTTACTACAAATGGAGCATTGACTAATTTAATGTGTAGCTTAAATCAACTCACTACTCTAGATGTTTCTGAAAATGGAGCGTTGACTAATTTAGAGTGTTCTTTAAATCAAATTGCCAATCTTGATATTTCTAAAAATGGAGCATTGACTAATTTGGAATGTGAATCAAATCAACTCACTGCTCTTGATATTTCTAAAAATATAGCGTTGATTAATTTGGAGTGTAGTTCGAATCAACTTACAGCTATTGATGTTACTAAAAATATTGGGTTGACTGCCTTAGAGTGTAACTCGAATCAACTAAAGTATCTGGATGTCTCTAAAAATCTAGCACTAAATACTTTACTTTGCAACTCTAATCAACTCGCCTTTCTTGATGTTTCTAAAAATGTAGCTTTGACTAATTTATATTGTCACTCTAATCAATTAACAGCTCTTGATGTTTCTAAAAATGTAGGTTTGACTAATTTAGAGTTTTCCTCTAATCAACTCACAGCTATTGATATTTCTAAAAATGTAGCGTTAATTAATTTAGAATTTACCTCCAATCAACTCACCGCTCTTGATGTTGTTAAAAATGTAGCGTTGAAGACTTTATATTGTGGCTCCAATCAACTCACGGCCCTTGATGTTACTAAAAATGTAGCGTTGAAGACTTTATATTGTGGCTCTAATCAACTTACCGCCCTTGATGTTACTAATAGTTTAGCGTTGAAGACTTTATATTGTGGTTCTAATCAACTTGCCACTCTTGATGTTTCTAAAAATGTAGCCTTGGCTTATTTATATTGTCACTCTAATCAACTCGCTGCTCTTGACGTTTCAAAAAATATAGGGTTGCGGACTTTATATTCGGGCGCTAATAAACTCACGGCTCTTGATGTTTCTAAAAATGTAGTATTGAAAATTTTATATTGTCACTTTAATCAACTAACAGCTCTTGATGTTTCTAAAAATGTAGCGTTGACTAATTTAAGTTGTAGTTCCAATTCCCTATTGAGTTTGAATTTGAAAA
>NZ_RYDJ01000088.1:0-1524 GCF_003970355.1 Flavobacterium bomense | reverse complement strand
GTCCAAGCATTATTAGGTCTGAATTTTAAAGCACCTGCTTTTAAAGCACCCGTAAATTTCCATACTTTTAGTTGGTGATCGTAAGCCATATTGGTTGAATTGTCCCAGCCACCAGGAGTTGCGGTTCCAATTATTCCCCAAGAGTAAGCCACTGCAGTCCATTTTGATGTGTTCAGGTTAACCGTCATTTGATAAGTTCCTGCTTTTGTAATTGCAAAATCGGTGGTGCTACCGTCTAAAATATTGCCATTGGCATCGGCACCGTAAAATTGATTCCAATTTCTCTCATTGGTAAATTTGAATCCCAACCCTTTTGAAGCGGGAAAAGTTACATACCCTTGATATACTCCACTATCAATTGCTTTGAGGGCGGCGGCTGTACCAATAATCCAATCCTGATAAGATCCAGGCATATAGATTTCTCCAAAAACAACTGGTTTTGCAAAAGGTGTAACTGTAATCGTAATAGGTTCAGAATAGATTTTACGATCTAAATACGACTCTACACGAACCACTATTTTACTGGCAACATCTACCGGAAGGCCTAATTTAATAGCCATTTTGTTAAGGTCATCTCCTAAAAGCGATTTGCTTAAAACATCTTCGCCCACTTCAACTCTTACTGCTTTTCCCCAAGCGGTACTTCCTGAAACATCCGATGGAATATCAAATTCTAAAGCATAGGTTACAGGAGCTTGAATAGGAAAAACTACTGCTGGCCAAGAGAACGCTACTACAGGTTGTGAAGCAGTAGTAGTTTTAAGAACGATTGTGTTGGGTGATGCCACAAGAGCACTGCTAAAACTCACCTCTTTCAAACTGGTAAGCTCCGTGTCATTTGTACAGGATGCACTTAGAAAAAGTAAAGTGCCTATTGCGAATAACTTGTATATATATATTTTCATAATAGTTCTAGATTTAGTTGTAACCTGGATTTTGTTTTAGTCCTTTGTTTGCGTCTAAAGCTGCCGTTGGTAATGGGAATAACTTTCTGAAAGCAGCTGAAACGCCTCTGAATTCATTTGCCAACAAAAATTTATTGAAGCGAATCATATCTTGTCTTCTATGACCTTCCCAATTCAATTCAAATCCTCTTTCGTTATATATATTGTCCAAGGTTGGATTGGCTGCTAAAATTCCCAATCCCGCACGTTGTCTTATTTGATCTACGAAAGGTTTTGCAGCTGCTGCATTGGCAAGTCTTACATTGCATTCGGCTTTCATTAACAATACATCGGCATATCTGTAAATTGGAAAATCATTGGATGCTCCACCACCGTCCGAAGGGGTTACAGGATAAAATTTAGTATTACGAACACCCGCTTGAGGTGCAGCTCCTGGATTGTCCAAAGAGGCCACATCAATAGAATAATTGACTCCACCACCTTGATCTCCATAACGGAATTGTTTTTTGCGAATATCTTTGTCGTCGTATTTCAAAAAGAAATCTTTAGGCACAATAGTACCATTCCATCCGCTATAACCGAAGAGGTTTTTTGCGTCAGGTCCGTTTAAACTTCGAAC
>NZ_RYDJ01000087.1:0-1528 GCF_003970355.1 Flavobacterium bomense | reverse complement strand
CAGGAGGCTATCAATTCTGTAATTGCACAAACATATACTGACTGGGAATTGATTATTGTTGATGATGGTTCTACTGATGCAACTTCATCCATAATAGCAAACAATAGCAATCAAGAGGGTCGTATAAAGAGTTTTTACCAAGAAAACGGAAAACAAGGTAAAGCAAGAAATTTAGGAATCACTAAAGCAAGTGGTTCGTATATAGCATTTTTGGATGCTGATGATTTATGGTTACCAGAAAAATTAGAAATTCAATTGCAAGAAATCAAAGAGGAAAATGTAGATTTAGTTTTTTCAGATTCTTATATTTTTAATAATGATAATGTTTTCGATAGAAGTAGAAAGATGAATACTCTTAACCAAATTTTTAGAGGTGAGGAAGCATTGAAACATTTTCTTGATGGCAATAGAATTCCTACCCTTACTGTATTAGTTAAAAAGGAAAGGATAAAATTTGTTAATGGCTTTACTGAAAAAAAAGAAATTCCTCTTGCCGAAGACTATCATTTGTGGTTAAAGATGTTAATTAGTGGTTTCGTTTTTTACGGTTCTGGTAAAATATTAGCTTCTTATAGAGTTCACGGAGAATCTTCTACTAGTCAAGATAAATTAGCCAATAAACAACTCCCTGAGGTCTTTTTTGATTTGCTACAAAATAATTCTGAAGCAAAACCAATACTTTTAAGCGCTATAAAGAAAGTATTCAGAAAACAGTATAATGGAAGAATTTATACAAAATCAGATTTTTATTTTGTTATAAATGAAAATTGTCGTTATTTGGATAAGCGATTCTATGCCCCTTTTTATAAAATTATCAACTATTTTCTTGGAACGAAAATAACCAAGAAGTTTTTAAATCATTTGTTAAATGCCTAAAGTCTCCATCATCGTTCCCTGCTATAACCAAGCTCAATTTTTGGATGAGGCTTTGCAATCGGTTTTAGACCAGACCTACATTGATTGGGAATGCATCATCGTCAATGACGGCAGTACAGACCATACGGAAGAGGTGGCCCAAAGATGGGTATCAAAAGACAGTCGATTTGTTTGTTTGAAAAAAGAAAATGGCGGGTTGAGTAGTGCTAGGAATGCGGGTTTAGAAGCAGTAAAAGGGGAGTATATCCAGTTTTTGGATTCGGATGATTGGATTGCTAATACCAAATTAGAATTATCGATAAATATGCTTCAGGAAGCATTTGATAATAATGTAAAAATAGCAATATCTAATTTTAGAAGGTTTATTAATAAAGTTGAAGAGCCTATGCTTAATTCTGGAATCTTAAAAGACGAATTCTTTAATTTTGACAGCATACTTTATAAATGGGATGATACTTTTACAATACCAATTCATTGTGGTTTATTTGAAAAAACATTATTTCAAAATTTTAAATTTCCTGAAGAGTTAGGGGCAAAAGAAGACTGGATTATGTGAGTAAGTTTGTTTTATAAAGATTGTAAAGCTGTACATATTAATGAAGTATTAGCATTATATAGGATAAATATTGATGGTCTAACTCATAAAGATATG
>NZ_RYDJ01000086.1:0-1532 GCF_003970355.1 Flavobacterium bomense | reverse complement strand
AATTAGAAAATGAGTTTGTTGCTATGTATTTAAAAAACGGTTTCACGCATCACTGTACAATATTAAGTTAGGCTAAAAACATAGAGGAACGTATATTTTATATCCAAAAAACAGCCACTGAATTTTGGAATAACACTACTTTAAAACACCATTTAAAGTCAGATTTGTACCAGCGTCAAGGAAAACTTGCGCATAATTTTCAAACGACTTTGTCTGAAAATAGTTTTAGACAAAAAGCGTTGATGGCTTTTAAAGACGAAATGCTTTTGGATTTTATAAATATTGAAGATGCTGATGAAGAACCAAACGAACGTGTTTTGGAAAATGCAATTGTACAGAACATCAAGAAATTCATAATGGCTTTAGGGTCTGAATTTAGTTTTATCGGAAATCAACACCGATTGATTATTGAAGACGAAGAGTATTTTATAGATTTGTTGTTTTATAACAGAAAAATTCAAAGTTTAGTGGCTATCGAATTGAAGAAAGGAAAGTTCAAAGCAGAATATGTGGGTAAAATGAATTTGTATCTTTCGGCATTGGATGAAATGGTAAAGCAACCACACGAGAATCCGTCAATTGGGATTATTCTTTGCAAAGAAAAGAACAATAAAATAGTAGAATTTGCATTTAGGGACACTTCAAAACCAATGGGAGTCGTAACCTATAAAGCCTACAATGATTTGCCAGAGGCTTATAAAAATATTCTGCCAGATACAGAAGCGTTAAAAGGATTGTTATAAATAAATGAACGAGTTCCGCAGGAACGACACATTTTGTAGCAACGGAATTTATTCCGTTGAAATGGAATATAAAGTTGAGTTGAGTTCCGTAGGAACGACAGATCTCTTATCAACGTATTTCAATCCGTTGAGCCCCAAATAAATGACAAATCATTTATTTTGGACTAGTAGCAATCACAAACTTCAAGTTATTTCTAACGCCAATTTGTAACACATCAACTAAATCTTGAACTTGTAAATTGAAGGGAATTCTAACAATAACGGTTTGATCTTTTTCATTGTTCATTTTGGTCATTAAAGTCATTTCTAATTCTTCGAAAGCAACAGCTTGCTTGTCTATGTAGAATTTCTTGTCTTCGGTAACGGATAAACTAATGTATTGTTTGTTGGTTTTCTCGTTAGATTTGGCTTTTGGCAATGTCATCTTAATCACATTTGGATTCGCCAAAGTGGATATAATCAGGAAAAACAACAACAAGAAAAACATAATGTCACTCAGCGAAGACGTGGCGACTTCGGCGTGGAATCTTCTTTTTCGTTTTATTGACATCTCTATGATTTTTGAATAATATTAGCAAATTCTAGTATTTGCTTTTGAATTTTCAAAGCAAAATTATCAATCTTTCCGTTCAATAAATGGTATCCACTGTAAGCAATAATACCTACTAACAATCCAGCACCACTACTAATCATTTTTTCGTACAATCCTCCCGAAATATTACCAATACTGATGTTCTCGGTAACCGAAATGCTATAAAATATTTTAATTACTCCAGAAATAGTTCCAAC
>NZ_RYDJ01000085.1:0-1548 GCF_003970355.1 Flavobacterium bomense | reverse complement strand
GCTTATCAGTCTTATAGTTTCCTATTAAAATTATTTCTTTAATCATAAAATACTTTTTTCTGAAGGAGTTTCAATATTGTTCATACTGGCCAATACTAAACCCGCCATACTAATGCCATAACCCAAAATACTGGGTTGTGCCCATTGACCTTGTGCTATTGCTGCACAGGCTGCTCCACAAATAATAAAGGGAAGCAGTTTTTCTTCTTTTGGTAAATTCCAAGATTGGAAAGCAATACTAGCCGCTAAAAATAGACGTAAAATAATTAGCCCCCCTCCAAAAATTATTCCCTGTTCACCCGCTACTCGACTAAATTCGGTTTCTCCAATTAAAAAAACCACTTTACCAGATAACATTTGAGCACCAGCATTGGTACCCATACCTAAATTACCTGCAAACAGGGGTTGATTGAATAAATCAACAATAGGCTGCATAAAATCATTTAACATTCTCAACAAAATAGAATCTTTTAAACCACCTCCGCTGGTGTTTTTATTTGCCGCATCAACACGATGCATAAACACTTCTGAACTTAGGTTAAATAAAGTTGAATATTGCTGCAAAATAAGTATTGTAAAATAAAAAACTACACATACAAATACTATTTTAAACATCATTTTGAAACTAGTGACCGATGCCATTATCGCAAATAAACCAACTATTAGCACACTTACAACTGCGCCTCGGCTAATGGTAAGCGGCATTGCAATAACTAAAGTTATGGTACTTACCAAGAGTAAAACTTTGGAGCAAGGCGACTTGGACAACCAAAAATAAAAAATAAATACTGATATTGCGGAATAAAAAATAGACAATCCTGCTGTAAATGAAAAAGTACCTGAGGGTCTAAAATAGCCCATTGCCCCCGAAAAACCAGCACTTCCCTCCCCTCCAATTCCAATGTTAATAAAAGCAGATTGTGGACTTGAAAATTGAAAATAAACAATTAATGTAATTAAGATATTGACAACCAACATCGCACGACCTAATTTGAGCACATCCTCTTTTGAAAAAACGGAGCCAATGATAAAAATCAAAGGAAAATGGAGCATCATAATTCGGGCTCCATACAGCCCTACAAACAGATTACCATGACCAAAAGTTAGTGTTACTACCAATCCTAATAATGTAAAAATTGCACTTAAAACTACATAAGGATTTAAAAATTTTACATTCAAATTTAATGCCTTAATTATAATATATACTGCAATTGGATCACGAACAATCAGCAGAGGTGTTGCTAAACTGGGTAAAATCCATTTTCTTAATGCTCCTTCAAAGATCCAAAGAAAAAAATACAACCAAATAGCTGTTTTAATTGCATTATAATTAGGAAATACTGCTTGATCTGACACTGTATTCATTACTTTTTTTTTAAACCTTCTTTAACGATGAAAATGCATCTGCCATCTCTTGACCATAAACCGACCAAGGTCTGGTTAGGGCTTTATTTTGTGCTGCTAACCCAAATTGTTGCACTATTTCTGGTTTTTCAAGTATAGTAGTAAATACTTTTTTTATTGCGCTAGAAGAGCCCGCAGGAACAA
>NZ_RYDJ01000084.1:0-1551 GCF_003970355.1 Flavobacterium bomense | reverse complement strand
TCTTTCTGGATTTGCATATCATTACCCAATTTTGGGAAATACAAAATTCCAGTCAAGTTACACGGATAATCCACATTCAAATGGATGTGAAACAACGGTTCTTCAAACTGCATTGGATAGACTTCACGGTAGAAATCTTTATAATCGGCATCCGTTAATTCTGTTGGTTGTTTAGTCCAAGCCGGGTTTGGGTTATTGATGATGTTGTCCACTTCAACTTCTGTGAAAATATCATCTTTGTTTTCTGACTCAACAAATTCGCCTTTCTTTTGCTCGATTTTCTGGGTTCTTGTTCCAAATTTAATAGGAACAGGCATAAACTTGTTGTAACGATTCAACAATTCGTTGATTTTATACTCTTCCAAAAATTCTAATGAATCTTCGGCAATGTGCAAAATAATCTCCGTTCCACGAGTAGTTTTGTCGGCTGGTTCCAATGTGAATTCTGGGCTTCCATCGCAAATCCAGTGTGCTGCTGGTTCGTCTTTATATGATTTAGTAATGATTTCTACTTTGGCAGCGACCATAAAAGCAGAATAGAATCCAAGACCAAAATGACCAATAATTCCAGAATCTTTGGCAGAATCTTTGTATTTTTCTAGAAATTCTTCAGCTCCAGAAAAAGCAATTTGGTTGATGTATTTTTCCACTTCCTCAGCAGTCATTCCCAAACCTTGGTCGATAATGTGCAATTTTTTGCCTTCTTTGTCGATTTTTACCTCTAAGATAGGGTTGCCATATTCTACTTTGGCTTCGCCAACGCTAGTAAGATGTTTTAATTTTAAGGTGGCATCAGTTCCATTCGAAATCAATTCACGCAAGAATATTTCGTGATCACTGTATAAGAATTTTTTGATAAGCGGGAAGATGTTTTCTACCGAAACATTAATTTTTCCAGTTGTCATAGTTGTAGTTTTTATAGTTTTATAATTGCATAATTCTTATTCAAATAAGATACCAATTGATGACAAAGTGACAAATTGTCGGAAACGTTAATTTTGATACAAAAAGCTTTTATTTTGAAACTTTATTTGAAGCCTTCATTGTAAATTTGTATCAAGTTTAATCTTAAAAAGACTGTAAAAATGAAAAAAACAATTACACTGATGGTACTGGCTATTTTGTTCTTTGCTTGTAAAAGTAAATCTGGCACAACCAGTACTACTGTAAAAAATGAACCAGTTGCCAGTACAAAGTTGGACAGAAGTTCTCAAGTAGCCATCAAAGGAGATTGGGTTATTACCAGCGTTACTTATCCCGGTTCCGATTATATTAAGGTAAGCTCTTTTCAAATTGCCGATTCTAAATGTTTTGTTGGAAGTACTTGGCATTTTATTTCCAATAATAATAAAGGAAGTATGGCTTTAACAAAGACAGATTGTCCCGCTTTTAGTTCTCCAATTGTTTGGAGTGTGAACAAAGAAGGTCAATTTGTTTTGAAAATAGTAGATGCTGGAGAAAAAGCAAAAAAAGTAAGAGATGGTTATGTATTGCGTGTAGCAAATCAAACCGAAACTTCGTTTCAATTGGTAGACATTATCAATGTTGGCG
>NZ_RYDJ01000083.1:0-1551 GCF_003970355.1 Flavobacterium bomense | reverse complement strand
TGGGCTCTTTGGAATGCAGAAGACGATATGACTAATTTTCAAAGGAATTTCAGCACGGGAGAAGTTGAAGTTGAAGATTCAGTAATTTATCACAAAACTGAGTTTAAAGAACGCCGAAACCATTATTCCTTTTATTCGGTAAACGAGGCCATCAAGGGTTTTGACACCGATAGAGATTCATTTGTAGGTTTATACAATGGGTTTGATACTCCAGAAGTAGTGACTGATGGAAAGCCTAAAAACACGATTGCTCACGGATGGTCTCCAATCGCTTCACATTACATTGAAGTCGAATTGAAACCTGGCGAAAGCAAAGATTATGTGTTTATGCTTGGTTATGTTGAGGTTGCAGCAGATGATAAATGGGAAAGTAAATCAATCATCAATAAAAAACCTGCAAAGGCAATGATTGAGAAATACAATACTGTCGAAAAAGTGGAAGCCGCATTTAATGAATTGAGAACTTATTGGGATAACTTACTTGGCACCATTAATATCAAATCCCGTGATGACAAACTTGATAGAATGGTCAATATCTGGAATCAATATCAATGTATGGTTACCTTTAATATGTCGCGTTCTGCTTCGTTTTTCGAATCAGGAATTGGTCGCGGAATGGGTTTTAGAGATTCTAATCAAGATTTAATTGGTTTTGTACATCAAATACCGGAAAGAGCTAGAGAACGTATCATAGATATTGCATCCACCCAATTTGAAGATGGATCTTGCTATCACCAATATCAGCCTTTGACCAAAAAAGGAAATGCAGCAATTGGAGGCGATTTTAATGATGATCCGCTTTGGCTAATTCTTTCAACTACCGAATACATCAAAGAAACTGGCGATTTTACTTTGCTTGATGAATTAGTGCCTTTCGATAATGATGCATCAAAAGCAAAAACCCATTTCGAACATTTAAAAGTGTCGTTTTACCACGTAGTAAATAATTTAGGACCTCATCAATTACCATTAATAGGAAGAGCCGATTGGAATGACTGTTTGAACTTGAATTGTTTTTCTAATGATCCTAATGAATCTTTTCAAACTACAGGAAATAAAAAAGGAGAGACTGCCGAATCGCTAATGATTGCTGGCTTATTTGTAGTTTATGGAAAAGAATTTGTGAAATTATGTCGCCAAATAGGAAAAGACGCCGAAGCATTAGAAGCCGAAAATCATGTAAATAATATGATTGAAGCCGTGAAACAACACGGCTGGGATGGCGATTGGTATTTGAGAGCTTATGATTATTATGGCAAAAAAATTGGTTCAAACGAAAATGAAGAAGGAAAGATTTTTATAGAATCGCAAGGTTGGTGCTCAATGGCCGAGATTGGCAAAGAAGAAGGCTTGGTCGAAAAATCTTTAAATTCAGTGAAAGAACATTTGGATTGCGAATACGGAATTGTTTTGAACAGTCCAGCATTTACTAAATATTATATCGAATACGGTGAGATTTCAACCTATCCGGCAGGTTACAAAGAAAACGGCGGCATCTTTTGTCATAACAATCCTTGGATTATGATTGGCGAAACGATGATAGGACGTGGC
>NZ_RYDJ01000082.1:0-1552 GCF_003970355.1 Flavobacterium bomense | reverse complement strand
AAATTCCAAAGAGAAATAAAAAACAACTTACGATCGCGAAAAAGGACATGAAGTGGTAATGCTTAGTGTGAAAAAACGTTCGGGTAAAAATATGATTTCGGCTATCGAACAGGTGAAAGAACGAGTAGAAAAAGCGAAAGCTTCCTATTTGCCCAAAAACTTGAAAATTGAAATGACAAACGACCAATCTTCTCGTGTAGAACATCAGGTGGATGAATTGTCGAATCATATTATTTTCGGGATTATTCTGGTAATGATTGTGTTGATGTTTACAATGGGACTTAGAAATTCCTTGTTCGTAGGAGCAGCAATTCCGTTATCGATGATGATTGCTTTTGCTATACTTTCGGCTTTAGGGTTAACGTTGAACACGATGGTATTGTTCGGATTAGTAATGGGATTAGGAATGCTAGTCGATGATGGAATTGTGGTGGTCGACAACGTTTTTGCCAATATGAAAAAAGGAATGGATCGGGTTACGGCTTCAAAAGTGGGTATTGGCGAAATCGCTTGGCCCGTAATTTCATCGACAGCTACCACCTTGATGGCGTTTTTACCTTTTGCCTTATGGCCAGGAACTATGGGTAAATTTATGAAATATTTCCCAATGACTTTGACCGTAACACTTACCGCTTCGCTATTTGTGGCGATGGTTGTCAATGCAGCAATGACGGGAGGTTCGATGGATATAGAAGATAGAAATATTTCTAAAAAGAACCTAAAATTCTATACTATTCTATTTTTGGCATTCGGAATATTTTTGGCTTTTATTGGGTCGAAATATACGTATGATAGTAAATTGATGAGAGGAATTGGACATTTATTGTTGATTGCTACTGGTTTAATGTGGTTGTATTTTCTTAAATTGTACCAATGGACACAAGATTTTCAACATAGCTTTTTCCCGAGAATGGAAGAAAAATACAAAGTGTTTTTAGCAAAAATCCTAACCCAAAAGAATTCTTGGATTGCCTTAGTGTCAATTATTGGAATGTTGTTTTTCTCTTTTGTTTTACTAGGTGTTTTCCCAAGAAAAGTATTGTTTTTCCCGGACAACATCCCGAATCAAGTAATTGCTTACATCGAATATCCACAAGGAACTTCGATAGAGAAAACGAACAAAGCGACCTTGTTTGTCGAAAATCAAATCATTGGAATTTTACAAAAATATGTTGACCCCAAAACCGATAAAAACTTCCTGGCAGAAAGTATCGTTTCTCAGGTGGGAATTGGCGCTGGAAATCCAAATGTAGATGCAGGTTCCGCTTCGGAAACGCCATTTAAAGGAAAAGTAACGGTAAGTTTCTCGGAATTCAAATTCCGTGAAGAAGTGAAAACCGAAGTCGTTTTAGAAGAAATTCGTTCTAAAGTGAAAGCCATTGCCGGCGCCACAATTACGGTCGAAAAAGATGCCAATGGCCCACCAGCCGGTTATCCTATTAGCATCGAATTGAAAGGAGAAGATTATGATTTGATGTTGAAAGAAGCCGATAAAATGATTGCTTTTGTCAATTCGAAAAACATTCCTGGAATCGAAAAATTGAGTATTGAC
>NZ_RYDJ01000081.1:0-1572 GCF_003970355.1 Flavobacterium bomense | reverse complement strand
GATCTTTTTATGGAAGAAATAATTTGATCGTCGTTGATAAGTTGTACCGTTGAGCTTTCGACATAAACAACATTATTATTCAACGAAATAGCTTGTTGGTAATTTAATAATTTACTGAATCCAACTATGTTATTTAAAGGATTCTGTGTGTTATCATATCCTAGACTAATTTCCTTTTTTGACAAAATTCCATTCCCTGTATTGTCTAAAATTTGATCGTCTTTAATAAGATTTCCATTTTGGAAAGATAAAACGCCGTGATAGATTTTCACTTCGAGATTAGCAGCCTCTTTTGAACGCTTTTCATAAGAAATTGTGCCGTCATTATTGTGAATATAATTAATAACGTAACCATCCGACGAAATTATTTTGGTCAATTTACCATCTGAATAGGAATATTCTAAGGTATTTTTATGAGAAGCTAATTTGTTAAACTCAACTATTTTGGTGATTAAATCTCCTGTATAATAAAATTCCAAAAGAACATCTACTTTATCAATATTGACGATTTTATTACCGTTATAATTAAGATTTGTGTTGCTAGAGCTGCCATCGACTGAAACTTCGACAATCTTTTTTAACATCAATTCTGGCCCAATAGATTCGGTTGTACAAGAAGAAAGTGTTATCAAAGTAACTATCACAATGCAAACTATTTCTTTTACTTTTTTCATAAAACATAAAAACCAATTTGCCTTTTCTGAATATCAAGACTTCTCTTTGGCTTGCAAATCAACTTCATAAAAATAAAAACTACAATATTCACCGTTACAAACCCAATATTTCGGGTGAACTACTATTTCAACCTGCATCCAACACTTTAAAATGTCAACTATGTTTATATTAAAAACAAAACCCTTTCAGTACAACTGCACTCAAAGGGTTTTAACTAAAAAACTTATTTTTTTATTTCACAAAATCAATCGCTTTGTCTAAAGCTTCTTGAATTCCTTCCACTTTCTTTCCTCCAGCAGTTGCAAAAAACGGCTGACCTCCGCCTCCACCTTGGATATATTTTCCTAATTCACGAACTACTTGCCCAGCATTCAAGCCTTTTTCGGCAACTAATTCTTTCGAAATATAACAGCTCAACACTGGTTATCCTTCTTCGGCTGTAGCCAAAACTAAGAAAATATTTTTACCTAAAGTTCCCAATTCATAAGCCAAATCTTTGGCTCCTTCTGGACTCAAATCGACTTGTTTGGCCAAAAATTGGATTCCGTTAACTTCTTGTAATTCTTGTTCTAATTCGCCTTTCATATTCTTGGCTTTATCTTTCAATAAAACTTCCAATTGTTTTTTCAATTTTGCATTTTCATCTTGTAAAGAATGAACTGCTTTGACAACATCCTGTGGGTTTTTCAAAACTGCTTTAACCTCGGTCAAAGTGTTTTCCTGATTTTCAAAATAAGATTTCACCGCATCACTGGTAATCGCTTCAATACGACGAATTCCTGCTGCAACTGCACCTTCGCTGATAATTTTAAAATGCCAAATTTCAGCCGTATTATTTACGTGGATTCCACCGCACAATTCCATACTTTCGCCAAATTTGATAGCGCGAACGGTATC
>NZ_RYDJ01000080.1:0-1573 GCF_003970355.1 Flavobacterium bomense | reverse complement strand
TCAGATTACAATAATGTCAATGAACATATTACTAACCAGCTGGTTTTCAACTTATTTTAAGTGGACACTAGTGAAATAATATAAAAAACAGATTACTCTAAAAATAAAAACGAAGTATTAAGCTCTGGTTTCAATATAATTGCCAAATAAGGGTTTTCAAAAACAACAACAAATTATAAATAATTATTTAAACTAAATTCCATTTTATGAAAAAATATTTTTCACTCTTTTTTCTTTGCTCTTTTGTATATTCTCAGGAATTTCCAAAATTTACTCCACCCTCACCAACAGCATATGAATTAGGTAAATATGGAGAAGTGCCAATTGGTCTATTTACTGGATCTCCAAATGTGTCAGTCCCTTTACTGGAATATAAAACCAAAGATTTAACAATTCCAATTACTTTAGGCTATAGTTCAAACGGCATCGGTGTTGATGACTTGGGAACTAAAGTAGGATTAGGATGGGTTATTAATACTGGTGGTATTATAAGCAGGACTACTAGAAATGGTCCTGATGAATTAAGAGGTTATGCACATCCTGCGGTAATAAATGAGGATTATAAATCAACCGAATTTATCAATTATTATTATACAATATTCTATGGATCTCAATTAACTGACACTTCAGCTTCTTTAGTTTTTGACAGTGAACCAGATATATTTAACTTTAATTTTTTAGGCAGATCGGGAAGATTTACTTTTAACAATAACGGAAAAATTGTTGTTTTAAGTGATTTTTCTCTAAAAGTAACGTTCAATCCCGAGGGATTAGGTGGATTTTTAATAAATGATGAGCAAGGTGTAAAATATTATTTTAATGCAATTGAAGAATCTAGACTAGATACTACCGGTGATAATGGCTCAAGCCACACGGGGACTTTTTCAACTACGTCATGGAGTATCACTAAAATTATAATGCCAAATAATGATATTGTTAATTTTAATTACGCCGATGAGGTCTATAATTATATAACGACTCTAGAGCAATCAATAAATTGTTGGTATGAAGAATATCCTGTAGACAATCTGTCTAATGATTATTGCCACCAAACAGCAAACCCGCCTTATGAAGGCCCTATACTGAGTCATAGACTGAATATAAAAGGAAAAAAAATCACCAGTATTTCAAGTACTAATTCACTGTATGGAACCATCAATTTTGAATACAATATTGCCCATCCTGACGTAGCAAACTACAGCTTACTCTCAACTGTAACCCTAAAGAACAATTTAAATAGTGTTATTGAAAAAGCAGATTTAGCATATACCACCGCAAATCAAAGGATGTTTCTTAATGAGGTTAAATTTTTAGACACAACCAAAAAGTATAATTTTGATTATGGAGATCTTTCAGGTTTACCTAATCGATTGAGTTTTGCAAAAGACTATTGGGGGTATTATAATGGTAAAGTTACAAACATAAAATTATATCCTAATTTATCTGGAGTTGGAAAAACTTTTGAAAATAATTTTAATGCCATTTTCCCGAATGGTGCCAACCGAAATTTAGATGAAACAAAGGCTAAAATAGGATTACTAAAAAAAATGACTTATCCAACAAAAGGATATAG
>NZ_RYDJ01000007.1:0-152181 GCF_003970355.1 Flavobacterium bomense | reverse complement strand
CCAGTATTTTAAAGAACTTCTAAACCATTACCTCACTATAATTATATTCTAATTGGTGTTCGGTAAACTTGTTTGCGCGTGCAAAACTACACCCTTTATTCGCTTTTACAAGCTTTTTAATCCCTTTTTTTTATCCTTTTCTTAACTTTGTCTTTAACTAGCTGATATCTCGTTTTTTGAAGATCAAAGTTTTTTAAATAATCCTAATTCTTAACTCCCCTTTTAATCCGTTTCAATCCTAAATCACCTTTTTATCTATCCTCACAAAGCTTTAATCTCCATTCCCTTTTTTGAAACCTATCCAAATCACGCTTTATTACACTTTTTATGCGCTTCCTTCTTTTTCATTTACTGAAAATTAACGCCACCATACACTATCCTAACAAAAAATCGCAACACAGTAAACGATTTTATACTATACCATATATAATGACTGAACAGCTCTTTGCTTTGCTTTGCTTTACTATAACACATACAAGCTACAATTACTTGCGGCAAAACAACAAAATATTCTGGTTTCCAAATCTTCGCGTTAGGGATAGTAGTGGAAAGTCAATAAAAAAACTGAAATTGCATCATTATTTAGTCAGTAGCATCTTCTAAAACTAGTAAAACAATCTCATTAACAAAAAATTCATGTCGTTAAAAATAATACACACCGCCGATTGGCATCTTGGACAAACCTTTTTGCAAAAATCAAGAATAGAGGAACACCAATATTTTATAGAGTGGTTGTTAAAAACCATACAAACGCAGGCTATTGATGCCATTATTATTGCAGGTGATGTTTTTGATGTTTCGAGTCCTTCGGTAGAAGCTATAAATAAATACCATTATTTTTTATTGGAGGCTTATAACTTAAATGTACAGGTCATCATTATTGGTGGGAATCATGATTCGGCGTCTCGATTAAATTCTTATAAAGATATTTTCAAAATTTTAAATGTAAGTATTGTCGGTGGAGATCTGAACAATGTGGGAGAATTAATCCCAGTTTACAAACGCGGAACAACAAATGCCGCAGCCGTTATTGCCGCAGTGCCTTACCTTCGTGATGGTGATATTCGTAAAATTATCGAGGGCGAAACCGTCAATGAAGCCCATGGTTTATTTACATCGGAAGTAAAAAAGCACTACGATAATTTGTTGAAACAGGCAAAAACGAATTATCCAGGTGTACCCGTTATTGGCACGGCGCATTTGTATGTAACCGGCTGTATTCTAAGTGAACCCGCCGAAAAAAGAATGCATTCTTTAGTGGGCACACTCGGACAAATCCCATCGAGTGTATTTTCAGCCGGATATGATTATATTGCCATGGGGCACATTCACAAACCTCAGATGGTCCAACATCCGGATAATGTGATTGCAAAATATGCCGGTTCCCCTATTCCACTCAGTTTTAACGAACGCAATGATCTTAAAGAAATAACTGTTTTGACGATTGCCGATAATAAAATAGCCCATGAATCTCTGTCCATACCTTTGCAAAGGAGTGTGATACGATTTGAAGGAAAGGCTGATGAAATTATTGAAAAAATAAAATTACATAAACCGTCACAAGTATTGCCAACTTGGGCAGAAATCATAATTACTGAAGCTGTCAATTTTATTGACTTTAATAACGAGATAAATGATTTATGTATTGATAGAAAAATAGAAATTTTGAACCGAACTACTAAGTATACCTCAATTAATAATCAATCAATAAGAGAAGAATATATTGCCGGTACCGATAATAATCCTTTGGATAATATCCCAAAAATCTTTACTATAAGATGCGAAAAGAAAGGAATGAATGAAGAAAGTATTGCCGGAATAATGCCGTTGTTTATGCAGATATTGAATGAAATTAATAACACACATTAGGTTTTCAAAAACATTTTTTGACCCAAGCGATAACCCACCGGCGAAGCATTACAGAATTCTGTCCGATTTCAATAAAAAAATAGCATCTTCTTATGAAATCGCTATGATTCCAAATCACAAACAGGAATGAAGAATGGCGATACCATATTCCTTTAAAAAGCAAATATTATCTTAGTATGAAAATTTTAAAAATAAACATCAACAACATACAGTCTTTGAAAGGGGTTCAACCCGAAATTAATTTTACCGATGGAATTTTAGCCCATGCGGGTTTGTACGCTATTACCGGTCAAACTGGTGCTGGAAAATCGACCATTTTGGATGCAATTACTTTGGCGTTATACGGTAAAATAAATCGATATGGTAATGACAAACCGAGTTCTGAAATAATCACCAGCAATCAAAAAGAAGCTTATGCAGAGGTTACATTCGAAGTAAATGACATCGTTTATTTGGCCAGATGGGCAGCTTCATTCAATAAAAATAACAAAATAAATGCGACGGATGACAGAAAATTGTCTAGAAAAGAGAATGGTGAATTTCGGTTAATTGCCGAAAAAGTATCAAACGTCAATCCAATGATAGAAGAAATTATTGGGCTAAAATACGAGCAATTTACCAAATCCATTTTATTGGCTCAAAATAATTTTTCGGCATTCTTAAAAGCAAAACCGGATGAACGTGCCGAAATGTTGAGCAAAATAACGGGAACACAAATTTATGAAGAAATCTCGAAGAAGGTTTTTGAGCATACAAAAGCCTTTGAAACTGAAATTAATAACCTAAGAACCACCATAAACGGAAATATTTTAAATGAAGAAGAATTAAATGCTATTGCCGTTTCATTTGAAGAAAAAGAAAATACGATTAAGGAAATAGAACCGAAATTAACCCGAATTCTGGCGGAAATTGCTTGGTTGTCGGCTGTTGAAAACACGAAAACAGAAATCAATCAGCATAAAAATTCGCTTGAATTGGTGAAGCAACATTTTTTAGATAATATCGAATTATATCAAAAATTAGAGCATTACAGCAAAGCAACACTAATTGAAAAAGATTGGCTAGCTTTTCAAAACAGTGAAAAGGAGTGCACTAAAAATACCGTAAACACGCAAAGAACGACTGATGAAATTGAAAGTCTAAATAAAAATTTGGCTACCATTGCACCCGAATTAGAATCTGCAATCAAAAAACTAGAAGAAACTCAAAAAGAGCAATTACTTAAAAAACCATTAATTGAAAGTGCCAAAACAACTTTTGGAGCGATTGCAAATAATAATGAAACCCTAAAACAAAATGCTAAAGATTTAGTAACAGCAAAAAGCAATTTCGATTCAAACCTAGAAGATTTGAAGGCTCAAACATCCAAAAAATCAATCTTAGATTCTGCAATTGAACAGAACCAAAAAACCATTGTACAACATGAAAAATATGGCTCATGGGAAACAGAGAAGGGAGCTGTGATTTTAAAACGGCAGGATATTGAAAAATCTCAAAAAGAAATTGAATCGTTTAATATTGAAAGTTTACAAAAACAGATTTCTGATTATGATACAAAAAATATTGGGATAGAAAAGTTATTGCAAAATACAAGACACGAAAACACTACATTAAAATCGGAAGTTGATTTATTAGAATTACAAAAAAAGGATTCAGATACCTTAGAAAATTTATCGAAACTAAAAGACAATACAAAAACCGATTTAGAAAACTGGAAGAAATTATTAGAGTATTTTCCAAAATTAGAAAGTCAAAATGATCAATTAAGACTAAATTCTGCCGAATTAATTACCGCTAATTTATCCAGGGAAACTTTAGAAACAGCAATTTTTGACAAAAAAAAATCGCTGGGGATCTTACATGAAAATAAAAACTTAAAACAGTTATTGGCGAGTTTTGAGGAACACCGACACAATTTAAAAGAGGACGAAGATTGTCCGTTATGCGGTTCTAAAGAGCACCCTTATGCCATGAATTTACCTGAAATATTTTCTAAAAATGATATTGACGATGAAATCAAAGATCTAGATTACGAAATTAAATTAAAGGAAAATGAAAAGGAAGAAGCTGTAAAAAAAGTGGCAAGTTCCAGTCAACAAATCATAAACACGAATGCAACTATTGCTGAAATGCAGGAAGCTATTGCTAAATTAAAATACGTTTTACAAGTTGAAAAAGAGTTGAAAATGGAGGATATTGAAGCTGCAATTCTCAATTTGGAAGCTGAATTTGACTTTGTTCAAGCCCGGATTAATAAACTATCGGAATTGAATGCAGCTTATGACCGTGTTAATAAATTGTATTCCAATAAAACCAGCCATTTAAATGAAATTCATTTGTCCGATACTGCCTATCAAACTGCCAAAAAACAAATAGACGAAAAGGAAGTTAACATAGCCGAAAATTTCGCTTTTATAAAAAAGATATTCTATTCATTTGATGAGAATTTAGAAGAAAATGACATCGCAGCCGTTTCTGAAATCGGCAAGAAACTAGGGGACAATTTAAGAAAACTGAATGCCGGTAATGAAATTTTAAAAGCCAATCAGACTGAAATTGTAACCGTAAACAATGCCATAACGGCGTTTTCAACAAAAAATACCAGTTTAGAAGAGAGCGTTTCAAAGTATATAAAAGAAGATGAAGCGCTTAACACTAAAAAAGGTTTGCTAGAGAATGAATTTAGAAATCAAACGGCCAATTTTGAATTGAATTCGCCAC
This sequence comes from Flavobacterium bomense, assembly GCF_003970355.1. Classification (NCBI taxonomy): domain Bacteria; kingdom Pseudomonadati; phylum Bacteroidota; class Flavobacteriia; order Flavobacteriales; family Flavobacteriaceae; genus Flavobacterium; species Flavobacterium bomense. The sequence goes on along the minus strand of NZ_RYDJ01000007.1, from coordinate 147,591 downwards.
AAGAGGAAGAATCCCGTTTGCAAATAAAAGGTAAAACGGAACAAGATTCGGTAACCAAATGGAAAGGTAAAAAGGAAATCACCTTGGCTTCCATCAAAAACAAACACGTTGATGTAGGGCAATTGGTTGCCGAAAAATCAGAACTAGATGATGTATTTCGTTTGGCTACAGCCCAATTGAATGATAAGCTGACTGAAAATGGTTTCGAAAACAGTGTCCAATTACAAGAAGCATTAAACTTAGAAAACAGTGCTTTGTTGATTATACAAAAACAAACTTTTGAGACTAAAAAACAACAAATTGAAGGAGCATTGAATGCTAATTTACTCAAACAAGAGGAACTCAATTCCAATCCTTTAACGGCTAAATTAGTAGAAGATTTAAATCTCCAAAAAGTGGCTTCAGAGCAAGAAAAAACAAAAATAAATCAAGAAATTGGACAATTAAAGGAACAAATTAATAATGACAATAAAATAAAAGAGGAAAATCAGCTGATAATTGATGTAATCAAAACAAAAAACAATGTATTCCAGAAATGGGATTTATTAAATAAAACGGTAGGTTCTTCTGATGGCAAGGCTTTTAAAAAATTCGCTCAAGATTTCACCCTTTCCTTATTGGTGCAACACGCCAATAAGCATTTAGAAACCATGTTCAACAGATATGAACTTTTTAAAGATGACACCTCAGATGAAATGGAATTGCAAATAAAAGACAATAATTTTTTTGGTGAAATTCGCAATATTAATTCGCTTTCTGGTGGTGAAACTTTTTTGGTAAGTTTATCGTTAGCGTTAGGATTATCCGACCTTGCGAGTAAGAATACTAAAATCCGTTCCCTTTTTATTGATGAAGGTTTTGGTTCACTCGATCCCGAAAACTTGAATAATGCATTAGACACGCTCGAGTTGCTTCGCCAAAATGACGACCGCCAAATTGGGATCATCTCACATGTGGAAGAATTGAAAAAAAGAATTACCACTCAAATTCAAGTAAAAAAATATACGAGTGAGTTTAGTACTATTGAAATTGTGGATTAACAACGATGAATTAGCACCAGTATAAAGTACCATTTTGTCGCAAATATCTCGTGTTTTTGCGACAAAATAAAACGATTTAAAATACTGCCAATTCGCATTCTTTTAATTAATCCTCTGCTTCTGTTGTTTTTGAAATCCACTGATTCTCGATTCCCCACTTTTTATTTGGTACAGCAGCAGTTTCAAGGATCAGAGTTCCTCCTTTGCTAATCTCCTCTTGTGTCAACCAATTTCTGTATATTGGCTGGCCGTTTAATTGAGCTGATTGAACATAAAAGTACTCTTTATTATAATTAGACACTTGTATGTGAAATGATTTTCCATTTTCCCAATTTAATTTTACGGACTCAAAGATTGGAGCTGTCAAATAATAAATGGGGCTGCCAATATTTGCCGGAGACAGACCTATACTTCGCATTACAAACCAAGAGGACATCGTACCGGCATCATCATCCATAGTGCGGACATAGGCTTGGGGTTCGTTTTTATAAATCCTCCCAATATAGGAATCAATTCCCTTGCTATTGTCATTAAAATAAGCCTGAACTACAGTATCCAACATAATATTCCGAAACAGTTTTTGTGATTTCCAGGGTTGGGAACTCGCATTATACAGTCCCGGAACTTGTAAATCCGGCTGATTCGCATGGTTGTAATTGTCCTCCGCAAAAAACTGGTCCAATTGGTTTAAAAAGGGAGTTTCTCCGCCCGTTAATTTTTTGAGACCTGATACATCAAAAGGAACGAACCAGCGATACTGCCAAACAGTGCCCTGATACATTCCGCGAGAAGGCATTTTATCGATATCTTTCTGGGATAAATCAGCGAAATCTTTTTCCCAATAGTGCTTATATTCTAACGCTTTATTCAAATACTTGGCACTCAAAACAGAATCGTTGGTGATTTTCAGGATTTCAGAAAGCGCCCAACTGTCATACGAGGATTCCAAAGCCTTATCAGGTGCATTATATTCCAAACGGTCCACTTCGGCGATTAAGGAATCTTTAATAGCATTAAAATTTACAGGATATCCTTTTTTGTAGCCGTCCAATAAAACAACAATCGCATGTTCCGTTCGTACTGTAGGGGAAGATTCGTATTTTGTAGCCCAATTATTCTTCCCATACGGATACAAATTTGCAATAGAATTTACAATAGGTCCAAAACGTTCTGGATAGGCCAGTGAAAGCATAGGCAATTGCTCGCGATAATTATCCCAAATAGCCCAACCGCTGTAGATTGGACTCGTAGATTTTTGAATGGATCCATCAATGGCTTTGTAAGTACTATTGGTTTCCGAAACTAAAAACGGTGCTTGTAATCCGCGGTATAAAAGGGAATAGAATAAAGCTACCCTATCTTTTTCACCATCAACTTCTATTCTGTTCAAATGATGCTCCCAAACTGTCGCAGTTTGTGAAGCCAATTCTTTCAGGGAAATTACTTCTATTTTTGCTTTGGCGAAAGCCGTACTTACAGAGGAAAAACCAACACGGACTCCCATTTCCGTGGCATCTTCGGGTGCAGTAATACGATACTGATGGTCAGCTGTTTTTATAATTGTTACCAAATTAGAGAATTCCAACACATAATAAATACGATATATTCCCTTATCACAAGTGGTTTGAGTATCTATCCAACCACTGATACTTTTGGTTCCAATTTCATGCGCTTCGGCAACAAATCGATTTACAAATGCATGGGATAAATCAATATGCAGCCCTGCTCCTTTTCTAGGAAATTCATATTGATGGAGTCCGAAATTTTGTTTTACACTCATTTGGGCCTGAATCCCATTCTCAAAAGTTACTTTATAAATACCCGGAGAAGCTGATTCCTGTTTTTTGAGTAATTCCGTTTTGTCATCTCCATCTAAAATAGGTTTAATCAAAAGATTCCCTCCACTTCCCAGACACCCGACTCCTTCTAAACGGCTGTGGGTAAATCCGAGAAATTCTTTTGCCAAATGCTCATAACCCGAATGAATATGAGGATAAGTTTGCGGGCCAATACTCATCATATTGAAGGGAGAAGAAGCAGATGGAGACATTTGTCCATGATCTCCAGAACTACCCAAAAAGACATTTACTTTTTCTAATGTCGATGAGGCTAAATTAGCGCTATTATTTCTTAAAGGCTGGCAAGCTACTGTAACGATTGCTAATCCTAGAACGAGTATTTTTTTCATGGTATACATTTACGGATCTAAGGGATCAATTGGATTTTGATGCAAAGATTCCACATTGGGTAGAAATTCTATCGCAGTCGAATTTAGTCTTTTTAAAATAACTGCAGGCAAATAACCCAATTCTTCCATACAACGCGCATTAAAATTTGCATTTCCTACATAATTACTATGGCTACTATTTGTAACGACGATGCTTTTTTTGTCAAGCGGCATTTGATATGCAATCATTAACCTGGTTGCATTACGCAAATTAGTTGTGGTATGCCGGGCAAAAGGATCAATTAGAATATTTTCTTCAGGAATATGATGCACATTCATCAGTTCTTTTTTCATTTCGATCGCCTCACAATAAGTCGCTCTAAAAGGATGGGCATGACCTCCAGAAACAATGATTAGTGGGGCTTTCTTAGCTTCATATTCCAATACTCCTAATTGCAAATTTAATTTTCCAATGGCAGACAATCGGTCTTGATAATTTTCCGGCCCGTTACCTAAAATTAGAACAGAAGCATAATCAAAAGCATCGAAATTGATTTGTTTTATATGAGCGATTGCTTTCTTGTTCTCCTTTTCCTCCAAGGGTTCGTAGCGTTCCACCTCATCCCGATGGTTCATATACATGAGTGCTAAGCTAAAATCTAAGCTTTCCTGAAAAAACAGGGCATTCTCTTTCGGCTTCTTATTATGAAGAAAATCTGACCACATAAAGACCGATCCTTTATAAAATTCAGACTGTACATCATAGGAAACTGAATCCATTTTAGCATATTGCGGGGCTTCCCCAAGGCCATAAACTTTCATAATGCGGTTCATTCCTACGGTACAAACTTGCCATGCTTTTAGTAATAATTCGGTATCTGTACTGTTTTTAAAATTCTCGTATTTCCCAGAAGGACGCAAATTATTTTTTACAAAATCTTGCAGTGCCTTTTCGTCTTTCATCAAAATTAGAAGTTCCTCATCAATACTTAGGATGTCTTTTTCTTTAAACAGATAATCTGTAATCAAGCAGGAAAGACTGTCTTTGCAAGACTTTAGTTTAGAACCAATCGCTTGTTGCTGTTTCTTAAAAATTGTTTTCAAAACAACATTGTTTTCTAGTAATTGACTGACGGCTTTATCGTTTTGAATGGCAGTCAATAAATAAAAATTCTTGTCCTGAATCACCGAACCTGAAATAGACGAAACATACCCCAATTCAAATCCTTTCGCTTTTTGGCAATAGCCTGAAATAGTTACAAACGCTAGTACTAAATAAATTATTTTTCTCATCTTTTTGTATAAAAAATTGGGCAACCTGGTCGATTGCCCAATTTACTTAAATTTATTTTTAAAAACCGTTATTCTGAGTTACTGTGCCTATTGGCAGTGCATCAATATACCGCTGTGGAATTGGGAAATATTCGTTTTTCCCTTTGGTAAAGATCGCATTAGTCAAATGCGTTCTTCTTGTTTTTTCAACTTTCAAATAAGCATTAAGGACAGTATCTGCTTCTCCCCATCGAACTAAATTAAAAAAACGGTGGCCTTCCATTGCCAATTCTAAACGGGTTTCTAAATGTACTGCAGCTCTTGCGGTAATTTTATCAGTCCAAATAGCGTTATAAGATTTAATATTGTAGTTTGCTGCGTTTGCGCTTCCGTCTAAAGTCTTTACATAAGTAGAGGTAGCAGCACGATTCCGAATTTGATTCACTAAAATTCGCGCATCATCTATTTTTCCAATTTCAATAGTGGCTTCTGCTCTCCATAAAACAACCTCTGCATATCGAAGAATGTAATAATTCAAAGCATTTACATACGGCCAAACAGTAACATGAAAAGCAGATTTAGCAGAAACAATTCGCTTTTTAGGAGCAAATGCCCCGTAAGTTGCTAAATCTCTTGCCCAGCTGTCTTGGTATAAAACACCCAAGTCCTTATAAGGAATTCCTGGACGGCCTATTGTGATATCGATACGTGGATCTACATTATCACTAGATACAATGTTGATGTTATTTTCTAAAGGTAAACCAGAAGCGTCCGTTTTAAAAGCATTCACAAGATTCTGAGTAGGACGGTGAAAACCATATTGGGAATAAAATGGACCTCCGGGTGCTGATAAGCGATCTCCAATACTCCCGTTATACGAACTAGGTTGACCATCTTTTACAGAATGCTGTATCGCAAAAATAATTTCCTTATTATTATCATTTTCCGGCAAAAAGAGTTGTTGAAAATCAGCCAATAAACCATAATTACTACTCATTATTTCAGTCGTAGCATCATAGGCTAATTGCCATTTGTTTTGGAAAACATAACATTTAGCCAAATAAGATTTAGCTGCGATCTTGGTTGGTCGCCCTAACTCTGTTTGTGTAACGGGTAGATCGGCATAGGCCAATTGAAAATCGGTTTCGATTTTAGTCCACAATTCCGCTGAGCTGAAAGTCGTATTGGATTTAGCGTAATCAGCCACTGTAGCTGCCGTTTCATCAATATACGGGATACGATTGTATATTTTTTTTAACTCAAAATAAAAATGTCCTCTTAAGAATCGCAATTCTGCCATTCGTTTAACTTTCAAACTGGCTTCAAAATCAGGAGAAGCATTTAACAATCGCATGGCTTCATTTGCCCTTTTCACCCCTTCGTACAGTGCCACCCATTTACGTTCTATATCCAACGTGGTCGAGTTTTCATTGTAAATCTCCATTTGGTGAATATTGTTCTGATCTCCAGTTCCACCACCGCCTTTGTAACTGTCGTCCGAAGTGACATCTCCAAAACTCCAATTCGAACTGGGTGAATTAAGGGCATTTGAGGCTCCGTCAATTTGTCCGTTTAAAACGCTGTACGCGGATATAATGGCGCGTTCTACATTAGCCGGCTTCGTCATTTCGGAAGGATCAACTTCACCGTATGTAACTTCTTCTAAAAATGTATCAGAACAAGAACTCATTTGAAGTCCTAAAGCCAGAAAAGCTACTATTTTTATTGTGTTTTTTATTCGCATCATTTTTAAATTTAAAAGTTTAAATTACAGCCAAAAGTAAATGTTCTTGAAGTGGGATAAATTCCTCTATCGATACCTATATCAAGATTTCGGTTGCTTGAAGAATAACTTTGCAGCCCAATTTGTGGTGTCAAACCGCTATATTTGGTAATTGTAAATACATTACTCGCCTGACCATACAAACGCAATTTCATTCCGGCTAGAACTTCTGGAGCAAAAGTATAACCCATTTGTAAATTGTTTAGTTTAAAATACGAACCATCCTCTACATAATACGAAGAAGGTCGAATGTTGTTATTTCTGTCATCTAAAGACAATCTTGGAATAGAAGAATTAGGATTGTCAATCGTCCAGGCGCCTAATAATGCACTGTCTTTATTATAAGCAGCCTGATTAAAGAAATTAGTTTTGTATTTTGTCAGATTATATATGTCATTTCCAAAACTTCCGTTAAAAAACATTCCTAAATCAAACTGTTTGTATTTCAAATTGATATTAAAACCCAACATGATATCCGGATGGGGAGAACCAATAAAAGCTCTGTCATTATTGTTAATTACTCCATCACCATTTACATCTTTAAATTTAAGATCTCCTGCTTGTGCATTGGGCTGCATCCCATAATCGGCAACTTCTTGTTGACTGCGAAATAAGCCTTCGGAAACAAATCCATAAAAAGATCCAATAGGTTGCCCAACGGCACTTCTGGATATTTCCTGACCAAAATTTACTGTATGCAGGGAAGAACTAGGAATTCCCAAATAGGCAACACTGTTCAAAGTGGTCAATTCATTTTTGTATCCCGTCAAATTCAAAGCAAGATCATAGGAGAAATTACTAATTTTATCGGCATAATTTAAATCCAATTCAAAACCGTGGTTTTTCATTTGCCCATCATTAATCCATTGTCCGTCATTTGTACCTCCATAAGTTAAAGGAATTACATTATAAACGAGAATATCATTAGTCTCTTTGTTGTAATATTCTGCCGTTACATTTAATTTATTATTAAAAAAACCAAGATCCAATCCAATTGTTTTTTGAGTTGTAGTTTCCCAAGATAAATTCGCATTCGAAACTCTCGTTTGTGTCAATCCTGTTGCAATCACATTTTGCCCTCCGATGGCATAATCAGAATAATTATTATTGTTAGAATAACTATCCACCGTAGAATAGGACGGTAATTCTTGATTGCCGGTTTGTCCCCAACTCGCACGAAGTAAAAACGAAGTAAATGTGTTTCCAAAATCAAAAAATTCTTCCTTGTCTAATCTCCATCCACCAGAAATTGCAGGAAAGGTACCCCAATTATTATTGGCTAATCTAGAAGTCCCATCTCTTCTAACTGTGGCACTAACTATATATTTTTGATTGAAATTATAATTCACTCTACCAAAATAGGAGTTCAAAGCCCATTCATTTGCAGTTCCCATATTTAATTGATTTTCAGTGCCATAACTTAAATATCTGAAATTGGGATCTTCATAAAGGAAATTTTGACGAGAAGCACCAAAACCCTCGTAATAATATTTAATCGCTTCTTGTCCTAAAAGCACATCCAGATTGTGTTGACCAAATTGTTTTTGGTAATTTAAAGTATTGGATATCGTAAGTTGATAATTAAAACTATTGCTTGTAGTTAAAGCATTTTTAACATTTTGTGAAAGAATCTCATTAAAAACAGGTGAAAAATTCCTGAAATTATAATTTTGAAAGTCCAGTCCCAAAGAAGTTTTAAATGTAAAATCACTAATTTTCACACTGGCAAACACATTTCCTAAAGCCTGAATTCGCTTTTGTTTGTTTTCTTTGGCCCGCGTTAAACTGCCCAATGGATTCGGAATATCATTGATTGGGTTACCCGCAAAATTTCCGTTAATATCATACACCGGAACAATAGAAGGAAACTGTAAGGCATTGTAAACAATACTTCCCAAAGAGCTATTCGTTCCTGTTGCAACTTGCTCCGAATAAGAAGCCGTAAAATTTTCGCCAATAGTCAGAAAGTCTTTTACTTTATAACTAGAATTAAATCGTGCCGAAAAACGCTCAAAACCAGTATGCTTTATAATTCCTTCCTGATTAAAATAACCAAGTGTAAAAGCGTGTTGACTTTTTTCATCTCCTTTTGACAATGATAAATTATAGGAATGAACTGCTGCAGGTCGCATGATTTCATTAATCCATTTCACATCACCACTTGGAATCGTATTGGCAGCATTGAGAAATGCCGGTATTGTAGGCGAATTAGGATTACTACCATAGATCCCGCTTGATGGAACTTTCCCGTCATTTTTAGTTGCTTGCCAAAGCAAGTCTCCATACTGTTGCGCATTCAACATAGTAGGCAAATTAAATACCGATTGAACACCGGAATACCCATCAAATTGCATTTCAGTTTTTCCAGTTTTACCTCCCTTTTTGGTGGTTATAACGACAACTCCATTAGCCGCACGAGAGCCATAAATAGAAGACGAGGCAGCATCTTTTAATACTTGAAGCGTTTCTATGTCGGATGGATTGATTCCATTTAAACCATTGGAAGCAGGAACCCCATCAATAATTACCAACGGATCATTATTGTTAATAGTGCTAAACCCGCGTACCCGAATAGAAGAGCCTCCGCCTGGGCTATTGTCACTCATGATTTGAACACCCGGCAAACGGCCTTCCAGCATTTCAGTTACATTCGCTTTAGGCTGTGATACAATCTCTTTCATTTTTACAGACGATACTGAACCGGTAACATTTCGTCTTTGTTCTGTACCATACCCCATAACAACAACTTCGTTTAATTGAGAAGCCGATTCCGAAAGCATTACTTTAATTTCAGTCTTATTTTCTATATTGATTTCTTTCGTTTCAAATCCTACATAACTTATAGACAAGACTTTTGTATTTGCTGGAACACTAATCGTAAATTTTCCGTCAAAATCAGTTGTTGTAGCAATAGAAGTCCCTGATACAAAAACAGAAGCTCCGGGTATTGGCAAATTAGATTCGTCTAAAACCAAACCTGTAATTTTTCGATTTTGCTGATTCTTTTTCGGAATACTTTTCGGAATACTTTTTGGAGTAATATCAATAAGCTCTTTTACCAGAACTCCATTTTTTGTGACTTTAAAATCAATATTTGCCTTGGTTTTCAAAACCGCTAAGACTTGATTTAAATCTTGGTTATTTATCGTAATTGAAATTTTCTTTTGAAGAAAATTTTGGTCTGACATATAAATAAACCTATTGTTTATTTGTCGTTCTATAAGAGTAAAGGTTTGCTTTATGGAAACGTCTTTTAGATTTAAATTGATTTTCTCTTTTTTGACTGCAATCTCTTCAATAGCACTTGTATTTGAAGTCTTTGAATAAGATATTCCATTACCAAACAGAAGCAATAAGGATACCGTTAGAATAATTTTTTGTTTCATTTTACCTGTGATTATTTATTGTTATTTTTTACAAACCAAAACTGATCTTAAAATAGCTGGTTTTCTACTAATTATTAAATGGAGTTCAGCAAACCTCTTTTTTTATAGGATTCTAAAGCCCTACTAATATACTTTAGAGCAATAGCGATATGATTTTCAACCGTTTTAGGAGTGACGTTTTGAATTTCCGCAATTTCTTTGTATTTTAATCCATCGATTCTACTGAGTTCAAATGCCTGACGTGATTTTTTAGGAATAATATCTAATATTTCACGTATCAAATTAGTTTTCATTTCTTTTTGTTCATTTTCAATAATCTCCTGCTCCCTACTGGGCGAAAATATAGAGTTTATAGTTTTTGTTTCTTCGATTTGTTGGTGAAATGGCTCTGATTTTCGTATTTTTTTTAAACTATTTTTCACAATTACATAGATGTAAGATTTAGGGTTTTTAATTGTATCAAGAATATTTCTATTGGTCCACAACTGAATAAAAATATCAGCCACTTTTTCTTCAACAAGGCACGAGTTCGATTCATAACTCATTCCAAAACGACATAAAGGCGTGTAATACCTTTTAAAGAAAAGTTCCATCGCCTCGTATTGACCGTTCTGAATTTGCTTAAATAAATAATCGTCTGAAAAGCAATCACTACTAGCCATTTTTGTTGCATTAATTTTCATGGTACTTGGATATCTCGATGTTGTTTTGAATAGTTTTTGTGATGCTTACCCCTGAAATAAACTCCAGAGACGTTATAAATTCATCAATGGTTAGGTTTTTAAAAGCCCCTTTTATATGCTGATTTGCAATGGCAGCATCAGCATCCTTAATGATAAAGTTTACGCCATAGAATTGATTGATTTTCGGGAGTGCATCTTCGAATTTTTCATCATCCAATATAAGTATATTGTCCTTCCAGGCAGAAACCTTATTCACATCAAAATTTCTTTTGATCACTAACTTGGTTTTAGAATTCCAAACTAATTCTTCATTTGGCAATAGGTTAATTTCATCCTTACTTTCTTTAAGCAATACGTTTACTTTTCCTTTTGCCAAAGAAACAGTTTGATCAATGGCATTGCTACTGACATTAAATTCTGTTCCTAAAACTTTCACATCAAAACCATTTGTATGTACAATAAAAGGAGAATTAGTATTCTTCGTAACTTTAAAGAAAGCTTCCCCTTGCAACCAGATGGCTCTTTGTGTACTGAAATCACTGGAATATTTAACTTCACTGCCTGAATTTAAAATAACGGTGCTGCTATCCGGTAACTTAAAAGTTAGCCGCTGCCCTTTAAGGGCAATTTTATGATTGGTATACCCGGAAGGAGTCATTCCTATAAAATAAAAACCCAGACAAAAAACCATAAGAAAAGCCATAAAATAAACAGCCTTCTTTTTGATAGAAATTTTTCCGGATTTTATCTTTTCTGGTTTATTATATTTAGTGATGATTTCCTCAAAAGAAATAGTTCGTATAGGCACTTCACTATTGGGATAATTCATCCAAATGGTTTGAAAATTTTCAAAAACTGCAAGGAGATCATCATCTAAAGAAAGCTCAATTTCAAACACAGATCGCTCTGCTATAGACATTTCGTTGGTAAGATACCGCACACATTTTTTTTCTTTCTGACTAACATTCAACATAAAAAATTCTCTTTACTAATAGGAGTCAAAATAAGAGAAATACCCCTAGTTTTCAATACCATCAAATCGACACGATATCGTTAATGAATTGTTAATCGTCCGGTTTAAATCAGCTTCGAATAGCTGAGCTTGAGAGAACACGCAAAGTCACAGTACTAAAAGAGATATCAAAAAAAAAGCAATAACCTTCATTTATAAAAAAAGATCCATGATTAATACTTTCAAAAGAAACAACGAAAAGATATTTCCCATTGAAAAAAGCCTATAGTATTGCAACTGGGACAATGAATTTTCACCACTGGAAAAGCCAAGTCTTATTAGCGTGAAAAATAGTAAATAAGGGACTTACGTACTAATTAGATACATTAAAAAATACTTCCATTTCATAAAACGGAACAACATAATAAATAGGGTTTTAACAGCAAGACATTCATTTAACTTCTTTTTTTATCGGACAATAATGGTTACTTTTATAAAAATTATTCAGGCTAGCCTACCACCAAAAAAAATGAAATGAAATTAACCAACCTGTTTTTCACACTGCTGATCGTATTTACTAATACCAGTTTTAAACCGGTACCCGCGCAAACGATTGTACCAACACCTGTTCAAAAACCTAGGGAATTGTATCAACTCAAAACCTATATTTTCAAGACAGAACAACAAGAACAAACAACTGACAAGTACCTAAAAGAAGCTTATTTGCCGGGATTAAAAAAACTAGGAATCAAAAATATTGGGGTGTTCAAGTTAAAACCAAACGCCACAGATACCTTAAAAAAAATTGTGGTACTGATTCCGTTTTCCACTTTGGAACAATTCCTTGCACTTGACGAAAAACTAGCTAAAGACAAAACCTACATAACTGCCGGAGCAGCCTATTTGAATGCGGTTTACAATGAACCTTCATACTTAAGAATAGAATCCGTTTTGTTACAGGCTTTTTCAGACCATCCTTTCCTGACAAAACCCGCTTTGAACAGCACAAGATCCAGTCGTGTATACGAATTGAGAAGCTATGAATCAGCCACAGAAGCGATTTACGCCAACAAAGTAGCCATGTTTAACGGAGGAGGAGAAATAAAACTCTTTGATCGATTGGGATTTAATGCAGTTTTTTATGGCGAAGTGATCTCTGGTCCCAAAATGCCAAACCTTATGTACCTCACTACTTTCGCAGATCAAACAAGCCGAGAAGCACATTGGAAATCTTTTGTAGATTCGCCGGAATGGAAAGCCCTAATTGCCATGGAAAAATATAAAAATAATATTTCCCACATCGACATCACTTTTTTGTATCCAACTGATTATTCTGATTATTAGTTTTGCTTCTAGACATCTTGCAAAACCAACTACAGGTGGTTTTCTTTTAATCCTACATAGAAACCAAAAAAAAATAAAATACCTCTCTTATTTTCTGTTGGAATTTGGTTTAATGTTCAGAGGTCTTTCCTTTATGAAAACGGCTATAAAAACTCAGGTACAAGACCTAAAAACGGTTAATGCGCCTTAAATTTATATCAAAAATTTAATGCAATATTTTTTTGATTTTATACTAACTTTCCTTTTTTAAATTTTGACCTTTGTTTACTTATTCCATTTGTACTTGAAATTGCAATTCTGATTTAAATTGGTTATTTTTATCCACAAAATAAAACCACTTTTGAAAAAATATTTAAAGAAAAGTTTAAAAATTTTCCTTTGGATAATAGGATTCCTACTTCTATTGTTCTTAGTCTTGGTTGTGGCCATCCAAACTCCGTCTGTTCAAAATTATGTCAAAGAAAAAGCAGTAACCTATCTGGAAGGAAAAATCAAAACTAAGGTTACTATTAATCGAATAGAAATTGGACTTCCAAAAAAAATAATGCTGCAAGGTGTTTATTTTGAAGATCAAAAAAAAGACACCCTTTTTGCCGGAGAAAAACTAGCTGTAGATATTAGTCTTTTTCAATTGATGAATAATAAAGTCGAAATTAATTCCGTTCAGCTCGAAGGCATCACCACTAATTTGAGTCGGGATTCAAAAGCAGTTTTTAATTTTGATTATATCCTGAATGCATTTGCCTCGCCAGAGGAACAAAAGAGCGATTCGCCACCCATGCAATTCTCTGTATCCGAAATTAAGCTCGACCGAATCCAGTTAACGTATTCCGATGCGATTACCAAAAATTATCTATCTACCAATCTAAATCACTTTGAAACGAAAATTAAAACTTTCGATTTAGAACAAATGAATTTCGAAATTCCAAAGGCTAAAATCAACGGACTACACTTTAAATTAAAGCAAGGTTTGGTTCAGAAATCCGCTGCTAAAGAAGTTCCCACAGGAAATACACCGGAACCCGTTTTCAAATTAAAACTAGGAGAAATTGATTTTGCAAAAATTGATTTTGATTACCAAAGTGAGGGAACAAAGTTATCTACTGCTTTTTATTTGAAAAAACTAGTAGCTAAAATTGACCGGTTGGATATCAATAACAAATTTGCACTCCTTGAAAGTATTGAATTATCGGGTCTAAAAGGAGCTTTAGCTTTTGGTAAATCAGAACCCGCTAAAACTAAAAAAAATTCTGCTTCGGAAGAAGGCAATAACTGGCAAATCAAAATCAAGACTACGGAAATCAAGCGAGTAGATTTTAGGTATGACAACAACAATGTTGCGGCTGTTGCCAAAGGCATGGATTACAACCATTTGCATCTTACTAACTTAAACCTGCAAATTGATGCAATAAATTACGGCTCAACTAACATATCCGGAGTAGTAAATTCCTTAAGCGTTAAAGATCATAGTGGTTTGAATATCCAATCCTTCAACGCAGAATTTTACTATGGCAAAAAGAATGCGTTTCTCAAAAAACTGTATTTAAAAACACCGCAGACAGAATTGAGAAATGAAATCAGAATTGGATATCCATCTCTTGCCGCTTTGGCTGATACTCCGGGAGAATTGGGTCTGATTGCTTACTTAAAAAAAAGCAAATTGGGTATCAAAGATGTGCTGCTCTTTGTACCAACTTTAGCAAATGCAGACCCATTTAAGAGTAATCCCAATGCCATCTTGCTAATCAACGGTGACATAACCGGAAAATTGAGTGCTATTACATTCCCATCTATGGAGATTAGCGGCATTGGTACTACAAAAGTAGCAGCAAGCGGCAGCATAGTAGGTTTGCCAGATGTAAATAAAGCCTATTTTGACTTGAATATCAAAAACTTACAATCAGGATCCAAAGATTTTATTGGTTTTTTACCCAAAGGAACAATCCCAAATTCGATCCAGTTGCCTCCGCAGTTCAATGCCAAAGGAACGTTTAAAGGAACCATTGCTAATTTCAATACGAACCTGAATCTGTCAAGTAGTTTTGGTACCGCCAAGATTAAAGCGGCGTTGAATCAAAACAGAAAAAATTACGAGAAATATGATGTTCAAACCGAGTTTACAAATTTTGATTTGGGACGCTTTATCAAAAATGATTCTATTGGAAAAATCACTCTGAAAGCAACCCTAAAAGGAACTGGATTTGATCCAAAAACAGCCAATGCCTCTTTGAATGGCAACATTCTAAAAGCAAATTACAACAAATACACCTATCAAAATTTAAGCTTAAAAGGAAACGTTCGCAACGGAAATTTCAATGCTACTGCCTACGCAAAAGATCCTAATTTAACGTTTGATTTAGTGAGTAACGGAAGCTTTAGAGACAAATATCCTACCGGAAAATTAAAACTGAATGTGGATATTGCTGATTTAGAAAAACTAAATCTCCATGCAGGACCACTAAAAATAAGAGGCGTTGTAGATGCTGACATTCAATCCGCAAATTTAGATTATCTCAACGGAAGTGTAAGTGCAAACCGCATAAGCATCACTAATGCAACAGAACAATTTGAGATAGACTCGATCACTCTTGTTGCAATATCTACTGCTCAAAAGAATACATTATTGCTGCGTTCGTCGCTTGCAAATGCAGAAATAAAAGGAAAATACACGCTGTCTAAAGTTGCTACAGCACTAACAAACTCGATTGCTAAATATTATGACAAGAATCCTACTGCTAAAAAAACAGAGGTAGGAAAGCAACAATTTGCTTTTCAAATTGGTATCAAGGACAGTCCTCTTTTAATAAAATTAATTCCTAGCATAAAAAGTCTGGAACCCATTAGCATCAGCGGAAGATACAACTCTCTCAACGACTCAATTGTTCTTAATGGCGCTGTTCCAAAATTAATTTATGGCGAAAACACGATAACCAATGTAATTTTCAAACTAGACACACAAGCAAATGCACTTGTTTACAGCTTAATTATAGACGACATTCAAAACAAACAAATTCAGCTCCCACATACGAGTATTACAGGAAAAGTAGCGCAAAATATCCTGGATTACACCTTACAGCTGAAGGATGCAAAAGACGCAGAACGATATGGCATAAGCGGAACACTAAAAGCGGCAAACGGAAATAACGAAGTTCGTCTTGACCCCGCTAAACTACTGCTGAATTATGAATCTTGGACAATAGCGGATGCTAATTTGATTCGGTTTGGCAAAAAAGGAATTTACGCAGATAATTTCGAATTAAACAAGAACGGCAGCACCATTCGCATTCAATCACATTCTGAAACTCCTAATGCGCCGATCACTATTGATTTCAAAGATTTTGACATTAAAACGATTACGAGTTTTGTGGAGAAAAAGGATTTACAACTGAGTGGTAAGATCAATGGAAACGCAGTGGTGAAAAACACAACTACATCGCCCGTTTTTACTTCGGATTTAAATATTGAAAATTTTACTTTCAAAAAAGATACCATTGGAACTATCAGTATAAAAGTAAATAATGCCATTTTAAACCAATACGATGCTGTTGTTGCTATTACAGGTCAGGGAAACCAAGTCAAATTAGAAGGAAACTATAAAATAAACAACAGTAGTTTTGATATGAGTCTGGATATTGAAAAGCTGAATTTAAAAAGCATTCAAGGTTTTACGTTAAATAATATTACTGAAAGCACCGGTTTTTTGAATGGGAATTTTAAAATCACTGGGAATACCAGCCAGCCCAAAGTAATTGGAGAATTACAATTCAATGAAATTGGTTTCAAAGCCACGCCGCTCAATTCTAAATTTAAGTCGTTAAATGATAAAATTATCTTTACTGAAAACGCTATTGTTTTTGACAATTTCATTATCAATGATGAGAGAGACAATGATTTAGCCATCAACGGAAAAATTGACAGTGCCAATTTTAGTAATTTCGGGTTCGATTTAGCCCTGGATGCGGATAACTTCAAAGCGGTCAATTCTAAAGCGAAAGACAATGATTTGTATTATGGAGAGCTGTACTTAGACAACCATTTAAAAATAACAGGAAATTTAGACAATCCTATTGTCGAAGGAACCATACGTATTAATAAAGAGACTAAATTCACTATTGTTTTGCCCCAATCAGATCCTTCAATAGCTGATAGGGAAGGAATTGTAGAATTTATTGACCAAGACAATCCAAAATTAATGGAGACCATTGTTCTGGAAGAATTCAGCAGTGAATCCACTATAAAAGGGGTTAACGCATCCGTAAACATTGAGGTAAACAAAGAAGCTGAATTATCAATGGTAATTGACAAAGCCAACGGGGATTTCTTGAAATTAAAAGGCGAAGCGCAATTAAACGGAGGAATTGATCCTTCAGGAAAAACAACGCTGACCGGACGCTATGAATTGTCCGAAGGGAGTTATGAAATGAACTTTAACGCCATCAAAAGGAAATTTGACATCAAAAAAGGCAGCTACATTCTATGGACAGGAGAGCCCACAACTGCTGATATTAATATAACTGCAATTTATAAAACAGAAGCGGCTCCAATTGATTTAGTAAATGACCAATTAGGAAGTGTTACCACCGAAGTGAGAAATACCTACAAACAAAAAATCCCTTTTGAAACCGCATTAAAAATGAATGGTGCTTTGCTCAAACCCACTATTTCATTTGATATAGTTTTGCCGGAGGGGAACAATAGTGTTTCAACAGAGATTATAAATACCACTCAGGCTAAACTGACCCAATTGCGTCAGCAACCTGATGAGCTGAACAAACAGGTTTTTGCCTTACTGCTCTTGAATCGTTTTATTGGAGAAAACCCATTTGCAAGTCAATCCGGCGGAGCAACCGTTTCCTCACTGGCCAGAGAAAGTGCCAGTAAAATTTTATCCCAACAACTGAATAACCTCGCCGGTAATTTAATTCAAGGAGTAGAGCTGAATTTTGATCTGAATACGTCCGATGATTATACTACCGGGCAACGCGAGAACAAAACAGATCTTAATGTAGGCATTTCAAAAAAATTGCTGAACGACCGATTGAAAGTTACTGTTGGCAGCAGCTTTGGGATTGAAGGGCCCCAGCAAGCCAATCAAAATACCAATAATATTGCCGGCAATGTTTCCTTAGATTATCAACTCTCAAGAGATGGAAGGTATAAAATGAGAGCCTACCGCATAAACAAATACCAAGTGGCGCTGCAAGGGGAAGTCGTCGAGACTGGAATTGCCTTTATAATCACTTTAGATTATAATAAATTCAAAGAATTATTTACAAAAAGTGAGGCGAAGAAAGCAAAGCAAAAAAAATAAATAAAAGTTTTTTTACCATTAAGAAATTAGACCAATTGATTTTCCTTAATAAAAACCTAATCTCTTAGTGGTTTAATTTTTTTTAATAAATAATAAAATTAATGAACAATAACCATTTAGTATCTTTTCTTTTCTTTGCAATGTTGGCTTCATCGTGCAGCAACACTCGCTTTTTGCCCGAAGGAGAGCTGCTGTATACCGGTGCTATAGTAACCGTAGAAGGAAAAGAAACCTCTAAAAAAGAAAACAAAGCATTAAAAACCGCTCTTGGAGAAGTGGTAAGACCAAAACCCAATTCCTCGATTTTAGGATTGAGGCCTAAGCTATACATTTATAACTTGGCTGGGACGCCAAAGAAAGAAAAAGGATGGCGCTACTGGTTAAAAACTAAAGTAGGCGAAGCCCCTGTTTTATACAGTCAGGTAGACTTAGAATACAACAAAAACGTTTTACAAAATTTCACAGAAAACAATGGCTATTTCAATACAAAAACAGCGGCTGATTCAACACGACACGGAAAAAAAGCAACTGCAGAATATCTTGTAAAACCCGCAAAACAATACAAAATCAGAGCCGTCAAATTCCCTGTAGACTCCGCAGTGATTTCAAGTGCCGTGCGCAATACCAGACGTAGAAGTTTGTTAAAAAAAGAAGAAGGATACAGCCTAAATACCATCAAAGAAGAAAGAATCAGAATCGATTCCAGGCTAAAAGAAAAAGGATTCTTTTATTTTAATCCTGATTATTTAAAAGTACAAGTAGACTCAACGGTTGCAGATCATCAGGTCGATCTTATTGTAAAGATAAAAGAGGAAGCTCCTAAACTAGCTGAAATCCCGTACAAAATTAATAAAATTATTGTATATCCAAACTATTCTATTAGTTCTGACAGTTTAAAAATCAGTATCGATACCATTACAAAATATAATGATTTAACCATTATAGATCCAGAAAATTTATTCAAACCAAGGATTTTTGATCGGGCTTTATATTTTAAAAAAGGGGATCTATACAACCGTACCGACCATAATTTATCATTGAACCGATTGGTAAACCTAGGTACTTTCAAATTTGTGAAAAATCAGTTTAAGGTTTCTGATACACTCGGAAATTATTTAGATGCCTATTATTACCTGACGCCATTGCCTAAAAAATCGCTTCGGATGGAATTATTGGCCAAAACAAATTCTGCTAATTACACCGGAACCGAACTCAATTTAAACTGGAGCAATCGCAATGCGTTCCGGGGTGCTGAATTATTAACAATCTCAGCTTTTGGGGGTGTAGAAGTGCAAGTTTCCGGACAAAATAATGGTTTCAATGTGTATAGAGTTGGTACCGAAGCTAATTTAATTTGGCCCCGATTTGTATCCCCTTTTAAGCTAAACCCGTCAAGTGGTTTTGTTCCAAAGACAAAAGCAACATTGGGATATGAATTTCAAAACAGAACCAATTTATATTCCCTACAAACATTCAAAGGTTCTTTTGGTTATTTATGGAAAGAAAACGAACGAAAAGAACACCTTTTAAATGTTACCGAAATCACATACGCCAGTCCGCAAAACATAACTAATTTGTACCATGAACAAATTGCAAACAACCCTTCTCTGGAGAAAGTGGTTGAGAAGCAATTACTATTTGGACCTTCCTATTCCTATACGTACACTAATACTTTACAAACGAGAAAGAAAAACACTTTTTACTACAAAGCTAGCCTTGATCTGGTGGGAAATATAGCAGGATTAGTTTCAGGAGCAAATATTCGAAAAGGAGATACTATCAAATTATTTGATGTTCCGTTTAGTCAATTTATCAAAATAGAGCAAGATTTCAGACATTATTTGAAATTAGGAAAAGAGTCTCAATTAGCCAGCAGAATCATTGCAGGAGCCGGATTTACGTATGGGAATTCAAATGAAATGCCTTTTATCAAGCAGTTTTTCATTGGTGGGACCAATAGTTTGCGAGCCTTTAGAGCCCGTTCCTTGGGACCTGGAAGTTTTGATGGAGCTGCAGCTAACACCGGCACTTTTTTAGCGGATCAATCCGGTGATTTAAAACTAGAGTTTAATACCGAATACCGAACTAAAATATATGGACTGGTAAAAGGAGCTTTGTTTCTAGATGCCGGAAATATTTGGTTACTGAATGAAAATCCGGATAAACCGGGAGCAAAATTTTCCAAAAAATTCCTGAATGAACTGGCCGTTGGAGTTGGAGCCGGATTACGCTTTGATTTCTCTTTTCTAATTCTGAGAACAGATCTTGCTTTCCCGTTACGCAAACCGTATTTACCAAATGGAGATCGCTGGGTTTTAGATCAAATCAGTCTGGGAAATAGTGCCTGGAGAAAAGAAAATTTAGTTTTCAATCTAGCAATTGGTTATCCTTTTTAGAAAAACAATGAAACATAAAAAGAGCTCGATACCTCGTGCTCTTTTTATGTAACCTATCTTGTACACTCTTTAATTGACTAAGAACAATGCATTGCTGAACAATAGATTTCCATTTTCCCAAAAACCTCTGAATAATGGATTATCTACCATATAAATTACAGATCCATCGCCTTTTTTATCAACTGCAAAGCTCACGGTATTGTTCAGTTTCTTTTTGATTTCATTACCTACAAAACCATAACTCTTATAATCTTTAGGAACATAAGCAACATTTATGGCTTTTTTCAATAGTGAATAATGTCTGTCATCCGTTTTTAGACTGAAATATGTATCGCCTAAACCAAAAGACATGGGATGTGTTTTATTCAATAGGTTTTCAATTATGGCTCCGGGAATCGATTTAGAAATATACCTGCGTTCTGAATCCTGAAAATCTAAGAAGCGTTCTTTTAGTTCCTCTTCTTCAGCGGCTTTCTCAGAGCTTAATTTGTCTTCTTCAGTTGCAAAAGGACTTAACGCATATCCTTCTTTTGCTTCAAAAAGGGTAAGCGCACTATTCATTGCAATCACTTTTCCACCGTTTTTAATCCATTCGCCAATTTTCTTTTGTTGGTCATCTGAAAAATCATAATATCCGTCTGCTAAAATCAGTGTGTTGTAGTTAAAAAGATTAAATCTATTGAAATTATTTACTTCAACCACACTCACCGGATATGCAATAGTTTCTTGCATATAATACCAAGCGGCACCAAACTCTGTAGAGCCCACCCCTTTTCCGGATAATAAAACTACTTTAGGCGCTTTCAATAAATTAAAATTTTCGCCGCCTACATCTTTAGAATTAGACGAAAAACCTGTAAGTATGTAATTATAATCGGTTTTTATTTTTACGAGTTCACTAATCGTTTTTTCAAAATCAACCACTTTGGGATTATCCGCTTTGGTCACTAACAGTCCACCCGGCTCTACAATCACATCTCCAAAAATGGCTTTTTTCATCGCAGACCTCACTTTGATATTATTTTGGTGCAACAAAGACAACACCTGAGCTGAAATTCTGTTATTCCAAGGAATATGAAACGCATAAGCATTTTTAGGAACGATCTTTTCTTTCACTTCAATAGTTGCTTTAGTCTTTATGTCCAGACTATTTTTTAACGCATAGCCTTCAACACCGTACGCCAAGGGCAAAGCCCAAGAGGTAATATCATACGATAAACTGTCATTCAACTTTTGGTCCGGTTCAAAAAGCACTTGTGCTAAAACAGCTTTTTGTTGATCTACTTTTACAATTAAATCATTGGGTTCAATCGTAAAACCTTTATCTGTTTTTGTATTGTAATTGAATCCGGATACTTTTTGACTGGCATCAGCGTAACTGAATTCTACATTATTTTTTTTTAACAAATCCGCCATTTGAACCAACTTCGGATTATTTTTCATCACATACATTTTATAATTTCCCTTCACTGTTTTTCGGGAATTATTCATAAAACCTCTGAAACCTTTCAGTAAAACATCCGCTTGTGCGGCGGCTGATTCTACAACCGTCAGGACTGCCGTAGCGTGATGTGTCAATCGGTCTTGTATCGTCAAGGTGATTCCGTTGCCCATAGTAACGGCTCTCCCCGCACCTATTCCGCCTTGTTCCATCGTCATACCAACCGCGCCATTGTATGTAGGATACGTATCCCCATAACTTGGATAAAACAAATCAAAACGTTCACCGGTGTTATACATCCAGTTTTGAGCATCAAATTTTTTAGAAATATTTTTACCTAAAGTGTAGTGAAAATCTTTCTGGTATTTCTCAATATATTCGTGCAAAGGTTCCGCTGAGGGTGGAAAAAAATACGGAGAATCGTATCCCATTTCATGCACATCTGTATGAACTTGTGGCATCCATTGGTTGTACAACGCAATACGCTGTTGGGTTTCCGGTTGTGTTTGCCACGCCCAGTCTCTGTTTAAATCAAATATATAATGGTTGTATCTACCGCCCGGCCACACTTCCATGTGCTCTCTGTCTGACAATTCCGGATGCGTTTTTTTACCTGAAATTTCTCTTAACCAATTTCCGTATCTGGAATATCCATCGGGATTGATGCATGGATCCAGTATTACAATGGTATTCTCTAACCACTTTTTAGTATCGGCATTCGAAGGATTTACTAATTCGTACGCCACGGTCATAGCACTTTCGGTTCCGGCAAATTCATTTCCGTGCACATTAAAACTCAACCAAACAATTAATTTATCGCCAATCATTTGTAATTTATTTTCGGATAAACCAATGGCTGCCAAATTGTTATTCCTAATTTGTTCCAAATTAGCCAAATTCTCCGGGCTCGATATAAAGTATACATTCAAATCCCTTTGTTCCGGCGTTACACCATATTTCTGGTGTTTGATAAAAGTAGACTTTTCCGTAAGATGCTTAAAATAATTTTCAGTCTGATGGTAATAGGTTATTTGTTTTCCGTAATTGGGTATAAATTCAGAAGGACTTTGCACTTGCGAATGAACACTCAGTACCAAAGTTAGCAGTAGATAAAAAGAAAAAATAATCTTTTTCATATTGTTTTGGGTTAGTTAAGCTTCAAAAATAGCCATTTACAAAGTATTGCACAAGCTAAATTTTGGATTAAAGAAATATTGATTTTAACAAAGTATTAGTTTAGTTAAATCCTTTTTTTTTGAAGAATACTAACAATACAGCAATATTAATTATTAAAAAAACAATATTATTATATTTTCAATTCGTATCCTTGCTACATTCTATTATATTTGCAGGTAACAAAAATTCACACTTAACATGGAAGAATGTATCTCCGTTTTTGATATGCTAAAAATTGGTGTTGGACCTTCGAGTTCACACACACTTGGACCTTGGAGAGCTGCCGAACGCTTTCTTAGTGAATTGCGAAACGAAAATTTACTTCATGCTGTCAGCAGGGTAAAAATAGATCTATACGGTTCCCTTTCCTTAACCGGTAAAGGACACGCCACGGATTTAGCCGTAATGCTGGGTTTGAGCGGACAAGATCCAGAATACATTCCCATAGAAAATATTGATGCAATTATCAAATCCATTGAATCAAAAAACAAAATCAACTTAGGAAACGAAAAGCCAATTGCTTTTTATTTCCTCCAAGACATCGTTTTTAATAAAAACTTCCTTCCCTTTCATGCCAATGGAATGACTTTCACAGCCTATATGACTGATGATCGTCAATACGTTTCTACCTTTTATTCTATTGGTGGCGGATTTGTAGTAAAAGAAGAACGCATCAACGCTAAAAAGAAAATTAAAATAAAATGTGCTTTTCCATATCCAATTGAGAAAGCGGCAGAACTACTGGATTATTGCATAAAAGAAAACAAATCGATATCGGAAATCATTTATGAAAACGAAAAATCAATGCGTTCCGAAGCCGTTATCGATCAGGAACTAATACGCATTTGGCACACGATGCTCGAATGCATGTACATTGGTTGTCATTCCGAAGGGATTCTTCCCGGCGGACTAAACGTGCGTCGCCGTGCTTTTGACATGCACCAAAAACTAATTGGTTTATCCAATTATAATTCCCCTCAAACCTGGCTTGAGGAGATCAGAAAAACAGAAGTGAAATTCCGCCAAATCCTGAAATGGGTTTCCTGTTTTGCCCTTGCGGTAAATGAAGTAAATGCCGCTTTAGGACGCGTGGTCACAGCCCCAACAAATGGAAGCGCAGGCGTAATTCCGGCCGTTTTAATGTATTATTTAGTGATTGAAAACCACAATGCAGGAGAAAAAGAAATCAAACAATTCCTGATGGTTGCCGGTGAAGTAGGCAGTATTTTCAAGAAAGGTTCTACCATTTCTGCGGCAATGGGCGGTTGTCAGGCCGAAATAGGCGTTTCATCTTCCATGGCTGCTGCCGCTTTATGCGAATTGATGGGCGGAACTCCTGCACAGGTTTTAATGGCTGCCGAAATTGCCATGGAACATCACTTGGGGTTGACCTGTGATCCTATTGGCGGTTTGGTTCAGATTCCCTGCATCGAAAGAAATACTATGGGTGCCATAAAAGCCATTAATGCCGCTGAGTTAGCCCTGGAAACCGATCCGAAAAATGCCAAAGTCCCTTTAGACAAAGTCGTGGACACGATGTGGCAAACCGCCAAAGACATGAACAACAAGTACAAAGAAACCTCCGAAGGCGGATTAGCCATCACCGTGAATATGTCAGATTGTTAATTTACGTATTAAACAAAAAAACAATGAAAATCAATTGGGTAATAGTTGGACTTGTACTCTTCTTCGGAATTGCTTTGATAGTATTTCTCATCAGAAAAAATCAAAAAGACAAAAAGAAATACAAACAGTTCTTGAATAAAGATTTCAAAAAAACAACTGAAGAAGATTCTGACTGGAATGATGATACGCATTGATGAATATTTTAATCATTTTAGAAAAATTTAGAAATAAAATCCAATAACGTATTATTAAAAACAAAAACTGCTTGCAAACAGATCCGTAAAACGGTTACAACCAAAGGAAATTTCACTAGTACCATATTTTCTCTTTTAAACTTAAAATAATCCAGAAAAGCACCCTTTAAACACTTGGCAGATGGCGACTCGCTTAAATTATAATCGACTTTAACGAAAATTTACAACTATTAAGCAAGAAAATAGTGTAATTATGCAAAATGATTAAACAAATTCGACATACTCTTTTAACTCGATATTTTTGGGGTTTCATGTCGTTATACCTGCTGAACTGCTTTGTTGATTCCCCGGATGCGCAACCAAATTATTTACCTGAGGATCTGACCCACAATGATCTGGAAAGCATTATTGAAATAGTGGTTGAAAAAATATTAGGATTCAAAAATGCCATACCTGAATACGATGATAATGATACCAATCAAGATTTTGCTGCAAAAAGTGCTTTTTTTATAGATTTTTTTGTAGTACCAAACAGTGCAATTAGTCTTTATAAAAAATATTTATATTTAAAAAAGGGGAAATTAGCTGAACAAAATTCGATTCCTCCGACCCCGTATTTTGAAATACACACGCCTCCCCCTAACATTTAATTTGTTATTTAGATCATTAATCCCTGCCTTATTTTCTCATGAAAACTAGGGTTGCAATTCGTATACTAAAACATAAAACAAATTAAAATGGCTCTTCAATATTTAAAAACAGCGGTATTTACTCTGCTATTAACGGTACTTACGGGTACACATTCTCAAGCACAAACAGAAAAAAACCAACAAAATACGATCAAAGACAGTCTTTACATTCAAGAAGTTGAAGGCAAAAAAAAACGTCCAAAAGTGTTACATGCTGAACCTCTGTACATCGATCTCATTAGAGATTTGGGAGCCCGAAAAGGAGAAAAAGAATGGAATTTAGGTCTCGGTTTGACAGACAATATCACTCATGATGAATATACTGCACTGCTAGAATATGAATGGGCTCCAATTGATCGATTAGGACTTGAAGTAGAATTGCCTTTTTCAATTTATTACCCTACTTCCGGCAACGGAAATTCGCCGGGAAGTAACCTGAATAGTATAAAACTAGCGGCACAATATACCTTTTTTGTTTCAGAAAAAAAGAAAATATCAATGGCTGTTGGCTATATTCACGAATTTCTATTACCCAATTTTAACAACTACAGCAATAGTACTTTGATAACCGGAAATGGATATAATCCGTTCTTGGTGATTGCTAAACGCTGGGGACAAAATTTTCATACCCTTTTATACACCGGGCCACAATTTACGCACCACTTTTCAGATAATACAACACAGACGAACTGGCAGATTAATTCAAATATCCATTACATGATCCCCGGAACGCGAAATTTTATTGGACTGGAGTTTAACAAAGAAATTAATAATGCTGATTTTGATATGACAATCCGACCTCAAATGAGAGTAGAAATTACAGATAATTTACTAATAGGCATAGTAACCGGAATTCCTATAAATAGAGAAAACCAGCGGTTTAGTTCCTTTTTACGACTCATTTATGAACCTTCGTCGCATTAAAAAAACAGTGCTTTTTTGATGCAAGTTAATAGGATCCAATACTAAAACCTTAAAATAAAGCGACCTTTCTTTAATTAATATTACCACTAGACTAGCCGGATTTTTTTAAACACAATCCGGTTAATCAGTGATAATTAGCGGGATAGTGTCAAGAGTCTTTTTTTTTAGCTATTGTAAAACTCTCTCTTAATACAACAACGCACAAAAATGAAATCCTATTTGTTTTCATAGGATTAAATTATATATTTACGTTCGTAAAGAACCTTAAAATTCTTGAAAGCACATGTTTTTAGCTGATTTTACGCCATAAAAACGAAAAACATAATATTCTAAAAAACAGGCCTGATATGAAATGGACAATATCCTTTTATCTTATACTAGCACTAAATTTGGTAGGTTATAGTCAAAATAATGATGAATCTGAGAGCATCAAAAAACTACTTGAAAAAGAGTCTGCCACATGGAGAGCTGGCGACAGCAAGGGACATACGGACTGCTGGTACATTCAGCCCTACAGCCGAATATTAATTTCAACTGGAGACGGAACCGTACTCGACATTCCGCCTACGGCTATGATTAATACAAATCCGGAAGCAATGGGTAACGGTGGCTATTCTGTAAATACAAATTACAAAATGAGTATTCATAAGGACAACGCCTGGGTAAGCCACAACGAAGAGTCAACGGCCAAAGATGGCAAAAAAACGTTCTCGTATGAAATTCGGTTATTAGAAAAAATTGATGGACACTGGAAATTAGTGGGGCAATCCATTCATATTTCTAAACAAACAGGTGAATAACTTGTAATTGAACTGCAGCTTACACTTTTTTTTTAATTAACACTCGGCAACTGTCTATTAATCACAAAAGACAAATACATCAACATTAATCAAGGTTCTGAATCTGCATTATGCTTTTTTAAAGCGCGCTTAATCATGGAAAAATATGCAGAAAAGCCATCGATTTCATTATAAATATCCAAAACTAGGTGTGTAAATACGTTAATACTACTGAAGAAACTACTTTACAGCAGATTTTTTATATCGTTTTCAAAGCTGCAATAAGCAAATCGATATCTTCTTTAGTATTATAATGGCTGAATGAAATGCGCAAACTTGGTTTCTTTAAATCGTCATTCGAAAGCATTTCGGCTAATACATGAGACGGTTTTATACTCCCGGACTGGCAGGCGCTACCGCGGGAAACTGCTATCCCTTTCATGTCTAAATGAAACAAAATCATCGCTGTCTTTTCGTCTGAAAAAGGCAGTAAAACATTTAAAACCGTGTAAAAACCATCGCTATTCCCATTAATTTCGAAACCTGGAAAATCAATTTCAAGCTTGGTAATTAAATAACTCCGTACTTCAGAAATGTGCTTTCGTTCCGTTTCTAAATTGGTGTATGAAAGTTCCAGAGCTTTTGCCATTCCTGCAATTTGATGTAGAGCCTCAGTCCCGGCGCGCAATCCTTTCTCTTGTTCGCCACCAAAAAATAAGGGTTGCATTCCTGAATTTTTTCGAATAAATGCAAAACCAACGCCTTTAGGTCCATGAAATTTATGCGCACTGGCCACGATAAAATCTATAGATAAATTTTGCAAATCTATGCCGGTTTTCCCTATGGACTGTACGGTATCCGAATGAAACAAAGCACTGTGCTCTTGACAAATACGGCTTATTCGTTCTAAATCTAAAACAGTTCCAATTTCATTATTCACATGCATCAAACTGACTAATGTTTTCTTATCCTGTGATAATAACTCCACTAAATCAGTAATATCAATTGCTCCATTTGACTTTATTGCTACATAATCAATCTGAATTCCATACTCTTTTTCTAAAACTAAAGCCGTGTACAAAACCGCATGATGCTCGATTTTACTGGTAATGATTCGTTGCACTTTCAAGTCCTTAACGGCTGACCGAAGAATCCAGTTATTGGCCTCGGTACCACAGGAAGTAAAAATTATTTCCTGCGCAGTGGCATTCAGGTTTTTGGCAATTGACTTTCTGGAAAGCTCCAGAACATTTTTTGCAGAACGCCCTAAGCTGTGCGTTGAAGATGGATTTCCATAATCTTCCGTTAATACTTTAGTCATTTCCTGGATTACTTCGGGACGAATAGCAGTTGTAGAAGCGTTATCGAGATATACTTTTTTCATTTTTTAAATTATAAAATTATTTTAAAACTGGTATTTCTGAAGGGACGAGTTTTAATTTTCGGGGAAAAAGCAGTTTTTCATTAAAAACAACAATTGAAACCAAAATCAGCAAATAAGAAAACAATTGAAGCGAGCTAACCTGCTCGTTATAATAAAATATAGCCAACAAGAAATTAATAATCGGGTTAATATAAATCATAATTCCCACCGCGGAAGAGTTGATTCCTTTGAGCGCATAAAGATTTAGAAACAAAGGGATAATCGTAAAAAAAAACACAATCAGGAACATGTAGCCGTAAAACAGAGGCTCTACAGGAATTGTTCCACTGTATTTTGGATAAAAAGGGAGCAGTACAAGTGCCGTAAAAATCAATTGAATCGTCAGGCTGAGGAATTTATCTAAATCATTATTTTTACGTTGACTCACTAAATACAGTGCATAAGTAGCAGCCGTAATAAGACTGTAGAATATATCCTGAAAATGATTAAAGGATAATAAAACGCAACTAAATACACTAATTAAAACAGCAATCCACTGCCATTTGCTCAGCGTTTCTTTCAACATGAAAAAGGCAAAAACAGTTGTTACAATTGGACAAATTAAATACGCCAACGAAGCCGCATTTACACTTACGTGATTCATCACATAAATGTAAACAAACCAGTTTGAGGAGAGAAATATACCTCCGCCAAGTGTTAGCATAACAACACTCTTCTGTTGTTTGGGAGGTATCGTCTTGAAGTGATTCCAGTTTTTACGCATTACATTTCTACGGAAAACAACATTGATCAACACCATGGTAATGGCACTAAAAAACACTCGGTAAAATAATATATCCAGCGACGGATAATTGTGTAAAGGCTTTAAAGCAAAACTAAAAAAACCCCAAACAAAAAAAGCTAAAAAAGCAGCCGAATAATATTTGTTAAGTCTCATCTATCGTATTAAATTTAGACAAAGATACTGATTTCAATCGGCTTTAAATTCTCACTATCTTTCAATTTTATAACTATTAAAACAGGTACTTAATCACTTAATTGATAGTTGCTAAAACACAATATCCTGTTAAATAATCTATTTTTAAGCGGTTATGCATTTGGAATAAATTAAAAATTCTATTTTTGTTTTAAATTTTATAAAATGAAAAGAATTGTTAGCCTGTTGGTTTTTGCATTGCTCCTAAACGGATGTGATGATGGAGATTTAATTCAAGAAACCATCACTTTTGAAGATGTAGCCACACAAAATTGCACGACAAATGGGATCATTTATAAATTAAAAGATAGCGAAGCGTTAATTCTTGAAATAAAAAATGTTGTTTTTCCGACAGAAACAAGTGTGCAAGAACTGGATATCAATGGTACAAATCGAGTTTTTTACCGTTTTTATAACGGAACTGTCACAAATGCTACAATTTGCGAAACTATTCCTCCGGCAACACCTACAGTTACAGGCCAATGGACCGCAACTGGCGGGAAAATTGTAATAACTACAACGGCAATAAAACCCCTAAATCCTGATGATAACAGTACTAAAATTACAGGATACAATCATAATATAAAGTTCAAAAACATCACTTTTGATAAAGGAAACGGAACGCAAGTGTACGAAACATTCTTTTTTGGAGACTATCAAATAGCAGCAACACCGCTGCCTTTTAGTTTCAATAAAACATTGGAACAATGTGCTACTTCCAAACAATTATACGATTACAACAGTAGTGAAGCGCTAATTCTGGATATTGATGCCAGTTTAATCGTGAATGCCGTAACACCGCTGAACACTCCTAGAACCGGATTGATAGGCGACACAGAAAACAAACTGACGTATCGTTTATTCTCTGGCTTGGTTACAGGAAATTATTTTTGTAATACTACTTTTCCTACTACTCCGACATTTAGTGAAGAATGGATTGGAGTGTCAGGAATAGCAAATACCAGCGGTATTATAGAAGTAACAACTACAACAAATGGATCAGGTTTTAGACATACTGTAGTGCTGAAAAAAGTAAAAATGAAGAAAGGAAACAGTGATTTTATTCTAGGTGATGCTTATATTTATGGAGATTTATTGACTACCAATTAGGGGCCAAAAAACTTATAATTTCAGATAAGAAAAAGTTGTTTTCATGGTTACAAAAAAGGGTCTAATTTAAGAGAATTTCAAAGGAGAAATCATCTTAAATCAGACCTTTCGTTTTGGAATTAAAAATTAAAAATGAGCTTACATAGCGCTTTGCTTAATGAAAACTTCTGTTGCTCCTTGACCGTATTTTTGATAATTACCTTCTTGAAAAGCGATGTTATCATACCGTCCCAATAAGAAATCTAGCTCTGCTTTCAAGACTCCTTCCCCGACTCCATGTATAAAAACAATCTTTGGAATGCGATTTTTAATCGCAAATTCAATATGGCGTTTTGCTGTTTCAGTCTGTAGCGTCAGAATATCATAATTCGACATTCCGCGTTTATTAGGCACCAGTTTTCCAATGTGTAAATCAAATTCAGGAGCTGGAATTTCGTGTTTAGATTTCCTTTCTTTTACAAAACTACGGGGTTTTGGAATCTCTTTCTCTTTTGCAATTTCACTTACATTTATTCTTCTGATTGAATCCATTAAGTTACTGGAATCGTTTATTTTAAGTAATTCATTGACAATAAATGTCATCGTAAAACCATCCTCCGTTTCTATCGTAACCTGCTGGTCTTTGACTGACAACACTATCCCATTCATCGCTTCATCCAGCACGGAAACTTTATCTCCTTTATTGAACATTTTCGTCTTCTTTTTCTTGATTTTTACTCGGAGTTTTAGCACTCAACTGCATCATTCCAATCATAAAAACTACAATTGCAACAACCATGATGTACACGTTTTTTTCGGCACTCACCTGCTCGTATAAAGCAACTGTGATGGCGAGAATCATTATGGGGATTATATATTTTTTCATCTTTTAAAATATCAGATTCCAAAAGTACTGAATTTAAAATTACTCTATTTACTCTTGATAAAATTTCTTACTTTTACGTATACTTGTAAAAAAGAAAAAAAATTGAATATAGAAAAATACATGCTCCCGTGTTTCAGTAAAACACTCTTTGGAATAGAGTGTTTGGGCTGTGGTTTTCAGCGAGGATTTTTATTGCTTTTACAAGGCGATTTTGGAGGTGCCTTCGATAGGTATCCGGCAATTTTCACGACCTTATTATTTCTGGGAATTCTGGCTTTGAATTTCATAGACACCAACAGAAACTACAAAAAAATAATTATCGGCGCCGCTGTCCTTAATGGTGTTTTTATGATTGCAGGGTATTATTTTAAACACTACTAATGAGTTTCTTTTTATCCCCTTTACAGCAACAACAATTATTTGATTCGGGCTAGGATATCATTCATCATTTCGATTTGTACTTTCTGAATTTCAATTAATTCTTCTTGCTGATGCATAATCAAATGATCCAGTTTTTCATGAAGCATTCTGATTTCAAGTTCTGATTTCAAATTAATCATATAATCTTTTTTAGCTCTTTCCCGATCTTTTTCTTCCTGACGGTTTTGGCTCATCATAATTACCGGTGCTTGAAGTGCAGCCAAACAGGACAAAATTAAATTCAATAAAATAAATGGATACGGATCAAAACCTTTATTCAGCAGAATATAAATATTAGCCAAAATCCACAACAAGATAAACACCCCAAAAAGAATGATAAATTTCCAGCTTCCGCCAAAAGCAGCTACCTTGTCTGCCACTTTTTGCCCTACGGTTCGATCACCATTTTCATCCTCTACAGTATTCACCAGCGATTTATCTTCGCTTAAGGAACCGATTACTTTAGCCTCCAGATTAGACAATTCCCCTATTTCGACCAATAAATAATTCGAAATATATTTTTCCCGATACCTATTAAGTTCACTTATTGCTAATAATTTATTGGCATCAAAATCAGGATAATCATTTTGAATAAGTGCTAATATTGGGTTCCGTATGGTCTTAGCAGCTACTTTATCCGCTATTGGGAATACCTTTTTAGAAATGTCACTTATAAAAGTCGAATTACTTTTCATAGCTAGTTATTTATTGGCTAATTTAAAAAACACTTCTATCGAAACTAATAATCAATTTGTATACCTTGAAAATATAAACAGTCTAGCAATAGCTGTTTATATCTTAAAATTGTAAAAAAAGCTATTGATTTAATTTTTATTAATTCCAATTAACGGATATAACAAAAATTTCAATTGCATTCAAAAGCGATAAATTTAACAAAAATGTGGCAATAAACAAGATAGCTTTATTGACTAAAAACAAATAATCCAAAATTGTTCAATACCTTTACCATTCGTTTTAAAAACCATGAAAATGCCACTGAATTATAAAAATATTCCTTTCTGCTATTGTTGTTGCTATTTTTAAAATAAGCTTGTTAAAAATAGTTTTTATAAACGAATACTTATCAAATTTAGTCAATACTCGGATTATTACAAATCAAACACAACACACCCAATAGCATGAAATCTCAAACAATACTAGATTTAATAGGCAATACACCTTTAGTTGAATCTACCCATTTGATACAAAATGACAAGGTAAAACTTTTACTGAAACTCGAAGGAAATAATCCAGGCGGAAGCATAAAGGATCGTGCGGCATACAACATGATCAAATCAGCATTAGAAAGAGGAGAAATCAAAAAAGGAGACAAGTTAATTGAGGCAACCAGCGGCAATACCGGAATTGCTTTGGCAATGATTGCCCAATTATTCAATATCGAAATCGAATTGATACTCCCGGAAGATTCCACTATAGAACGTACGCTTACTATGCGTGCTTATGGAGCTACGGTCATTCTAACGCCTGCTGACACCGGAATAATTGGTTCCAGAGATTATGCTGATAAAAAGGTAGCCGAAGGCGGATACATAATGCTCAATCAGTTTGCTAATGATGACAACTGGAAAGCACATTACAAAACCACAGGTCCGGAAATATGGAATGATACGGAAGGAACGGTAACCCATTTCATATCAGCAATGGGAACTACAGGGACAATTATAGGAACGTCAACGTATTTGAAAGAGCGGAATCCAGAAATTCAAATTATTGGTGCGCAACCCAGCGACGGTTCGCAGATTCCGGGAATCAGAAAATGGCCTCAAGAATATTTACCTAGAATTTTTGATGCTTCAAAAGTAGATACCATCATTGAAATTTCGGAACAGGAAGCACGTGCTATGACCAAACGTTTGGCACTTGAAGAAGGCATTTTTGCAGGAATGAGTAGTGGCGGTTCCGTGGCTGCAGCACTAAAAATAGCAAATACAATAGAGTCCGGTGTGATTGTCGCTATCATTTGCGACCGAGGCGATCGGTATTTGTCTTCCGATTTATTTGATTAAATACCAATACACTATAAAATCAACCTTCCTTTTCTCTATCTTTCGGATAAGAATGGAAGGTTGTTGCGTTTTACTGCACTACCACTTATTTACTGTTTTCAAAATTTCTAATCCGGTTACAAATGAAAAACATCCAATTTATTTACAGCATCTTATTTTTATCAATCGTTATGGGAGAAACAATACAGGCGCAGGACTGGCCAAATTTAAGCAAATACCAAGAGCAGAATGTTGCGCTGAAACCACCAGCAGCTGGACAACAACGAATTGTCTTTATGGGTGATTCCATAACCGAATTCTGGAGTGCAACCAATTCTGAATACTTTTCAGGAAAACCATATATAAATAGGGGTATTAGCGGTCAAACAACCCCGCAAATGCTCATCCGTTTCAGAGCTGATGTTATTGCTTTACAGCCAGCCGCAGTACTCATTTTAGCAGGAATCAATGATATTGCCGGAAATACAGGCCCCACAACATTAGATAGGATTGAAAACAATATTATTTCGATGGTTGAATTGGCACAAGCAAACCAGATCAAAGTTATTTTGTGTTCCGTATTACCCGCTTTTGATTTTCCTTGGAAACCCAATCAAAATCCGGCTGAAAAGGTTATGGAGCTTAATCAATTACTAAAGAAATATGCTGATGCGAATGGAATTATCTACCTGGATTATTTTTCAGCTATGGTCGATGAGAGCAACGGATTAAAAGCTGCCTATTCCGGTGATGGAGTACATCCTAATAAATTGGGCTATCAGGTAATGGCGCCTCTGGCTGAAAAAGCGATTGCGCAAGTTCTAGCAATGAAACACTAAAGCACAATTTTGTGCCTAAAATCTTTTCCTTTTCCCTAACTTTGAGAAAACTAAAAAAAATTAGATGAAATCAACCTCAATTCTCTGTTTGTTCCTACTATTATTCATTACTCATGCCAATTACGCACAAACCACCGTCGATGATCCCGAAATAAAAAAAATGGTGGCTGAGGTACAATCGGAAAATGTGGAAGCTACGGTCCGAAAACTAGTGTCTTTTGGAACCAGACATACCCTAAGCGACACAAAAAGTAACACTCGCGGTATTGGCGCAGCGCAACGCTGGGTTAAATCGGAATTTGATAAATATGCTTTGGCTTCTGGCGGCAGACTAACTTCGGTTATTGACTTTTTCACCATCAAAGCAGATGGAAGACGTATTGCCACCGACAGCCAATTGGGTAATGTCATGGCAACCTTAAAAGGAACTGATCCTACGGACGATCGTGTATTAATTATAAGCGGCCATTTAGATTCTCGTGCTTCGGATGTCATGGATGCTAAAATTGATGCGCCAGGTGCTAATGACGACGCTTCCGGAGTAGCCGCCATGATGGAACTGGCCCGTATAATGAGCCAAAGAGAATTCCCTTTTACACTGATTTTTGTGGCTGTAGTTGGTGAAGAACAAGGATTATACGGAGCTAAGCATTTAGCGGATGTTGCCAAAGAGGGAAAATGGAATGTTATTGCCATGATCAACAATGATATGATTGGAAACAGTTTATCCAGCGGTACTTTATTACGAGACAATACTAAAGTGCGCGTTTTCAGTGAAACAATTCCATTCTTAGAGACAGAAGCCGAGTCAAAAATGCGTAAATCGACCAATCGTGATAATGACAGTCCATCCAGACAACTAGCGCGATACATCAAAACGGTTACCAATCAATATGTGGAGCAACTGGATATTAATTTAGTGTATCGCAACGACCGTTTCTTACGTGGTGGGGATCATACTCCTTTCAGTCAAAATGGATTTACAGCTGTTCGTTTTTGTGAAATGAACGAAAACTACGACCACCAACATCAAGATGTTCGAAAAGAAAACAACATCCAGTACGGCGATCTTGCAGAATTTATGGACTTTGAATACATGAAGAAAGTAACCTGTTCTAACTTGGCTACGTTCAGTAATTTGGCTTGGTCTCCAAAAGCACCAACAAACGTAGGAATTGAAGTAAAGGATTTGACTAATTTTTCTACTTTAGTTTGGACCGCACCTGAAGGGAAATCGGTTTATGGATACAACATTCTTATTAGAGAAACGGCATCCCAACATTGGGAAAAAACAATTTTTGTACAAGATACTAAAGCTGAAATCCCATATTCTAAAGACAATTTTTTCTTTGCTGTTCAAGCAGTTGATGCATTAGGACATTCCAGTTTACCGGTTTTCCCTTTGCCAATTCGTTAAAACACTAGAAGGTTTTAAACAATTAAAGTAATTTTTTATAGACACGTTTTTATTAATGAATCTTACTTGATGGTTCAACACAACAATAAATAAAAAAGCGTTTGCTTATGCAAACGTTTTTTTTTTATGTTTCCCATTTATAAATTAAGTATAAATGGTAAATATCAATGATCCGAAAATAATTAAATCAACTCTTTAAAATATTGCAGTAAAATACTGTCGTTTTTCAAGGTTGGTGTGAAAATTTCCAAAATACTTGGTTTTTCATTTTGAGCATACAAAGCAGTCAAACTTATTGCTAAACTCGCCTCATCACTGGCAATACAGTATTCAAAACCATACATTTTAGCCAAATGTTCCGCAGTTAAACAATGTGAAGTTTCAAAGAAGGTATTAAAAACCGGTGTTTCTTTGTGTCCGGGTAAAATCCTAAATATTCCTCCTCCACCGTTATTAATCAATATAATCTTGAAATTTTTTGGAATGTAATTGTTCCATAATGCATTGCTGTCATACAAAAACCCTATATCACCTGTTATAAAAACCGTTTGTTTTTCATTGGCAACAGCCGCACCAATAGCCGTAGAAGTACTGCCATCGATTCCGCTGGTACCGCGATTGCAATATACTTCAATTGAAGGATCAACAGCTACTAATTGCGCATACCGAATTGCTGAACTATTACTGATTTGCAATTGACTGTTCGTTGGTAAACACTGCATCACTTTTTCGAAAACTTTAAAATCTGAAAAAGGAATTTTGTTTAAATAAATATCACTTTTTAGCTTTCGCAGCACTTTAACTGCGTCTAATTGCTGAAAATAATTACTTTCTGTTGCTTTTGTAAGTGGCAAGAAAGTATCAAAAAAAACATTTGGGTCTGCTTCAAAATGTTTGGTCAAAGCGCCAAACGTGTCGTAAGCTCTTAAAGAATCAATATGCCAATGGTGTTTTGGTTTGTGTTTTCTTAAAAAAGCCTTGATTCGTTTTGAAACGACCATTCCTCCAAAAGTGACTAAAATTTCCGGACTAAAATTTTCAAAATCGGCATTCGTAAAAGGCGTTATTATCGTGTCTATAGTATTGATGAAAGTATCGTGATGCAGGTTAGAAGTCGTTTCGGTCAAAACTACAATCGAAGCGTCTTTGGCGAAAGCCTCAATTATTTTTGTATTGATAGCATTTGGGGTATTCACACCAACCAAAATCATTTTTTTAGTGGAGTTGTTCCAAATTGTTGCAAATTCCGAAACGTCTTCTATGGAAATCGTCTGAGTCACTTTTGCGGAAGCGATACTATTCACTTCGATTGAAAGTTCCGAAACGGTTTCATACAATGGTTCTTCAAAAGGCGCATTGATGTGAACGGGGCCTTTTTGAGTGATGGCCGCATTGATCGCCGCATTGATTTTTAAATCATTTGCCACCGAAACATTCTCAAGTAAATTAGCATTGTATAGCGAATGGTTTTCGAATACATTTTCTTGCCGAATCGTTTGGCCGTCACCAATATCAATCTTGCTTTGGGGCCTGTCTGCCGAAATCACAATCATAGGAATCTGGCTGTAATATGCTTCCGCAAAAGCCGGATAATAATTCAATAAAGCCGAACCGGAAGTACACACTAAAGCCGCTGGTTGCTTGGTTTGTTGTGCTATTCCCAATGCAAAAAAAGCAGCCGAACGCTCGTCAGCAATACTGTAACATTGAAAAGCGGGATTGTTTACAAAACCAATTGTGAGCGGGGCATTACGAGAACCTGGAGAAATAATTATGGTAGTAATTCCTTTGGCCAAACAGATTTCAATAATGCTTTGTGCCAAAGGTATTTTAGGGTAAATCATTGTTTTAGTTTGAAAAAAACAAAGATACAAAGATGTGAAGGTTTTTCTCTAATCTTAAATAGTTTTCTTAAATTTGAAGCAAAATATATTCTTTATGGAAATCAAAATAAGACCGGCAGTTTTTACCGATTTAGATACAATATTGGAGATCATCAATCACCAAATACTGCACAGTACTTCGATTTATGATTATGAGCCCCGTGATTTTGAAACCCATAAATTGTGGTTTGAAGACAAAATAACTAATGACTTACCTGTTATTGTTGCTGAAACTGAAAATGGAACAATTGGGTACGCTACTTACGGAACTTTTCGTCATAAAATAGGATATCGTTTTACGGTAGAACATTCTGTTTATGTTGCGGAGGAGTTTTTAGGAAAAGGCGTTGGGAAATTATTACTGGCTGAACTAATTCAATTGGCAAAAAAACAAAAATACCATACAATGATTGGCGTTATTGACGCCGAAAATAAGGGCAGTATCGCTTTTCATAAAAAATATGGGTTTGAAACCGTTGGCGTTATTAAAGAATCCGGTTATAAATTTGATCGTTGGTTGAGTTCCGTTTTTATGCAATTGATTTTAGAATAATTGAATTTGTACCAGCATATAATAGTTTATTTATTAAACATGTTAGGCTTTAAAAAATTTATACCTTTAAGACTTGCCACTTTATAGTATATTTGCACAACTAAAAATTTCATGGACTACACCTTACTCTCCTCGCCTTTACAGGGATTTACTGACTTTCGTTTTAGAAATGCCCAAAACAAACTTTTTGGAGGAATTGATACATTTTACTCGCCTTATAT
Source organism: Flavobacterium bomense (assembly GCF_003970355.1). Lineage (NCBI taxonomy): Bacteria > Pseudomonadati > Bacteroidota > Flavobacteriia > Flavobacteriales > Flavobacteriaceae > Flavobacterium > Flavobacterium bomense. The sequence goes on along the minus strand of NZ_RYDJ01000007.1, from coordinate 108,754 downwards.
TCGATTGAACGGAAAGATGGTAATAAAACCTTCGTATGAACGAGACCTGCTTCCTGAAAATAATCTTGATTTAGAAGTTATTCCGCAAGTGATAACAAACGATGCCGATGAATTTTTATTTGTAGCCAAGTACGTTCAAGAATTGGGATATAAAGAATTAAACTGGAATTTAGGCTGTCCGTATCCTATGGTTACTAAGTCTGGTATGGGTTCCGGATTGATCAGCAATCCCGATAAAATAAATACTATCCTTCACAGAGCGCATACTGAATCGGATATTATTGTCTCTATGAAAATGCGTTTGGGGTATGAAAACAGTGAAGAAATACTGGATGTTTTACCTATTTTAGATACCTATCCAATCAAGAACATAGCGATTCATGCGCGTATTGGCAAGCAATTGTACAAAGGTGGCGTAAATCTAGATGCATTCCAGCATTGTGTTGACAACACCAAGCATAAATTGTATTACAATGGCGACATAACCTCCGTGGCTAAATTTCATGAAATGCAGCAACGCTTCCCAACCATTGACCATTGGATGATTGGCCGAGGATTAATATCAGATCCTTTTTTACCAAGTATGATAAAAAACAATACTTCAGAATATCCTGCAAACAAAATAGAATTATTCAGTGCGTTTCACGATACTTTGTATGCTATTTATAGCGAATCACTTTCTGGATCAACCCATATTTTACTAAAAATGTACCATTTATGGGAATACTTTTCGGCTACGTTTTCAAATCCGCACAAAGTTTTAAAGAAAATAAAAAAAGCACAGAGTATTCGGAATTACGAAGCAGCTGTAGCCGAAATTTTCAAAAATGAAAAATTCTAAGGAAAAAAATAAACGATTAAGAAATTAAGAAAAACTAAGCTCTGATTCTTAATGTAACTTAATTTCTTGATAGTTAAATTTAATCGAAGCTACATTAATACTATAAACAGCAAAAAAAAGAGATTTTCATTTGACTGAAAATCTCTTTTGATTATTTACATAATAATTAGCAAATTAGTTACATAAAATTATGCTTTAATCCAATTCAATACTTCCGGATCCGTTACTAATGTTCGTGGAGCGATCACTTTTTCTAATTCACCTTTTTCATTGATTAGGTATTTTTGAAAATTCCATTCTACAGTGGAATCTTGTAATCCGTTTTTAGATTTTTGAGTCAAAAACTGATAAATAGCAGCCATATCCTCTCCTTTTACAGAAACTTTGTCCATCATAGGAAACGTAACACCGTAATTCATTTGACAAAAAGTAGCAATTTCATCATTGGTTCCTGGCTCTTGTGACGCAAAATTATTAGCAGGAAAACCCACAATCACTAATCCGTTGTCTTTGTATTCTTTATATGTAGCTTCAAGATCTTTGTATTGAGGAGTCAGTCCACATTTTGAAGCCGTATTCACAATCATGATTTTTTTTCCTTTCAAAGAAGCAAAATCAAAACTGTTTCCTGATAAATCTTCTACTTTAAACTGATAAATGGTTTCTTTTGCAATTGGAGTTGTGTTCATATTTATTTCAGATTTTTTAGGTTGTGCCTGATTTTGGCAACTAAATAACAGTAAAGCGCAAGTAGCTATAAATACACTATTTTTCATAATTGAAATTTTTTATAAAATTAGATAAATATTTGTTTTGTCAAAGTAATTTTTTGTTAAACAACAGTTAAAAAAACAAGGAGCCTAACATTATAAAAATGCTAGACTCCCAAACAAATAAACAACAAATCTTACTGTGGTATTTAAAAAGTATACGTTATTTTTCCTTTCATGAAGAAAGGCGTTCCTGGAGTTAAATGAATTTCTTCGACACTTTGTGGTTCATTTTGTAATCTGGATTCAGTGGCAAACTGGGTTTCGTTCCATTCAGTATCAAAAATATTTTCTACTGAAATTCCAAAATTCATATTCTTATATTGATAGTTAACATTCAAATCGGATATAAAATAGCCTTTGGCAACAATCGAATTATCTTCATTTGCCGGGCGATTTTTTAGATACCGATACCGAATTCCTCCCGAAAAACCATTCACTTTTTGGAAACTTAATCCTCCAGTTGTGGTAAAATCCGGTGCTAACGGAATGTAATCCTGCCCTTTGGGCTCATCAATACTTCTGGCATAAGTATAATTAGCATCCGTATCAAAATACAACCAATCGTTCAATTGATACCGCAATCCTAGTTCAGCACCCATGCGTTTTGATTGTCCGCTTGGTTCAACAATTCCGGCATCTCCCACATAAACAAATTCTTGTTCTAAGTACAAATACCATAAAGCGGCATTGACAATCAATTTTGGAAATGGTTTAAAAATGGTCCCTATATCCGTTCCTATTGCAGTTGGTAGTATTTGTTTCCCATTGTTTTGAACCACCACACGGGCATCATTCGAATGGAAACCCATTCCTGATTTTATAAAAAACTGCAAATTGTTATTTTGTGAATAAATAAAATTCAGTTTTGGAGAAAACTTTACTTTCGATTCGGATGCTGTTTTATAATTTTCCATCAATTTATCCTGATAATTGAATTTGAAATAATCCAATCGAATGGCCGGATTAATTATCAGTTTTCCAAAAGTAAACTCAGAGTTCAAATACGTAAACAAATTAGACTCATCAATATCTCCTAATTGTATATTTTTAAGAACGGTCCTTCTATTCAACGTATGCGAAAGTTCCGTATCAGTAGTGGCATCCGCACGGAAACCAGCTCCAAATTGGAACAAAACATCGGTATCATTCCATTTCGTTTTCTTGTTCAACTCAGCATTCATTCCATAAATATCCCTGTTTTCCTTCTGTTTAATCTGGTCCCCATTGATGGGGTCATTTAGGAAAAAAGTAAAGTTAGAATACAATTCAAATTCATATTTTGAATAAAAAGCATTTGCTTTCAGAACTGTATTTTCGTCAATAGATTTACTCAAACTGGCATTGAAGTTCGTTCGGGATGTATTTCCGCCTTCAGTATCGTCAACAGAGCCAAATCTTGAAATCGTTCCATCATCAATCAGCCGTTGCGGAATTTGGCCTGAAGCATCCCATTTGCTGGAAAAGCGAGAAGCCAAGATTGAAAACTTGCTGTTATCTTTCAAAATAGCCGAATATTTTCCTAATATGTTAATTCGGTTAAAATTCTGAGGAGATTCAAAGGGACCGTCTGTCAGGATATACTCTGTGGCAATATAAGCACTTTGTGTTTTTTGATTCCCTAAAAGGTTAAAAAGCCCAACTGTTCTTAAGGTATTGAATTGTCCGACTTCGATACCAATACTACTTTTTTCAATTTTGTCTTTAGTTTGGAAAGCAACGTATCCCGCCGTAGCAAAATCCCCTTTGTTGGCATAATACGTTCCTTTTCCAAAATCTATTTTTTCTACTGTTTCCGGAATTACAAAATGCAAATCGGCATAACCTTGACCGTGAGCGTGAGACACCATATTAACCGGCATTCCGTCTACTGAAATAGCAATGTCTGTACCGTGATCAATATCAAAACCTCTTAAAAATATTTGCTCTGCTTTTCCCCCACCAGCATGTTGTCCGATAAATAATCCCGGAACTTTTCGAAGAATTTCTTGCGACGAATTTACAGGAGTGGTTTCTAAATCTATTTTTGAAATGACATTCATCGCCGAAAGTTTTGGTTGAATAACAATTTCATTCAATCTAAAAATATCGTCTTCCATCACAATTACCTCCTCGGAAAAATTCAGGATGAAATTTGTTTTTTTATACCCTAAAGCAGTTATTTTGATTACATCTCCCAAAATCGTTTTATCCAAACTAAACAATCCAAATTCATTAGTGTGGGCATGACTCTCAGAATTTGTATTGACTAAATAGGCATTTTCAATTGGATTTCCATCACGATCCAAAATTTTTCCCTTTTGAATTTGGGCGTAAGAAGACAGCCCAAAAAGGGATATCAATACTAAAACAATATTTTTCATAATGAATTATAATTGGTTTACCTTTTTCTCAAAGTTAGGCCCCAATTCATATAAACTAGAAAGTAATTCGTCCTTGATAGGTTTGGTTTTGAGTGGTAAATTATTCGATTTATAAATCATCGCTAAATGGTATTGAATCTTTGGCTCAAAGGATTTCCCTGCTACATGAAGCTGAGCAATTTCTAAAGCCTTTTTATTATCGCCTACATTTAAGTACGCCCAGGCCAATAAATCATAAGAATCAGCAGTGGGCCTGTGTGCTACTTCAATCTTAGCAATTTCTATTGCTTTTTGCGCCGTATTTTTGTCCTCAGCATAAATCAAAGCATTGTATTTGTTGTACATTGCACCATAATTATTTTTCTCCATCATCGAAAAATAAGCGTTTCTATTTTTTATTTCTTCACTTTTATTTCCATCAAATTGAGCAATTTGAGATTTTAATAAATAAAAATCTGGAGTGTTGTGTGTGGTGGCAATAGCATCAATAATTCGATTCGCCTCTTCAGTGTTTCTTTCTTTCGAAAAAACAATCCAGGCAATTCCTTTTAGAGCATAGGAATAATTAGGATCTAGTGCTACTGTTTTTAAGAAACTGTCATACGAATCCTGAATTCTGCCAGCATGACCATAAAAATCACCTAAGTTCGAATAGGACCAAATTTTAAGCACCTTATTATCTTCTTTCTCAGCAATATCTCTGGCTTTTTCCATAAAAGTAATAGCTGTTTCAAGATCGCCTTTGTGATCGTTCCATTTTGCCAAGCGAATCAAATAATCAAAACTATTCATATCCCTAATCACATTCAAATTTTTGACTGCTTCCGGATAATTCCCAAGTTCCATTTGAACGTCGAAAAGTAATTTTTGAGTTTCTTTTTTTCCTTCACCTATAGCTAATGCTTTATTAGCTAATACCAACGCTTCTTTAAAACGATGCTGAGAGATATAATTTCTTGCTAAAGATCGAACCGTTGACACTCTGGAATAATCGTAGGCTTCGTTCGATTGTATTAATAATTCTTCCGTTTTATATAGGTTTTTAATATCGCCTGTATATTCAAAAAGGGTACTGTAATTAGCCGCTATCTGACTTAAATAACTAATTTGATTGGGTGCTGCATCGAATTTTTTTTGCCAAAAATCAATTTCATTCTGAGCAAAAGTCACTGATTTATTATCTTTTAAACCCAGATATTTCGTGTAATCATCTGCATTTGTAATTTGTTCTGATTTAGTCTCGCAACCGAATATTAATAGGATTGTGAAAACCAAAAATGGAATTATTTTTAAAGTTTTCATACTCTAATTATTTTGTTTGTTTGTTTGTTTGTTTTAAAAATAAAAAAACAGAGCGAAGATTATTAAATAAAGTGCTCTGTTTTTTTAAGAAAATACTACCAAGCAGAAGCTAGGTATGGGAAAGTTGTGCTAAATGTTTTATCATTTGAATTCACATTATCTTTAGTAAGCCCTGGATTTGAAGTACCCGCTGATCCACCAAAAACCAATAATAATTCCACATCGATTACATCATCAGCCAAAGCTCTTCCTGTCAAAATATTAGTCCCATCAAAGAAAGTTGTTTTTGCTGTTTTAGAAACTCCTAATACATCTGTAGCTAAAAGACCGGTAAACTGAGCAGCCGTTTGTCCTAATGCATTTGTGGTATACCCTGGATTCAAGGCCATTAATCTAGATTGAAAAACAGATTGATATTTAGCACCCATTGCTGAAGGAATGGTACCGTTAAATTCATCTTTAGGAGATCCTGAAGCAATAAATACAGTGTTTATTGCCGGTCTAGCCATTTGATCTTGCTGTACAAAAGTACCTGTGAAATTAATACTTGGTTCAGAAACAGAATCTGAATCGTTATTATCACAATTTACTGAAACAACTGCAGTTATTAATGCGATTGTTATAATTTTGAATTTATTTGTTTTACTCATGACGTTTGTATTTAGTTATTTTAAAAATCGTAGATTCCGATTTCATACTTTAAAATTAAAATAGTTATTGTTTTTTCTTGGTTTCTGCCCAAACATTTACTGTTCCTGAAGTACCTAGCATTGCTTTAGGAACTTCTACAACTACTGAAAGCACATTAGTCCCTGCAAAAGTATCTGTTCCAGGATTCTTGAATCCAGTTGCTGTACCAGCAAGAATAGCTTTAAATTGACCTAAGTCAAAAAAGAAGGGATCGTCTCTTGGTCCTGCAAAAAATTTCATTCCATTATTCTCTGCCGTTAATGCAGCAGCTCCATAAGAAGATATGGTAACACTTCCTGAGGCAGCAGCCGTTTTAATCGTGCTTGAAGTTCCTGGAGTACCTGGAGCTACCGGACCAAAGAAATACATCTTGTCATCTCTTTTGATAGCTTGGATCACTAAATCCTCAACATTGTCACCATTGTTGTCAATATTAATTTCGATCATTGTGTTTTCATCGAATTTTGCAGCACCCGTTGCATTTGGACTTAACAAGCCTTGTGTATTTACAGCAAAAACTAAATTATTAGTGTCTTGCCCTTGAAAAGCGTACACGTCAGTAATATCATTTGCACCACCCGATGCTGTAGCAGGAGCATCAATGTGATCCGCAGCTACTAAAATTAAGCCTGAAACCGCCACTAGCGAAAGACCTAAAATCATTTTTGATTTTTTCATTTTATTATAAATTTAAAAGGTTATACAAGCATTTACGGGATTGTACTTGATTTGGTTTTTTTTAACCCTAAAAAAAAATAGACTTTTATTTAAGTTACTTACAATCAATATTTTAAATACTTAAATAAAATTCAATTATTTTAAAAATTATTTTTTTTGGTATTACTAATCATAAAAAAGGTCAATTGTAAAGTAAGATTGTATAAATTTGTAAGAGATAAATAAAAAATAGTATGAGCCAAGAAGAATTGTTAGTCTTAATTTACAAGAAAGATGAAAGGGCATTTACACATCTATATGATATGTATTCGAAAAGCTTATTTTCCGTGATCAATGTTCTCGTAAAAAACAGAGAAGAAGCTGAAGATGTACTTCAGGATGTATTTGTCAAAATCTGGAAAAACATTGATTCCTATCACGAAAGTAAAGGTCGGTTCTACACATGGATTCTAAATATTGCCAGAAATACCTCTATTGATAAATTACGTTCTAAAAATTTTAATAACAGTCAAAAAAACCTTTCTTCAGATAATTTCGTAAATCATTTTGAAGACAGCAACAAACTGTCTGACAAAGTGGATACAATAGGGTTGCAGGAATTTGTAAAAAGACTGAAACCAAAATGTATTCAAATAATAGATTTACTTTTTTTTAAAGGTTACACCCAGCAGGAAGCTTCGGATGAGTTGGCAATACCTTTAGGAACTGTAAAAACACAAAATAGAAATTGTATTAATGACCTACGAAATTATTTGAAAGTATAATGGAAACAAAAGAATATATTGAATCAGGAATTCTGGAGCTTTACGTTTACGGTTTACTGAGTGAACCCGAAAACGAAGAAGTTACCACTATGGCGAAAAACAGTCCGGAAATAAATGCAGAAATTATTGCTATTGAGAAAGCGATTATTGCTATATCATCCAGCTTTTCACCCTTTCATTCTGTAGCTAATTTCGAAAAAATAAAAGAAAAGCTAGAACTTAAACATGCTCAAGTCATACCATTACAACCTACTAACAATAGAGCTCAGTACATTGGTTGGGCTGCAGCTATACTATTATTAGTTGGTATTGGGTACCAATACAATCAACTGGATCAGACCAATACACAAGTTGCTACTACAGCAATTGAGAAAGCTAAATTAGAAAAAGAATTTAATGTCTTAAAATTAAAAAATACAACAATTGAAACGAGTTTAGCCGTTGTAAGGGATACTAAAAATACAGTAGTAGCTCTTGGAGGGCAAACTGTAGCTCCGGAATCCTTTGCAAAAGTATACTGGAATCAAGACACCAAAGTGGTTTATATTGATGCTGCAGGCTTGCCAGAACCGCCAGAAGGAATGGTATATCAGGTTTGGGCGTTAAAATTAAGTCCGCTGACTCCTACCAGCATTGGATTATTAGAAGATTTTGATGTAAATGAACAAAAATTATTTGCAGTAAATAATGCTAATGAAGCGGAAGCCTTTGGAATTACATTAGAACCCGCAGGCGGAAGTTTGACTCCTACAATGGAACAATTATACACCTTAGGAAAAGTATAACTAATTCCTTTTTTGGATCAATATAAATAGGCTATCTCAAAAGGACAGCCTATTTATATATTCAAATTAACAGAATAAGCATTCTATTTTTACGATTTTCTGGTTTTTAATCCATACTATGTAATTTCAAAAACCTGTTTTTAAAGCCTTTCATCAAAAGCAAATAAAGCTTTAGCCTTCTTCAAGACAAGACTTAGTGCCGCTAGGCCATCTATTTGACGAAGTAATTGAAGTGAGTATACATCAAATTATCCTCAAAGCACAACCAAATCCGAAAAACAAGAAGTTATTCCGGGAGAAAGAAATTCCTATTCCATCGCTGCTTTTTACTTTTTATCAAACTCACCTCCTTGAGAGTGAAATAGATCTTTGGAAATCATAGGTTTTCCCAATTCGAAATACAAACAATAGTGACTGGTTTATTTTTAATTTGAGACAACCCTTTTTTTATATCATTTATTCTCCCTAAATTTAGTCTTTAAAACACCTTATCATGGCAAATCTTTATGATGGAAAAATGGCCTCAATTTTTGACGCCATGTACCAAACCTTTATTGATTATGATGCAGAATATCAATTCTATACCAATTTAATTAAGGAACACGAGTGCAAAACAGTTTTGGAAATTGGCAGTGGAACAGGCAATCTAGCCAAACGGTTTTTACAAAATTACATCGATTATATTGGTTTGGATTACAGCCAAAGTATGATTGCAATTGCCAAAAAAAGAAATGAAAATGGGATTTTTATTCTGGGAGACATGAGGGATTTTAAACTACAAAAACCTGTTGATTCCATATTAATTACGGGACGCTCTACCAGTTATTTGATAACAAATCAAGATCTAAATAATACGTTCTGTTCTATTTATAAAAACCTGAGTAAAGAGGGAATTCTCATTTTTGACTTTATAGATGCTAATAGATTTATCCCTTTTATTAAAGAAAATCCTGTAACACTTCACGAAGCTACCTACCAAGGAATAGACTTCTATCGCAACAGCAAGTGGAGAACAACTGCCTTAGAAAATTTCATGCTGGATTGGACAGCACTTTATTACACCATGAAAAATGATAAAAAAGAAATAATTGCCGATGATTTTTCTACCGTTCGTGTTTTTACCTTAAACGAAATACAACTATTTTTATATTTAAATGACTTTGAAATCATTCAAACCATCGATAGAAAAACCTACGCTTACGATACGTATGTTATTGTTGCACGAAAAAAATAGAAAAAAAAATCCCGAGCATCAGACTCAGGATTTATATCAATACAAAATTATTTGCTATTCGTTGTGTAAAAACGCTTGTCTGTTCAGTAAAGTCTCTTCGCTTTCTACATGATTGTCATCCGGAATACAGCAATCTACCGGGCATACGGCCGCACATTGTGGCTCATCGTGAAATCCTTTACACTCCGTACATTTTCCGGGTACAATATAATACACTTCGTCAGAAATTGGAGTTTGAGCTTCATCGGAATCTACTTCGGACCCATCAGGCAAAATCACTTTCCCTTTCAGTTTTGTTCCGTCTTTGTATCTCCAATCGTCTGCTCCTTCATATATTGCGGTATTTGGACACTCGGGCTCACAAGCACCACAATTGATACATTCGTCTGTTATAATAATTGCCATCTTTTTATTGTTTTAAAGTCAAAATATCGAAGGTAAAATATCAAATGTTCTTTTGACATTAGGACTTTTGACTTTCGACATAATTATGCTTATTTTTGTGCAAAATTACAATCAAAACTATTCATAAGCAAACATTATGACATTAGAAACAAAAAAAAGTGTTTTTGTTGAATTAGGGAAATTTTTAAGTCAGTTTTCCGAAAACAACACGTTAAAAAATCCGACTGTTTTGCACAACGAAGCGTTTTTTGATGCTTTTGTTGACTTGATACAATTATCGCAATCGCATAATGGCTGGTACACCCCAGAAAACGTCTATTTCTCGATACATTCTTGGGCAGAAGCTCTGACAGAAAAGAACTTAAACCAATGGCTTTCCAGTTATACTATTCCAATACAAGAATCTGAAAACATCGCCTTAATTCTTGCCGGAAATATTCCGTTGGTGGGTTTTCACGATTTTCTATCGGTTCTAATTACAGGAAATAATGTGTTGGTTAAAACATCGTCAAATGACCAGCATTTATTACCTTTTTTAGCTAAATACATCATTGCAGTACAACCAGGATTAGCTAAGAATATTACCTTTGTAGATGGAAAATTAGAGAATTTTGATGCCGTTATTGCCACAGGAAGCAACAACACAGCCCGTTATTTTGAATATTATTTTAAAGACAAACCGTCTATTATTAGAAAAAGCAGAAATTCAGTAGCGGTTTTAACCGGAAATGAAACCCAAGAACAACTTACTGCTTTAGGCGAAGATATTTTTCGCTATTTCGGATTGGGTTGCCGCAATGTTTCTAAACTTTTTGTGCCAAAAGGATATTCGTTTGTTCCGTTTTTTGAAGCCATATTTGTGTACCAAGACGTCATTCATTACGAAAAATATGCTAACAATTACGATTACAATAAGGCGGTTTTTCTGATGAGTAATTTCAAATTACTGGACAATGGATTTCTGACTTTAAAAGAAGATCAAAGTCATGCCTCGCCAATTTCAAGTGTCTTTTATGAGTTTTATGACGACATTAATGAATTAAAAACAAAATTAAAATTAGAAAGTGAGCAAATACAATGTGTTGTAGCGGATAGAACGATTGATGACAATGTGGCTTTTGGACAAACTCAAAATCCCCAATTATGGAATTATGCAGATAATACCGATACTATTTCGTTTTTGTTAACAATATAGCTGAAAAAAGTACAATTATTCCGAATTAATTAACGTTTTTTAAACTCCTATTGTCGAAATTTGCACTTTAATTTTTTGGACATAAACTACACCATGAAAAAACACAACTACAGCGCAGGACCTTGTATTTTACCGCAAGAAGTTTTTGAAAAATCAGCACAAGCTATTTTAAATTTTAATGATTCCGGATTATCCCTTTTAGAAATATCACACAGAAGCAAGGATTTTGTTGCCGTTATGGACGAAGCGAGAACACTGGTTATTGAACTTTTAGGACTTGAAGGCAAAGGCTACAGCGCCTTATTTCTGGCAGGCGGAGCGAGTCTAGAATTTATTATGGCTCCCTATAACTTGATGAAAGAGGGCGGAAAAGCGGCGTATCTTGATTCCGGAACCTGGGCAGCTGGTGCTATAAAAGAAGCTAAGCTTTTTGGTGACACAGTAGTTGTTGCTTCCTCAAAAGACGAAAATTACAATCATATTCCAAAAGGATACGCAGTACCAGCAGATGCTGATTATTTTCACTGCACGAGTAACAACACTATTTTTGGTACACAAATGAAGGAATTCCCGGCATTGGACATGCCAATTGTATGTGACATGAGCTCTGATATATTTTCACGACAATTAGACTTTTCTAAATTTGATTTGATTTATGCCGGAGCCCAAAAAAATATGGGACCAGCAGGAACTACCCTGATTGTTGTAAAAGAAGAAATCTTGGGTAAAAGTGGTAGAATAATCCCAAGCATGTTGGATTATACTAAACATATCAAAGCAGAAAGTATGTACAATACACCCCCTGTTTTTCCGGTTTATGCTTCCTTGTTGACCTTACAATGGTTGAAAAATCTTGGTGGTATTGCCGCTATTGAAAAAATAAACAATGCTAAAGCAGCGTTGATTTACGGAGAAATTGACAGAAACCCATTATTCAAAGGCGCTGCAGCTGTTGAAGATCGTTCGAACATGAATGCTACTTTCTTATTAAATGATGAAGCACATGCTGCCACATTTGATGCAATGTGGAAAGCAGCGGGAATTTCAGGTTTGCCCGGACACCGTTCAGTAGGTGGTTACAGAGCTTCTATGTACAATGCACTCCCGTTAGAAAGTGTTCAAGTATTAGTGGATGTAATGCAGGCTTTGGAAAAAGGAATTTAAAAATTAAAATATTGAATGATTTAAAGATTTGAAAAATCAATTTTTAATCAATCACACATTAAACAACATAGATTGAATCTTTAAATTTTTCAATCTTTAAATATAAAATACAAATGAAAGTATTAGCCAATGACGGAATTTCTAAAAGTGGAATTCTAGCTTTAGAAAAAGGTGGATTTGAAGTAATAACAACAAAAGTAGCACAGGAACAAGTGGCTAATTTTGTAAACGAAAATAATGTAAGTGTGGTCTTGGTACGAAGTGCAACTAAAGTTCGGAAAGATATCATTGACGCTTGCCCAGGGCTGAAAATCATAGGTCGTGGTGGTGTAGGTATGGATAATATTGATGTGGATTATGCTAAAAGCAAAGGGATTCACGTGATTAATACTCCAGCTTCATCCTCAGAATCAGTGGCTGAATTGGTTTTTGCACATTTATTTTCCGGCGTTCGTTTCTTGCATGATTCGAACAGAAATATGCCGCTTGAAGGAGATACCAACTTTGATGGTTTGAAGAAAGCTTATGCGAACGGAATTGAACTAAGAGGAAAAACACTGGGAATTGTTGGAATTGGCCGTATTGGTCAGGCTACCGCTAAAATGGCGTTAGGACTAGGAATGAAAGTGATTGCTGCCGATAGTTTTATCCCGCAAGTAGATGTTAAAGTCGAATTTTTTGACGGACAATCCATCACGACCACAATCGTTTCTCAATCATTAGAATCTTTATTCAAAGAAGCTGATTTCATTACGTTACACGTTCCTGCACAAGATGGTTACATCATTGGAGAGGCAGCACTTGCTATTATGAAAGAGGGTGTAGGAATTGTAAACTGTGCCCGTGGCGGTGTTATTGACGAAGTTGCATTAGTAAAAGCATTAGACAGCGGAAAAGTATTATTTGCAGGATTAGACGTTTTTGAAAATGAACCAACTCCTGAAATGGCTATTTTGATGCATCATAAAATCTCGTTGACTCCACATATTGGAGCGGCAACAGGAGAAGCACAAGATAGAATTGGGACTGAATTAGCTTCCCAAATTATTAGCATATTAGGTTAGTATTTTCAAATTAAATATTTAATGAGAGGCTGTTTGATACAAACAGCCTCTTTTTTTGTTTAAAATCCTACCAATCAATGATTTGTTTTTCGTAACTTTATAATTCAATTTTTTATCATGAAAAAAAGTTACTGCATCATTATCGTCATTTTTTGTGTGATTTTGGGATGCACATCTTCTAAAACTGCATTTCCAAGTACCGAGAAATCTGTTGCCGCTCAAGGCGACACAGTTCGTATTGCAAATGAGGAACTGGAATACGAGGTGATAATTATTGATCCTGGTTTTAGCCTTTGGCTTAACTCAAGGGCTTTTCCAAGAAATTATCATTCCCAACCTTTTTTGGAAAGCAAAAACCAACTTTATGTGATGGAATGGAACAGTCGGGTGTTGCAACCGCAACGCTATGATCCCAATTTGTATGAATTGACAATCAATTATGACCATAACATTGATTATGGGTATGAAGTAAATTATTTGATCTACAATTATATGATTTATTTTCAAAACACGCATAAACAAAAATTCTTTGGTTTTGTCCCCATCAGATAATGTCACTATCTTTGTATTGATTATAAATAAAAATGAACAAACTGAAACAGCGTTGGGGGATTGAAACTAATTTCCAACTTACCCTTATATTTATTGTTTTTGCAATAACCGGATCCGCATCGGCATGGTTGTCCGAACCTTTTTGTTTTTGGCTGGGAATTACTTCCGAAGAATTAGGGCATTGGTTTACTCCTGTTCGGTTAGTTCTAATTTTCCCCATCTATCAAGTATTATTAGTGTTAATAGGCTTTTTGTTCGGACAGTTCAAATTCTTTTGGACTTTCGAAAAAAAGATGCTTAAACGCATGGGATTAGAATTTATTTTTAAGAAATAACTAAAAACGCCTCGAATTACGAGGCGTTTTTGTTTTTAATTACATACTTGTAAATCCAAGTTAAGGTAAAGGTGGGAATAAAATCCGAAAACGGTAAAATTTCTTCCAGAAAAGTAATCACTCCTCCTACCCGTCCAATTGTTCCTTTATACATCCATGTCATCAAAAAACCGGCTAGAGGAGCCCAAATTACATCTGAAAACTCCCCTATAAAAGGAACAACGAACGAAAGCATACCGATGGCATCAAACAGAATTCCTAAAAAGAGATTTCTGGTCTTACTGCTTTCTGCGCTAACGGACACCTGTTCTGTCATAAAATTTTGATTTTATTTTGGAATGCGTACAAATCTCTAGTGCCAATTATTTTTTGAGTTTATCCTGATATATTTTTTTTAATTTATCAATTTTGGGTGTGATCACATAACTGCAATATCCTTGTGTTTTGTTCTGATTGTAGTAGTTTTGATGGTAATCCTCCCCTACATAAAACTTCGTTGCTGATGAAATTTTAGTAACAATTGGTTTTCCAAATGTGTTCTCAGTAGTCATCAAAGCCATATAATCCTCGGATAACTGTTTCTGGAAAGGATTGTGGTAAAAAATTTCACTTCGGTATTGCGTCCCAATATCATTCCCCTGACGGTTCAAAGTTGTAGGATCATGTGTGGCAAAGAATATTTCCAATAGCTCTCCAAAACTTATTTTATTAGGATCAAACGTAATTTCAATCGCTTCGGCATGACCAGTGTCACCAGTACCTATTTGCTGATATGTAGGATTTACTGTGTTTCCGCCTATATATCCTGAAACTACCTTGCTCACGCCGTCTAGTTGTAAAAAAACTGCTTCGGTACACCAGAAACAACCTCCCGCAAAGGTTGCAACTTCCATTTTGTTTTGTATTTCCATATTTTTTGTTTCTATACTTTTAGGCAAAGTACTATTTTTTTCTTTTGCACAAAATGAAAAAGGCAATAGTGCTAAAAAAATCCCAATTATTTTATTCATAACCTATGATTTAAGATCAAATTTATTCATTAAATCGTTGTGAATATCCACTCTTAACTAAAGTTTATAGTTTGTCAAAGGAAAATAAACGGTGTTCCAATTCATAATCATGAAAATCTTTGTTTCTTTGTAAAAATAGATTATAATGATACAAGCCAAAAATTTACATAAATATTACGATCAACTCCATGTGTTAAAAGGAGTTGATTTACATATTCAAAAAGGAGAGATTGTCTCTATCGTTGGTGCTTCAGGAGCCGGAAAAACAACACTTTTACAAATCCTTGGTACTTTAGACAAGCCAAGCCTTGAAAACGGAATTGAATTACGCATCAACAATGAGGACATTCTGACGATGAATGACAAAAACTTATCCAAATTCAGAAACTTAAATTTAGGTTTTATATTCCAATTTCACCAATTGTTACCAGAATTTAGCGCATTAGAAAATGTGTGCATACCTGCTTTCATTGCTAATAAGCCCAAAGTTGAAACGGAAATTGAAGCTAAAAAACTACTGACTTATCTTGGTCTTTCCCATAGAATGAATCACAAACCCAACGAGCTTTCCGGCGGGGAACAGCAACGTGTGGCGGTGGCCAGAGCGCTTATTAATAAACCTGCTATCATTTTTGCTGATGAGCCTTCCGGGAATCTAGACACGGCTTCTGCTGAAAACCTACATCAATTATTTTTCAAACTGCGTGATGAATTGGGACAAACGTTTGTAATTGTAACACACAACGAGGAATTAGCCAATATGGCCGACAGAAAACTAATAATGGTAGACGGTTTGATTAGTAATTAGGAGCTATTTCCAGCTATACACTCTATCTTTTTATTTTTAAAGAAAAAATAAAAAGGATGCCGTTTCTATCTGGGCTATACCTTGAAAGAACTAGCTGTACTTCCTAAAACAAATTAGTATCCAAAGTCATCCTCTATAATGAATCCATCAGAACTTAAAGATTTCCTCGACGAAAAAGTCCTACAATACAACACACTCGATTTCATAGAAAGTGATCCGGTACAAATCCCGCATTTGTTTTCACAAAAAGAAGACATTGAAATTGCCGGTTTTCTCAGCGCTACCATTGCTTGGGGAAACCGTAAGATGATTATCAAAAATTCACATCGCATGATGGATTTAATGGGAAATGCACCGTATGATTTTGTCATGTCACATACAGAAAATGATTTGGAACAATTGGAATTGTTTGTACACCGCACTTTCAACGGACAGGATTTTGCTAGTTTCATCAGAAGTTTGCAGCACGTTTATGCCAATCATGGTGGTTTAGAAGTGGTTTTCAGCAAACATCAGGAAACTCATTCGATGCAAAAAAGCATCCATGAATTCAAGAAAATATTTTTTGAAATTCCGCATCCGCACAGGACCCAAAAGCACATCTCCGATCCGCTGAACAATTCAGCAGCAAAGAGAATTAACATGTACCTCAGGTGGATGATTCGTCAAGATAATAAGGGAGTCGATTTAGGAATCTGGAAAAGCATTTCTCCCGCTTCATTATCTTGTCCCTTGGATGTACATTCCGGTAATGTAGCCCGAAAATTAGGTCTCTTGACACGCAAACAAAATGATGGAAAAGCCTTGTCTGAATTAGATACAAACCTTCGTAAATTAGATGGTATAGATCCTGTTAAATATGATTTTGCTTTGTTTGGACTGGGGGTTTTCGAGGGATTTTAGCAGGGGGTAAAAGTTAATTTAATTTTAGGGGATTTTTTTTCTATGGTGTAAAATAGTTTACATTAAAATAACCCGAAAATTTCATCTGTCATAAATAGCCTTAGAAAAATCGAACTTAAACTTGATGAAAACCTACTTGCGTATCTTCGCTTAAAATATTTATCCTTTACAATTGTGTTTTTAAAATTCTATTTATTGGATCTTGAAAGCCACCTATTCTTTTGTCTTCTTTTCGATTAAAATGATGGCTCCAAACCAAAAATTTTGACTTTAAAAAAAACAAAAAATTTGTTTGGATAAAAAAGTATTGAGGTCAGTATTAAATTTCATATATTTAAAGTCTATAAAAGACCGATAAAATGGTAATTCCCAAAGGTCAAAACCTTATAGAGTTTGCTGAACGCTTTAATAGTGATTAAATTTGTAGATAATACCTTTTAAAAATAAAATGCTCAGAGAAGTATGTTTGTAGAAACTGTAGTCATACTAAAAGTCAAATTCGCAAAGACTATGCAAGAACCTAAAATATTTGTAATGATACTGAATAAACTATGGCTAATACGCTATTCCATAAAGTGAAATTTGGATTAAGAAAAGCATTTTTCATTTGCTTTGAAATGGCTACAACCACAAAAAGTCTTTCTGCATCTCAAATGGCTGTTCAATTTGGAGTTCAAAAAAAAATAGCAAGAATGTTTATGTAAAAAGTTCGAGAAGCAATGAAATCAAGTAAAAATTTTCCATGAAAGGGATTATAAATGTAGATGAATCCGTTGTTGGTGGTTTGGAGAAAGGCAGATAATATTTGTCATAAAGAAATAATATGCGGTTAGATACCGACCTCAAGAAACTAATTCATTAAAAATAAAAACTATTCAATATGCGATTGCGTATATAAGTAATAGGAACGATATATTGTTGCGTATTATAATGTCAAACCTATAATAAAGACTGAGGTTGAGTTAAAAACAAATACAACATTATTTTAATCTCATTACTTAATTAAATATTAATAATAATTTTAATTTAGATTTTCCAAATATAATCCATGAAACAAAAATTTATAACAGTACAAAAACTAAATAAAATGGACGAACTTATACTGTTTTTCCCCTTAAAAATAAAAGACAAAAACCGTACTTTATTCCCAAAATTAAAAGCAGTAGACAATGAGTGATTTGAAAAAAATCGTCTTGGCTGAAGATAATTCTATTTTTTTATTATTATTAAAGTTTCGATTGGAAAAAGAGGGCTATAAAATCCTGACAGCTGTAAATGGAAAAGAAGCACTTGAAATAATAGAAGAACACAATCCTGACTTAATTTTGACTGATATCATGATGCCTTTTATTAGTGGTTTAGAAGTTATCAGCTATGTAAGAAATAAATTGAACCTACAAATCCCAATCATCGTTTTTTCATCGGCGGGACAAGAGGAAATTGTTCTTAAAGCATTTGATTTAGGCGCTACTGATTTTATGAGTAAGCCTTTAAGTCCTAACGAACTAGTGATTAGAGTAAAAAGATTGTTGCGCTAACAAGTCCCTATAAAGAACCCTGGGGTTGCTATATGAATACAAATTATTACTTACTTGACTATTTCAATGGGTCACCACTTATCATTCAAGTGGCATGGATGATAAGTGGTCTTTTTATTCTTATTCTTCTTCCTCTAATACTATACTTGAAATATTTGAGAAGCCATCTGAGAAAAAAAGAACGGATTACGGCTGAATATGAAAGCAAATATGAAACGCTTCTAATCCGATATCTATATTCTGGAGATGAAGAACAAGAGATCAGTCCGGAACAGCAAGTGATAATAGATGAATTAAAAGACTCTCTAACGGATCTATTCAAACGAAAAATTTTAATTGCTGTTTTGCTAAAGTTAAAAAATGAGGTTTCAGGAGAAATTGATGAATCTATTCAAAAACTCTATTTTCAAACTGGTCTTATCAACTACACTTTATCGCAATTAAAGCATAAAAAATGGTATATTATTGCCAAAGTAATCCGGGAATTAAAGCAATTTAAGGTAAAGGAAGCACATGATGAAGTGATTGTTCACATAAACCATCCCCGAAGAGAGGTTCGAAAAGAAATGCAATTGTATATGGTCAATTTATTTTATTTTGAAGGACTGAATTTTTTAGACATTTTAGAAACACAACTGTCTGAATGGGATCAGATTCAATTATTAGAAGTCCTACAAAGACTGGAAAATCAGAATATCTCTAATATTAAATCCTGGTTGGGTTCCTCTAATGATTCAGTAGTCATATTTTCTTTGAAACTAGCAAAAACGTACAATCAGTTTGAAGCAAAAGAGGAACTAATCCATTTGTTGTACCACATTAATAAAAAAATAAGACTAGAGTCCATTCAAGTATTGAGTTATTTAAATGCCTCAGAAGCCAAAGAAATTTTGAAAATTAATATAGAGCAACGCAGTCCGGAGGAACAAATTGCTTTTTTTAAAATGATGGAAAATTTATATGAAACCAGTGACGAATTGTTTCTGATGCAATACATACATTATACAATTTTTGAAATTAAGGTTTCCTCATTAAAAATTTTAAAAATCCTTAATACCGAAAAATTCAATCTGCTTAAATTAGAATCTTCTGATCCACAATTTTTGAAAATTGTTAATTTTATTGAAAACAATTAAGTATGGGAAACAGTACCGAACAAATTATATTTGAAACAATCCATTATTTGTTTTTTATTTATAGCATGACGGCTATAGTGTCTTATCTCATACTTGCCGCCATTTCTGCTGTAGAAACAATAGAATACAAACGAAAAAACAGTTTTGTGAATTACATAGAAATATTATCTTCAAATAGCTCCCCTTCCATTTCAATTATAGCTCCAGCCTATAATGAAAGTTTAAATATCGTTGAAAACGTACGCTCTTTATTGTCAAACCACTACGTAAATTATGATGTAATTATAGTAAATGACGGTAGCAAAGATGACAGTTTAGAAAAACTCATTCTGGTGTATGAACTAGTGCCCGTATCCTTGCTTATTAACGAACAAATCCCAACCAGACCGCTCAGAAAAGGAATTTACAAATCAACAAATCCTGCATTTGAAAAATTAATTGTTGTTGACAAAGAAAACGGAGGAAAAGCAGATGCTTTGAATATGGGCCTTAATATAAGCAACAGTAAGTATGTTGCCTGCATAGACGTCGATTGTTTATTGCTTGAAGATTCACTCCAAAAAATGATTAAACCCTTTCTTGAAACTACTGACAGAAGAGTTATTGCTGCTGGAGGAGTCATTAGAATTTCGAATTCATGCATTGTCAAAGAAGGCAAGTTGCAAGATATCAATTTTCCTAAAAAATTACTAGAGCAAGGCCAGATCCTAGAATACATTCGTGCTTTTTTATTAGGAAGAATGGCCTGGAGCAGACTTAATGGGTTGTTAGTGATTTCCGGCGCTTTTGGCTTGTTTGACAAAAAAATTGCGATCAGGGTAGGCGGTTATGACATCCGTACGGTAGGAGAAGACATGGAACTTGTAGTACGAATGAGAGGCTACATGGAAGAACAGAAAAAAAAATACAAAGTTGCCTATATTCCTGATCCGCTGTGTTGGACGGAAGCACCTGATAATTATAAAACATTTATTTCACAAAGAAACAGATGGACTCGCGGAACTATTGAAACTTTGAGAAGACATCGAAAAGTTGGATTTAATCCAAAATACAAGGCGCTGGGAATGCTGAGTTATCCCTATTGGTTTTTTTTCGAAAGAATGGCTCCTATCATAGAAGTGGCAGGTCTGCTCTATTTTGGAATTCTTATTGTGTTTAATCAAGTACGCTGGGATTATTCACTTGCCTTTTTACTTTTAGCCTATTTATTTACCGTTTTTTTTTCTTTAATATCCTTAATTACAGAAGAACTCACCTATCATCAGTATAAAAAGAAAGGAACAGGCGTTCACTTATTGCTAATTGCTTTTTTAGAACCATTTGTCAATCATCCCTTTATTTTATATGCAGCGATTCAAGGGAATAGCGATTACTATTTTAATAAAAAGAAAAAATGGGGAGAAATGACCCGAAAAGGAATGACTAAAGCATCTAATTAAACGCAAATGAAAACGAAATTTACTTATAAAAAAAGTTTAGAATATATTTACGCTACGGTTTCGTTGATCCTTATATTTTGTCTGTTGAGTTTCATTGATGTATTCAAAAATTTTGAATTACTGTCATTTATTTATAAAGTATTTAATGATTTTTTTACGGGAATACTCCTCGGAATATTATTTTTTCCACTGTATTTAGGATTAGAATATATAAAAAATACTATTGGAATACTGGTTATCAGAATACTATTCTCCAGTATCGTACTCATCCAAGTTGGATTAACGGGATACAGCCTTACCACTCATATCAATCTTGGAGCAGACCTTCTAGGTTATTCATTGAGTGATATGTACACCACTGTTTCTGCATCTTTATCCTTATCCTTGCTGACATTTTTACCTTTTGTAGTTATACCTGCAATGTATTGGGGACTGAACTGGTTGTTCCATTTATTTGGACATAAAATCAACACAAAAATTTTACTTCTAGTGGTATTCTTTTTTGGAAGTTTGAATTTATTAATTGCCAATAGCAATAAAACTGCTTCTCAAAACAAATTAAATTTTTTGTTGAGTGATATTCTAAGAGCTAAAAATGACATCGCTTTAGCGTCTCAAGGCGACTTCTCTTTTAAGAAAGAATACCCATTAGAACGAGCCTCTGAAGAAACTAAAGATGTCCTGGCTTCGTTTTTTAACATTCAAAAAGAGAAACCAAATGTGGTTTTTATAATTGTTGAAGGACTTGGTAGCGATTTTACTAACAATGGCGATTATAAAGGTTTCACGCCTTACCTTGACGCCTTGGTATCAAAATCGCTTTACTGGGAGAATTTCGTGAGCAATGCAGGTCGAACATTTGGCGCACTCCCTTCATTAATAGGTTCGTTGCCGTTTGGAGAAAATGGCTTTATGGAATTGAATCCCTTACCCAAGCACAATTCACTAATCAGTATTCTGAAATCAAATGGATACACTACCAATTATTTTTGTGGCGATGACTCCAGTTTTGACAAAAAAAGTAATTTTCTGGAATACAATGGTATCGATAAAATTGTAGATATCGATAAATTTGGCCCAGGATATACAAAAACAAAGAAAAATGCAGGCGGTTTTTCCTGGGGCTATCCTGATGCGGAGATTTTTCGTAAAACATTATCTGAATTAAAAGATACTAAACAACCTCGCCTGGATATCATCATGACGCTTACCAATCACGAACCCTTTAATTTTCCTTCTAAAAAAGCGTATTTAGAAAAAGTAGAACGCATTTTAGAAACCAAATCATATTTTGAAAAAGACAAATGGAACGATTACAAAGATATTTTTGCGTGTTTGTTGTACACAGACAATGCGATACAGAATTTCATGCAAGCCTATGCTAAAAGACCCGAGTATGCAAACACCATTTTTATTATTACGGGGGATCACAGGTTAATTCCAGTTCCTCAAAAAGATAATTTATCCCGTTTTCATGTTCCTTTTTACATTTACAGCCCCATGTTGAAGAAAACGGCAACATTCAAATCTATTTCTTCCCATAGCGATGTTACGCCAAGTTTAATTTCTTTTTTGACAAATAATTATGAATTTAATCCATTAGAAAAAACGACCTGGCTTGGTCAGGGACTCGACACCGTGCGAGAATTCAGAAATATCCATAGCATTCCGCTGATGCGATACAAAGGAAGCATCAATGATTATATTTATAAGGACTATTTCTATTCTGATGGGACTGTATTTAAGATTGATGAAAATTTAAATCTTAGTGAAGCAAACAACGACATGACTGAAACGATAAGCAATTTTTTTACTGATTTCAAAAAATTAAATGCTTATTTAACTACAAAGAATAAAATCACAAAGGCTGCTACAAGCTTTAAGAAACCTGCTTATACGTTTACTGCTGAAGAATTTTTGACCATTAAAAAATTAACAAAAGGATTGAATCGTGATCAGGTTTTCTTTTTAGCCAGAGAATTAGCATTTACAAAAGAGCGTGAAAAAGCCCGATTATTATGTGATTACATCTTGAATGAACTTCCTAATTATGGCGAAGTAAGAACACTCAAAGGCCGAACGTTAGCTTGGGATGGCGATTATAAAAACGCCGAAAAAGAATTATTGGAAGTTATCAACAGAACCCCTTTTTATAGCGATGCCTATTTAGCACTGATGGATGTGTATTGGTGGTTAGGGCAAAACAATAAAGGGGTCGCAATTGGCAAGCTAGCATTGGGTAATCAAATAAATGATGCAGAATTGGGTTATAAACTGGCACAAGCATACTATAGAATTCACAATCTAAAAAATTCAAACACACTGATTGACAGCCTATTGATACTATATCCTAAAAATAAAGAATACTCTAATTTTAAAAAAAATCTGAAAAAATGATTTCAAAAATAATGCTAAAACTACTTTTTCTAGCCCTGTTTTTTGGCGGCTTTCAAATGTCCGCACAAGAAACTAAATTTGAGGGAGATCCTGATGCTTCTTTTGAAATTGCTCGCAATTTAGCTTTTAATCAACAACGCAAGCAAGCACAAGACACCTTGTTATTCATTTTGACAACATATCCTAATTACCATGATATCCGCTCTTTTTTAGCGACAACCTATTCTTGGGACGGCGACTATAAAAAAGCAAGAAAAGAATTTAATTATGTCCTCGAAAAAGACATTGAGAATAAAACTACCTGGATAGCTGCCATAAAAAATGAATTGTGGGGAGATTTGCCATTTGCCGCATTAGAAATGACAAATAATGCTTTAAAAATATTTCCAAAAGACACTGAACTATTGTATTTGAAGGCGAGCGCACAAGAAAACAGCAATAATACATTAGAAGCATTAAGCACGATTCAGCTCCTATTAGATACAAATCCGGAGGATCAGAAAGCCAAAGACTACAAGGCGAATTTAAACAATGGCTTGAGCCAAAATGCCATAGGAATAACTTCCTCCGTAGACCTTTATTCCGATGTTTTTGATCCAATGCAATACCATGCGCTAATGTACAGGCGGCAAACGAAATACGGAAGCATCATAGGAAGAGTAAATTTCAACAGGAGATTCAACGAAAATGGAGTGCAATATGAAGTAGATTTATACCCAAAAATTACAAAAGGACTATATGCCTATGTGAATTTTGGCATCGCCAGTACTTTTTTGTTTCCAGATATAAAATATGGTGCTGAATTATTTAAATCACTACCTAAAAGCTTTGAAATTTCCCTAGGATTCCGCACCTTGAAATACAATACTACCACCAATATTTATACTGGATCTCTGGGCTGGTATACCGGAAACAGTTATTTATCTTTCCGTCCTTACTTTACTCCCGGAGTAACAGGAACCAGTATATCCGGGACTTTTACCTATAGAAAATACCGAAGTGACGCTGATAATTATTTAGGAGTAGCCGTTAGTATGGGTTTCTCTCCGGAAATTAATCAGTTCGCTATTGATGAAAATGCAGCTAAATTTGTCGCCTTAGAAGCCCAAAGAATTAATCTTGGGTATTATTTTACCTCATCTAATAAGCAAAATGCCTGGGGAACACAATTAGCGGTTACACACCAAGAAATAATATTTGACCAAGGAAATTTCTTTTGGATTTATTCTCTAGTACTTTCATGGGAATTAAAATTCAAATAACCGATTCCCATTTCTAATTTAATTTTCCAAATCTTTTTTTGCTTCAAAAGAAGGATTCTTCATGTATAAAAAATCGAACTCACTGTTTCTAAAAACCAATAAAACAAATGCTGAAAAACTGCTTTTTGTTAAAAACGATTCTGCTTTTTTAAGATTATGTGTTTTGAAGCATTTTAATGCAATACATCAAAAATATTTTTTTTTGATGTATTTTATATGTAATATTATAGTGCAAAATATTAATAATCAAATACCTATTAAAAAAAATTCCACTTGACAAACATTAATTTAAGTAAATGATTGTAAATAGTATGATTCGCTTTAAACGCAGTTTAAAAGGAAAAACATCCGAGCAAATCAATATTTTTTATCAAGCACTATAACTTGATAAATATTCAGCTGGTTTAATTCTTCATTTCAGAAGCTTTTACAGATGCCTAAATTTTTATCATTATCCAATTTGTTATTGAGTAAAGTCGAATAAATAGTATAAACGATATTCAGGATTAATTTAAATGTATAGATTTGCAGTAGGATTTTTAATCAATAAGTGTAATTTTTTTTCAGGACGAGACACGGCTATGTAAGAAAAGAACTTTTAATACAATTAGTTCTCATGATTCATCCGCCCAAACGCTGCGATGAAATAGACGGAATTGCTTGTGAAATATTAAACGGAGCGCCAGATTTTTGTTCTGTACCATTTATTGTAAAGTCCGGCATACAATTTTTTGTGGAAACTAAGGTATCACAGAGTGTTTGGCATGGTAAACGGATCATTTTCAGAGTCAGCTAAAGATATATCTCAAATGAAACTATCAGAAAAAAAATTTTTAAAAAAATTTTATCTCAATCCATCTGCTTGTAGTTTAAGCGATTTGGTTACAGGAGAATATATTGAAGTGAATGACGCATTTTGCAATTTGCTCGGATTTGATAAAAATGAAGTCATAGGTAAAGCACCTGTGGAATTTGGTATTTTAACACTTGAAAGTCTAAATACCCTATACCTGAAGATAGATACCAATCAAAAAATATCTAACCTGGAAGCAAATCTGATAGCGAAGAATGGAGATGTGAAGCATGTGCTGTTATCGGCAGATAATGTATATATCCGGAATAAAAAATGCCGTTTTACTGTTGTCCATGACATTACCAATCACATACAGGCCAAGCAGGCGCTGGAAGTAAGCGAAGGAAAATACAAAACCTTGCTAAATGCATCTCCCGATGGTATTTTATTAATCAATATGAAAGGAGTCATTACTGAGGTTTCTGAAATCGGGCTTGAATTATTTGGCACCGATACCAAAGATGATTTGGTAGGCAAAAAAATTTTCCGATTCATTCCATTTGATGAAAAAAATACGATAAGAAAAATCATTGAAAAGACAATGAATGAAGGACTATCACAAAATATTGAATTAAAAATTAGAAAGCTAAATCAATCGTTATTTGCCGGTGAAACGAGTGTCACTTTAATACAGGACCCGGATGGGGTGTCCTTATCATTCATGATCATCATCCGTGATATTTCACAACGTAAGAAGATAGAGGCAAAACAACTTCATGCCGACCGGATGGCCAACCTTGGAGAAATGGCCACAGGTATTGCACATGAGATCAACCAGCCATTAAATATCATTTCTATGGTAATGGATAAGATTTTATTTGAGTCTGCCAAAACCGAAACTATCAACATTGAATTCCTTGAAAATAAATCAAGCAAAATTTTTGAAAATATAATCCGGATCAGGAACATTATAGATCATATCAGGGCATTTTCAAGAAACGACAGCGATTACATATTGACAGCTTTCGATATTAATTCAAGCATCGAAAATGCCGTTACTATATCAATAGAACAGTTGAAACACCTTGGAATCAACCTGAACCTCCAACTTGATAAACAAATTCCTCATATAGTTGGCAATACCTACAAATTTGAGCAGGTTATTATTAATCTGCTGGCCAATGCCAAAGATGCAATAGAAGAAAAGCAAAGCATACAGGAAGATTATTTTGAAACACTCATTGGGATCAGAACGTATCAGCAGAATCAATTTCTAATCGTAGAAGTTACAGATAATGGTATTGGCATTGGAAATGACGATATCAATAATATTTTACTTCCTTTTTATACTACAAAAGATGAAGGAAAGGGAACCGGAGTTGGATTATCAATCTGTTATCAGATAATCAAGGAAATGAACGGAACCATAGACATAACGAGCGATCATTTTTATGGAACGAAAATAAAACTAGTTTTGGATACTCAAAAGAAAAAGTAAAAATGGAAAAAAAAGAGAAAATAAAAATCTTGATCATTGATGATGAGAAGCAATTCACAGAAGAATTGATTGGTTTTTTTCTGGATTCAGACTTTGAATTTTATGAGGCCAACACAGCCGCAGAAGGGAAAAAAGTATTAAAAAATAATAAAATTGATCTTTTAATCCTTGACGTGCGGTTGCCTGGTGTGAATGGCCTTGATATTCTGAAAGAGGTAAAAATCCAATACGCTGAGATGGAAGTCATCGTCATTTCGGCTCATGGCGATATGGATACGGTGATCAAAGCCATGCGATTTGGGGCATTCGATTATTTGCGCAAACCTTTCCGGTTTATTGACATTCAGATTGCGATTGAGCGTACCCGAAAATATCTTCAGATGCAACGAAGGCTGAAGCAGATGGAAGAAAAGAACTCATTAATATCCAAAACCCTCGAAGATAAAATCAACCGACAGTTTATCGGAGTCAGCCCACAGATTTTGAATGTATTTGAACAAGCCATCATCGCCGCAAATTATCCCGATGCTAATGTGCTGATAACCGGCGAAAGTGGAACCGGAAAAGAAAATATTGCCAGAATCATACATTATTCGAGCGAAAAGAAGGATCCTGTTTTTTGTGCCGTTAATAGTAGTGCCATTACAAAATCACTTTTGGAAAGCGAATTTTTTGGCCATAAAAAGGGATCGTTTACCGGTGCCATCTCCGATAAAATGGGTTACTTTGAAGTGTGTAACGGCGGTACCCTATTTCTTGACGAAATCGCAGATATGCCATTAAACCTACAGGCGAAAATTCTGCGTGCCACGGAAGAAAAGGTAATCACCCGGGTGGGGGATACAAACCCGATACATACTGACTTCCGGATTATTTCTGCCACCAATCATGATATTTATAAAAAAGTGGAGCAAAAAAAATTCAGGCTCGATCTGCTTCACCGGCTCAATACACTGCATATACATATTCCGCCCCTTAGGGAAAGGCCAGAAGATATCAAACCTCTGTTGATCCATTATGTTGATGACTATGCAACGAAATTTAAAAAACCAAACATTCATATCTCCAAAGAGGTTTTTGATGCGCTCCTGAAATATGATTTTCCTGGAAATGTCAGAGAATTGAGAAATATGACCGAAAGGGCCCTCATTCTTTGCAAAGGCAACCTGCTCGGGATAAATGACTTCCCTGTAAAATCGCAAAAAACATCCTCATCGGAAGCTCATTCTGATTCAGTCAATCTGAGAACCCACGAAATTAAAATGGTACGTAAAGCTCTACAAAATTGTAAATGCAATCAGACGGCTGCAGCTGATATGCTGGGAATTACCCGCGATGCTCTCTTGCGAAAAATGAAAAAGTACAATATATCTGTTAATAAAAACGAAGAGTAAAAAACGATAACCAACAATACTTCTGATATAAAAAGTATCGTTCTATTCAGGAGATCTCAGATCAGGTCCGGGAAGGCTCAATGTCATTATCAGATTCGGGAAGGACGGTCGGGTTAGGAATGCTCCTTGACTCAGGAAGTCTCGGACTTACAAATTTACCTATCCGTTTTGTAAGTTGAATTCGTTAACCTTTTTGTGGATAATGTAACTGACGAAGTTAATTGCACTTAACCATTTGTTGAGAGCCTGCCTACCAGATGAAGTTCTCCCATTTCCGCACATGTGTGCGATAATTTCAATTATTATCCATTTTTACTAATCTTTTCGTAAAAAATATATTAATATAATTTATTTTTTTTATAAAAAATCACAATTAATTAATGATATTGAAATAATGTCTTGTTTGTTTTTAACTCAACCCCAGTCTTTACTGAAGGTTTGACATTATAATATGCAACAATATATCGTTCCTATTACTTATATAAACACCTATATACCTCAATTACAGCATACTGTACTGTATAATACAATGCAATATTCCTGTTTACTTACTTTTCGGCACACTACTTGTAATACGCTCAGGACAAGAGGTAAGCCGTCCCTCTAATTTGTAAAGCACGGTTTTATTAATAACTTAATTTAATAAAAAATGGCAGTAGAAAAAACAATTGGATCATCTAGCCTCGTAGAGGTTATTGATCGTATCTTGGACAAGGGTGTTGTAGTTGATGCCTGGGTAAGAGTTTCGTTGGTAGGTATTGAGTTACTTGCTATTGAAGCAAGAATCGTTGTTGCCTCAGTTGAAACATACTTAAAGTATGCAGAAGCAATTGGATTAACTGCTAAAGCCGCTTAGGCATTTGTAGTTAAAAAATAGGTGTTCTTGCTAAATCATCCTTACGGATTAATGCTCGGAAGCATGATTTACCAAGAATTTCTATTTCAAACTCATCAATCCCTATTTTTCATCAACCTATTCAACCACAATGAATACTCAACCTGAATTAAATATAGATGGTTTTTTCGACAATATTATAACATCTTATGAAAGCCGGATTCAAAAAATTCAAACTGTCTTTCAATCATCCGAAAATATTACAGAATCATCTTATTCCTTGTTCGGGAATGTCAATAATTCTCTAAACGAACTTACAAAGGAAATAGAGATATTAAATTCCAGACTTAGCGAAACTCTGGCAAAAAATGGTTCCCTGCGAAAAAAAGATTACAATACAATAATGTCGTGTATTTTTGATATAATCGATGAAAAGAGAAGCGAAGCCGAAAGCCAGTTTTTGAATTTTGTTGAAACCCAGAAAGAAACTGCCCAATCGCTTAAGAATGGTCTGTTAGGTCTTAAAGACATTACCTCACCAGATGCGCTGGAAAGAATAAGCATCATCAAAGAGCAGCTTTCTCAAATCCCCAAACTACAGGAAATGAGAAAGGAAAAGGTAATGAAAACATTCTTGAATTTTCAGAAAATACATAACAGTATGATAGAATGCCTTGAAAACTTACTTAAAAAAGGCGATAATATTCTGGTAAAGGATATAAAAAAAGTTAAAGATCAAATAATTAAAGAGAATCAAGGCCTTATGTCAAGTATCCAATAGGGTAAATAACCATAGGGAATTAAATATTCATTAATAATTAAAAAATAAAAAATGAGACTATCATCAGAAATGAAAAATTTAAGCGAAGACATACTTGCTTCATTCAAAAAAAGAAACAAGGAAAATGAAGAGCTTGTAATTGAAGTACAAAAAACCCTTGATGGATTTCAAAAGGATCATCAAGAGATGTCAGTGGCTTTAAATGCCAATGCTGTAGCTTTAAGAGTAAAACTTGAAAAGGACGAACAAAAACGGTTAAAAGATTCAGATATTTCCTTGAAAAAAATTAGTAAAGAAAATAAGAATATGGCAACAGCTCTAAGAGCAGGGTTAAATGAGGGTGAAAAAAATAGAATGAAAGAATTTGTTGCTCTTATGAAAAGTATCAACAATAAGATTTCAGAGATTTTTACTTACACGGATAATTTGCTTGAAACTAACGAAACAGAAAGGCTCAAGGAATTTGCTAGTCTTATGAAAAACATAAATACAGAAGTTTCAGATATTTTTACATATACCCATAGTTTGCTTGAGAAAAGCGAAACGGACAGGCTTGAAGAATTTTCCATCCTTATGAAAGGTATAAATGGAGAGATTTTAAGGATTTTCACATATACTCATAATTTGCTTTCTAACGGCGAAATAGCCAGGCTTAAGGAATTTGATGTAGTAATGAAAGGGATCCAAAATGATGTAAAAAACCTTAAAAAAGCAATTAAAGCGCTACTTGGTGATTATGCGAAAGACAGAGGTGATGCATCAGCATCATGGAAAAAAATGTCGGAAATTCTTACTCAATTACGAAATAAAGTTGTTGCTCAGCCTAAGGAAGTAGCTAAAAAAATTGAAAAAAAAGAAGTTAAAATAGAAACTCCAGTTAAAGAAGTAAAGGTAATTCAGGTTGAAGTTCAGCAAAAAGTGGAAACCAAAGCAGTAATCCCAATAACTTTGGAAGAGAAAGTAACGGATTATATCAACAACCATCCACAAGGTGTAAGAATTTCAGAAATGGAAGAGCCACTGGGAGAAACACGCATGAAGCTTGGGTTTGTAGCTAAAAATTTATTAGATGAGGGGAAAGTTCAAAAAGTTGAAAATATTTACTTCCCGATAAAATAATATCCTGTACTGAGCAAGAGTTGTGGGGCATTTTCTTCAACTCAGCATTTTTAATTTATAATTGATATAAAAACCATGTCAAAAACAATCAGTTGCACCTTTTGTAATGGTCTTGGAAAGGATCCTTATGATTTACTCTCACCAATGTCGGGTTGTCAGGTTTGTAAAGGAACTGGACAGGTTGAAGTGGAGAATCCTGCAATAGCCTGTGTTTTTTGTTCGGGTACAGGTAAAAATCCGCTGGGAGCCAGAGTCCCTTGTATTGTATGTGGTGGAAAGGGAAGTAATTATTGCCAAAGCAATACAAAATGTTCGCAATGTAAGGGTACAGGAAAATCAAATGACGGCTTGCCTTGTACACGTTGTAAAGGCAAAGGATATGAAGGTAATTAATAATGAACAATACCAGCAACACAATAAGGAAAGGTCTTACGAAAAGATTAGAGGCCATGGCTAAGCATTATGCCCGCAAGGAAGAATTTGTAAAAACAAGGGCAAGAATGATACAAGACATTGAAGAGGCGAGGAACATTTGGAAATTGACTCTGGAACAATTACCTAAACAGGAGTTTTAATCAAATAATAAAGGTGAAAATTATGGAGAATAAAATAATGAACAATGAAACTAACACGGTCCTTGAACCTAAGCCCATGTCGGATTTTGTTGAGACAGCGTACATTAAAGATATTACAGAGCGTAGTCTTACCTACATAAAAGCAGGATTTCCAGTACATTTTAGAGGCCCATCTGGAACTGGAAAAACAACTGTGGCTATGCATTTAGCAAGTAAAATTGGAAGACCAGTAGTCATTATTCATGGCGATGCGGAGTATAAAACATCCGATCTGGTTGGTAGCGAGTCTGGATATAGATTTAAAAAATTAGACGATAGATTTATACATAGTGTTCACAAAGTTGAGGAAGACATGGAAAAAAAATGGGTGAATAATCGTTTAACAATAGCAGTTAAAAATGGTTTCACACTTATTTATGATGAATTTACCCGCTCACGTGCCGAAGCAAATAATATATTACTGCCCATCCTTCAGGAAAAAATGATGAGCACCTCGGCAGGAAAAGAAGAGGATTATTATATGAAAGTACATCCAGAATTTCGTGCCATCTTTACTTCAAATCCTGAAGAATATGCGGGTGTTAACCGGACTCAGGACGCATTGCGCGACAGGATGGTAACCATGGATCTCGATCATTTTGATTACGAAACTGAGTTACAGATTACCAGGGCTAAATCAAACCTTACATTGGACGATGCTGAAAAAATCATAAAGATTGTGAGAGGCTTACGCGAATCTGGGAAAACAGAATTTGACCCAACCGTTCGTGGCTCTATTATGATTGCAAAAACTTTGGCAACCATAAATGCAACTCCTTCTAAAAACAACGAAATGTTTAGATTAATATGTCAGGATATACTTACTTCTGAAACCAGCAGGGTTGGCTCAAAAACCAATCAGGAAAAGGTTAGATTAATTGTTAATGAACTGATCGAAAAAAATTGCTAATTACCCATCAACTAATATAATATATTATGCCAACTTCAAATGCAGTAAAAGGGATTGGAAGTATCAAAACAATGTACAATACAAAAAAATCAGCCATTTCAAATAATGAAGGTTCTGATTTTTTAAAAATGTATATGCTTGAAAAGGAAAGAACTCGTTTGCGAAGCGAAGAAATATTGATTTCGCGAAGACTTAATATCATTCAAATTAGGCTAAACGAAATTCAAGAGTTTTATAATGGACAATCTATACTGCTCCAAAATCCAGATAGGACAGAAAGCTATCAAACAAACAAAGATGAGGAGAAACCGAATTTTAAAACCATGTCGATAGACTATTAAAAACAATACGCTTATTATGTCACAAACACAACCCACCCATTCAATTAATGCGACTGGCCTTGCTGATATTCTTGAAAGAGTACTCGATAAAGGGATTGTAATAGCAGGTGATATTAAGATACAAATAGCTGATATTGATTTACTTACTATAAAAATCAGACTACTGGTTTGTTCAGTTGACAAGGCCATGGAGATGGGTATCAACTGGTGGCAGGAAGATACTTACCTGTCCACTAAAGCTAGAGAAAAAGAGCTGATGCAACAACATGAAACTTTAGAGGCTCGTCTGGAAAAGCTTGAAGCTATTAGTAAACCATTATAATTTACAGAACCTAATAAATTATCAATAAAATGGAAAACGATAAAAATAAAGGAAAAAGAGACGAAGCTGATTTTGAAATTTTCGGGCTTGGCGGTTTGTTCAAAGGCATCGAAAAATTGGTTGACCTTGCGGGAAAGCTCGAAGAAAAGGCCGGAATAAGTAAGGAAGGGGAGATCAATTTTGATCATATCAAAAAAGGCATGAAAGGCGTTTATGGCTTTACCATCAACACGGCAGGTGGTGGTACCCCAAAAGTGGAAACTTTCGGGAACATAAAAAAAACACCCGAAGGGCCTAAAGTAGATGAAGAGCGGGAACCGATAACAGACATCTTTGATGAAGAGAATGAAATTGTTGTCATTGCCGAAATGCCTGGAATAGAGGAAAATGACCTTATAATCGACTTGAAGGAAGACATTCTTGAAATTTCTGCGATCAGCAAAAGCCGAACATACCGAAAAGAATTACTGCTTCCGGTAAAAGTCATTAAAGAAAATTTAAGTCACAAATTCATCAACGGTATCCTTGAAATCAATATTAAAAAATAAAATCATGGCACTTGAGTGCTTAGAAAACAAGGACTTAAAACTCATTATTTTCGGAGGAAAAGGTGGTGTTGGAAAAAGTGTTTGTGCCATAGCTACTGCCCTGGCATTATCTAAAAATTTTAAAACGCTACTTATATCTACCGATCCGGCTCATTCCGTATCGGATTGTCTCGAACAAGAAATTGGTTTTAAAGTAGTAAATGTTGACGGTACAGCTAACATGTCGGCCCTTGAAGTAGATGCCGACAAAGCACTTTCCAATTTTAAAACAGAACACCGGAATGAGCTGAAAAAACTTTTTGATACCTCTACAAATCTTGACAGCGAGGACATCGATGAAATGCTGGACTTATCAATACCCGGCATTGATGAGATGATGAGTTTTAAAACCATCATTGATTTTATTGAAGAAGGTGGATACGATAAATATGTGGTGGATACAGCACCCACCGGGCATGCATTGCGATTGATTTCATCTCCAAAGTTATTGGATGATTGGATAAAAGTTGCAGCCAGAATGAGATGGAAATACCGCTATATGGTTACCAGTTTTTCGGGGTCCTATCAACAGGATGAGGTGGACGCATTGTTATTCAGCCTGAAAAAAATAGTAAAAAGAATCCAAAACCTGTTGCGGGATAAAACCAAATGTGAATTTATTCCTGTATGTATCCCCGAAGCGATGGCTACCATGGAAACAGACAGACTGCTTGCTGATCTTAGCGCATCCGGAATAATTGCGAGGCAGATTATCGTGAACAATGTAATGGTTTCGGATGATGGTGATTTTTGCAAAAGAGTAAAGGCTAATCAATTACCTTATTTACAAGAGATTAAAAAAACGTTTAGCAATTTAAATATAGTTCAAGTGCCAAAATTTGCTGAAGAAATTAAAGGACTGGAAGCGTTGGATAAATTGAGACAAGTATTGACAAGTTAATAAAGCGGTTGAAGAGTTTATGAAATGTCCCTTTGAAAATTTTGAAGTTTGGAAAACGCCAATGAAACTGGTAAATATCGAGCAAATAAACTTATAAATCAATAAACCTATCAACAAATAAATAACCCAACATATTAACTTTTTCACCAACCTTTTATCAACGAAAATGAAAGACGAAATAATATTACGTGTAAAAGAAGCCCCGGTAAAGGATGTTGGAAGGGCAATTGCTAGGATTGACCCAAAAGACATGAAGTTGATGGGTTTGGAAAGTGGCGATGTGATTGTTATAGAAGGCAAACGTGCCACGCCTGTTAAGATTATGCCTTGTTTTCCAGAAGACAGGGACAAACGTATTATTCAGATTGATGGCATTACCAGAGAAAATGCTCAGGCTGGGATTGATGAAAAAGTGAAGATCATTAAAACTACCTGCCGCCAGGCTTCAAAAATAAAACTCAAACCTGATACAAACTCTGGTTCTTTATTTAAGGCCGATGACGCAAAATATATTGGTTCGCTCATCAATGGTCTTTCGGTAACAAAAGGAGATAAAGTGAGAGCCACCCTTTTTGGTTCCCGGGCGGTTAATTATACCGTAACCGGCACCAACCCTGATGGGGTGGTACTGATACACCCAAATACCACGTTTCAGCTTGAATTGACCAAGCAAGAAGGAGAAAATAAAAGTAAGGTTTCGTACGAAGACATCGGCGGACTTGGAAATCAGGTACAGCGCATTCGGGAGATGATAGAACTGCCCTTGAAGTATCCTGAAATTTTTGAACGTCTTGGTGTTCAGGCTCCCAAAGGTGTATTTCTGTATGGCCCTCCTGGAACAGGGAAAACGCTCATCGTTAGAGCGGTGGCTCATGAAACAGATGCTTATTTTATCAACATCTCCGGTCCGGAGATCATGGGGAAATTTTATGGGGAAAGTGAAGGCCGGATAAGGAAAATTTTTGAAGAGGCTCAGGCACATGCACCATCCATCATTTTTATTGATGAAATTGATGCTATTGCGCCCAAGCGGGAAGATATGGGTGGCGAAAAACAGGTTGAAAAGCGTGTTGTAGCCCAACTATTATCACTTATGGACGGATTGGAATCAAGGGGGAAGGTCATTGTAATTGGCGCAACCAACATTCCTAATTCCATTGATCCGGCATTGAGAAGGCCGGGACGTTTTGATCGCGAAATTTCTATCTCTATTCCCGATAAAATAGGCAGGCTGGAAATTCTTCACATCCATACTAGGGGAATTCCTTTGTCGCTGGATGTAGATATGGAAAAACTAGCAGAAATTACCCATGGTTTTGTGGGTGCTGATTTGGAAGCTTTAGCCAGGGAAGCCGCCATGACTGCTTTGCGGAAAATACTCCCACAAATCGATTTCGAGATGGCCGAAATCCCTTACGAACTTTTGATGTCGCTCGAAGTAACCATGGATAACTTTTTTGACGCAATGAAAGAAGTAGAGCCTTCGGCCATAAGGGAGGTTTTTGTGGAGGTACCCAATGTGAAATGGGATGATGTTGGCGGCCTCGATGAAATAAAAGAGGCTTTAAAGGAAACCGTAGAGTGGCCACTGATATATGACGACCTGTTTAAAAAAGCCGATACCAAACCTCCCAAGGGAATTATCCTTCACGGGAAACCTGGCACAGGTAAAACCTACCTGGCAAAAGCGCTGGCAAGCGAGAGCGGAGTTAATTTTATCTCTGTAAAAGGGCCACAAATTTTAAGCCGCTACATCGGTGAATCGGAAAAAGGGGTAAGAGAATTATTCAGGATGGCAAAACAGGCATCGCCTTGTATCTTGTTTCTGGATGAAATAGATAGCCTAACCCCCAGACGCAGTAGTGACGGTTCAGGTTCCGGGGTAATCGAAAGAGTGATTGGCCAGTTCCTTACCGAAATGGATGGTATTGAAGACCTGAAAGGAGTGATTGTGCTGGCCGCTACCAACAGAATCGATTTAATTGATCCAGCTTTGCTAAGAAGTGGCCGGTTCGATCTGATATTTGAATTGCCGTTCCCAGATGTAAAAACAAGGGAAAAAATATTCGGTATTCATACCCGGAATAAACCACTTGGAAAAAAAGTAAGCCTAAATAAACTGGCCCTGAAAACAGAAAGCCTCACCGGATCAGATATCGAATTTATTTGTCGTAAAGCGGCCATGCTTGCTATTCGCGAATTGATTGATAAAAGCAAAGGAAAATCGAAGGAAGTTACCGGAGAAATCATCATCATGGAGAATCATTTCGAAGAAGCGATCGGGCTGGTATTACAACAAAATTCAACGAAAAAAGGTTGATAGAAAGGTTGATAAGTTAAGGCGTTTATGAAATATTCATTTGAAAATATGGAAGTTTGGCAAACGTCAAGGAAACTAGTTAATATCAACAAATAAACCCATCAACCAATAAACTAATAAAATGACAACAAAAGGAATATACATCTATGGAATAGTGCCGAATTTTTACAGTACGGATATATTTAAATCATTTGAAAATTCAGGGATTTATGCCATCCCCTTGCAAAATATATCTGCCATTGTTTCCGACAGGGAGAGTGCACACATTGATTATTTAGACAGGGAAAGCTTGGGATACTTGCTGGTTCATCATCAAAAAACCATAGAAGAACTCATGGAGAAAGGATTCAACATGCTTATCCCTATGCGGCTCGGTACGATTGTAAACTCAAAGGAAGAGGTTATTAAAATACTTGCAAATGGCCATGATTTAGTTATTGATACCCTAAATAAAATTGAAACCCTGACAGAAATTGACTTAGTGGTTACTTGGGCTGATTTTTCTAATACCCTCATAGAGATTGGAAACCACCCCGAGATCATCGCAATAAGAGATGATATTCTAAAAAAGACAGATACGCTTTCACAAATCGACCAGATAAAAATAGGGATGCTAGTTCAGGAAAAAGTAAAAGATAAAAACACAAAGGTTGAAACGAATATTTTGGATTCGCTGTCATCAATCAGTCTCGATATAAAATCACATGAGGTGATGAATGACGAAATGGTGACCAACTCTGCTTTTCTCATTAACAGGAATAAAAAAGAAAAATTTGAACAGATAATTGACCAACTTGATGAAGAATACAAAGGCTTGTTGAACTTCAAATTGGTTGGACCCTTGCCCTGCTATAGTTTTTATACTATTGAAGTTAAAGAATTAAATCAGGAGAATGTGGCACAGGCAAAAATAGAACTTGGCTTAACAATAGAAACTTCTGACTCTGAAATAAAAAGGGCATATCAAGAAAAAGCAAAAGAATTTCATCCCGATACAAATCAGAATAATCATAATAAGGAAAATTTCAATAGGATTAATAAAGCCTATCATACATTGCTCGAATATTCAGAAGCGGAAAGGCAATCTTCAAAAGAGAGTTTAACCTTTAAGGGAAAACAAAAAGTGAATGAAAATTTGATTTTGATAAAAATAAAGGAATAATATGCAACGTGACGGGAAATATATTTATTGCATCATTGCAACGGATTACGACATCAATCTGGGTCCAATAGGAATAGGCGGACGCGGCGACCTAGTCTCCACTATCAGTTTCGATGGCTTGTGTATGGTGGTGAGTGATCATCCCCTTAACACGGTAGTGGCTAATCCAGAAAACATGCTTGCACACCAAAAGGTTATAGAAGTGGTGATGCAGGAATTTAAGAGCATACTTCCCATTAGGTTTGGCACCATTGCGGCAACTCCTAACGAAATACGAAATCTACTTAACCGGAGATACAACGAATTTATGGAATTGCTCAAACAGTTTGAAAATAAAGTGGAGCTTAATGTGAGAGGAACATGGAAAAACATGCGAATGATATACAAAGAGATCGACAAGGAACACGTTGAGCTACAAAAAATAATGACCGAAATTGAAAAACTACATGATCAGGAAAGGAAGAACATGGAAATTGCAGATGCCGGAAATCTAGTAGCAGATGCACTGATTGAAAAAAAAGTAGAGGAAACTGAAACGATTATCGATGCTTTGCGCAGATCAGCATTCGAGTATAAACATAACAAAACAAATGGTGATGCCATGTTTATGAATACTGCATTCTTGGTGAATAGTGGCAGGGAGATCGAATTTGACCACATAATGGCCGACCTTGGTGCCAGATACGAGGACCGAAGTGATTTTGTATATACAGCTGCCTTACCTATTTATAATTTTATTGACCTGAAAATATTTCCAGAGAAATGGGAATTGTAATAGAAAAACAAAACGCTGATGACGCAGATTAATTAATAAAATAGTAACAACATATCTGAAGGATTTTATGGAAAAAGAAGTTGATATACCGAAAGAAGGAAAATATATTTATGGGATTATCAGGCATTCAGATCCATTAGACTATGGTCCGATTGGTATGGGTAAACGGACCGACCTGGTTTATGGGATAAATTTTAAAGATATTAGTGCTATCGTCAGTAATTCGCCGATCATCGAATACGAAGTCCGTAGAATAAACATGATCACTCACGAAAGAGTACTTGAAGAGGTTATGAAACAATTTACGGTTCTTCCTGTTCGGTTTTCAACTATTTCCGAACATAACGATGACTCTGGTATCCTGAGAATTCTTGAGAAAGATTACAAAAAATTTGATGACTTACTTACTAAAATGGAAGGCAAGAAAGAACTGGGTCTCAAAGTACTGACAAAGGAAGCTGTGATATATGAAAGTATCATTGAAAAATATGACGAAATTAGGTTACTCAGGGGAAAATTGATGAGTCTTCCGGCCGATAAAAGCCATTACCAGCGCATGAAAATAGGCGAAATGGTAGCAGAAGCACTCAAAAAGGAGACGGAAAATTACAAAAATAGCATTCTCGATATTTTAAATCCACTTTCTGTTGATGTAAAAATAAACGATAGCTACGGAGAAATGATGATTATCAATGTTGCCTTTCTTGTTAAAAACTTAGCTGAATCTGCATTTGATAAAGCTGTGAATGATTTAGAGGAGAAATTTGGCCGCTTTATGATCTTCAAATATGTAGGAACATTACCACTCTATAATTTTGTCACCCTTGTAATAAACACTAAAGGAATATAATATGTTTTTAATCGATAGCATACTGTTAGCACCCCTAAAAGGAGTAGTTTTTATCGCTAATAAAATCAATGAGATTGTTGAGAAAGAAACGTCGGATGAAGGCTCCGTCAAAGAAAAACTGATGCGACTACAGTTGAAATTTGAATTGGATGAAATTGATGAAGAAGAATATGACAGAAGAGAAGATGAATTGTTGAAATTACTGGAAAATATAAGGAAAGATAAATAAGGAGTGAAAAATATGAGCAACATTATTGAAGTTAAAAAAGTAGTGATTAAGTTCCTGAGAGAGAACATCAAAAGTTATGATGTAACGGTCATAAAAATTGAAAAAGTGAAAGAAATCTGGAATGCTGTGGCAGAGGTATATGAAGACGATTCATTTCTAAAATCAATGGATCTTCCGTCAAAAAAAGTGCGGCTTTTCTATGCGGTCAAACTGGATGAAAATCTTGAAATTACATCCTTCGAACGGCATGGTTCCTTGGAAGGAATAGATAGCACTGACGAATATATTAATTAACAAATTTCTGTCATGATAAATGATCTGATATATGTTTATTGCATATCACGTACTCCTCCCCGGCTTATACCGGGCATGGGGTATAGTACAGTGGAATCACTTATGTTCGATGATTTTCACGTGATCGTTAAATATGTTTCCAAAAGTGAATTCTCTGAAGAAAATTTCAAAAAGAATTTATCAGATATTCAGTGGGCGGAATTAAACGCACGGAATCATATCAGGGTAATCAGCATGATTATGGAACAGAGTACTGTGATTCCTTTTAAATTTGGCACCATCTATCATACTAAAGCCAGTTTGAAAACCTTCATTATTGATTACGCTGACTCATTGATTGAAAGCTTCAATCATATCGAGGGAAAGGAAGAATGGTCGATTAAAATTTATTGCGATCGTAAAACACTGTGCGAGCAAATTGACGAATTAAGCGAGGAAGCTGCTGCGCTTGAAAAGCAGATTATGGAAAGTTCGCCTGGGAAAGCCTTTTTGCTGGGAAGAAAAAAAACTGACCTAATCGAAAATGAGATGGACAGGATTTGTAAGAACTACGGACAGAAATATTATGATGAATTTAAAAAACTGAGCGAATCAACCAGCCTCAACAATCTACTCCCGAAAGCGTTTACCGGAAGAGAAGAGACCATGATCCTCAATACCACCTTTCTTGTAAGTAAAAACAAAGTTGCTGATTTTATAAGTACAGTTGAAACATTGAAAAAAAAAGAAGGGGATTCCGGCTTTATTATTGAAGCAACCGGTCCCTGGCCACCATTTAGTTTTATTTCCATTAAAGAAAAACAATAATGCACAATAATGTAATCGACCGGTCTAAAGACATTACCATGCTTGAATTGCTTGACAGAGTATTGAACAAAGGGGTTATCCTCAGTGGGGATATTATAATTTCAGTAGCAGATATCGACCTGGTATATGTAGGAGTGAAATTGCTTCTAAGCTCTGTTGAAACCATGGAGCAGTTAAAGTCTGGAAAGCCAATAATTTTGTAGAAATGAAAAAAATGATTTATTCCATATTATCCGTAAAAAGAAATCCAGAGAAGTTAAATGCTCTGCTGGTTGGGATGAAGGGCATTTCTGGTTCTGACTTATGTGCTGTTTCTTTTGGTGAAATTACTGCTGTAGTAAGCGATGTAAAAAGAGCTGAATTAATTGCAGATAGATCCAATGCTATTGAATATGCAGGTGTGATCGAAAACCTTGCGCAACAATTTACAGTTCTTCCCATGCGATATGGCTCAATAATGGAATCAGCCGAATTAATTAATAAAATGCTCGAAAGAAACTACCATGAATTTCAACAAAATCTCCAGGAAGTTGAAAATAAGTATGAATTTGGGCTAAAGATTTTTTGTGATTCCGAAAAATTAAAATCAGAACTGAAGATAAAATCAGAGGCAGATACCCAAACAACCGAGAATTCTGCGACGGAAATCAAAAATTCAGTTTACAAGGATTATCTGGATAAAAAACTTAAAGAGCACAGGCTTGAGGAATTGATGCTAACTTATGTTAATTCGGTCATTGAAATGATCACTGGATACCTTTTCCGGTTAAACACCGTCAATAAATTCAAAAAAAGGGCAATAACAACAACAGCTATCATTGATGCCGTTTTCTTACTTGATATGGAGCGGAAAGATGGACTAATTCATGTAATTGGGGATTTGCAAAACCAATATCCAAGGCTTAACTTTGTCCTGACTGGACCTTGGCCTCCGTATAATTTTGTTGAAATCGCCATAAAATAATCGGTATGATAAGTGAAAATAAAATACTGTTTAATACCGGATCGCTTGATGAGCTTTCGGAGGAGATCGGGAAACTAACAAACAATGAAGAATCCAGGCTAAAGCTAGGCCCAGACAATGCTGATTCCGGCTTGGCAAAACTGGTACTAACCCTGGTTGAACTCATTCGTAAACTGGTTGAAAAGCAAGCTATGCGCAGAGTTGACGGGGGATCATTGACTGA
Source organism: Flavobacterium bomense (assembly GCF_003970355.1). NCBI lineage: Bacteria > Pseudomonadati > Bacteroidota > Flavobacteriia > Flavobacteriales > Flavobacteriaceae > Flavobacterium > Flavobacterium bomense. The sequence continues at coordinate 66,400 of NZ_RYDJ01000007.1, read as the reverse complement.
AGATGAGATTGAACGGCTTGGTGAAACCCTTATGAAACTTGAACTAAAAATGGAAGAGCTGAAAAAGCACTTTAATCTTACCGACAGGGATTTAAACATCAATCTTGGCCCATTAGGCAATTTAATGTAATATAATGAGTAAAATTTTAGGTATAGATTTAGGAACCACAAATTCCTGTATAGCTGTTATGGAAGGTAATGAACCGGTCGTAATCCTTAACAGTGAAGGTAACAGAACAACGCCTTCTGTAGTAGGATTTACTGACAGTGGTGAGCGTAAAGTTGGTGACCCGGCAAAACGTCAGGCCATTAGCAATCCAGTAAACACGATTTTTTCCATTAAACGGTTTATTGGTGAATCATACGATCTGGTTGAGAAAGAGATTAGCAGATTGCCATATCAGGTTTCAAAAGGCGAAAATAATACACCCCGTGTAAACATTTCCGGGGAACTGTATTCGGCTCAGGAGATTTCGGCTATGATTCTTCAGAAAATGAAAAAAACAGCTGAAGACTACCTTGGACAAGAGATCAAGGAGGCGGTGATTACCGTTCCTGCCTATTTCAGCGATTCACAGCGGCAGGCAACCAAAGAGGCTGGTGAGATTGCAGGGTTAACAGTCAGACGTATTATTAACGAACCTACGGCGGCAGCTCTTGCCTATGGATTGGATAAAAGGCATACAGATATTAAGGTTGCAGTATATGACCTTGGTGGCGGAACTTTCGATATTTCGATACTCGAACTCGGAAATGGTATTTTTGAAGTGAAATCTACCAACGGGAACACTCACCTTGGTGGCGATGATTTTAATCAGCTGATCATTGACTGGTTGGTTGATGAATTCAGAAAAGACGAAGGTATAGATCTCCTTAGAGATTCTATGGTACTTCTGCGGTTGAAAGAGGCGGCCGAAAACGCAAAGATCGAATTGTCTGGATTGATGGAAACTGAAATTAACCTACCCTATATTATGCTGGTTCAAGGCATACCCAAGCACTTGGTAAAGAAGCTTACCCGTGCCAAATTTGAACAGTTGGTTGATAACCTGTTGCAGTCAACTATTCTATCTTGTCAGCAGGCACTTAAGAATGCCCGATTGAAGGTCTCCGATTTAGATGAAATCATCCTCGTTGGCGGATCAACCAGAATACCTGCTGTTCAAAAAATTGTGCGTGACTTTTTCGAGAAAGAACCTTCCAAAGGTGTTAACCCAGATGAAGTTGTCGCTATTGGCGCTGCCATCCAGGGTGGAGTTCTTGCTGGCGAAGTAAAAGATGTATTGCTACTTGATGTTACACCGCTTTCATTAGGTATCGAAACCCGGGGTGGTGTGATGACACGGCTGATCGAAGCCAATACAACCATTCCTACTCAGCAATCAGAAGTCTTTTCTACGGCTGCTGATAGCCAACCCTCTGTAGAAATACACATATTACAAGGAGAACGGCCAATGGCTAACGATAACAAGAGCATCGGGAGGTTTCATTTTGATGGAATTCCGCCTTTCCATAGGGGTATTCCTAAAATCGAAGTTACCTTTGATATTGATGCTAATGGCATTCTTCATGTGACTGCCAAAGATCAGTTAACTGACAAATCGCAGCAGATTCGCATTGAGGCCTCTACCGGACTTTCGCATGAGGATATTCACCGGATGAAGGAGGAAGCCAGGCAACACGCTGTTTCGGATAGAGAGACAAAAGAAAAGGTGGTTCAAAGCAATCAAGCCGACACTCAGATCTTCCAAACGGAAAAACAGTTAAAGAAATTTGGGGATACAATTCCAGGTAACAAAAAGGCTGCTATTGAAAATGCACTTGAAGAGTTGAAATCAGCGATTAAAAACCGAAGTTTTACCGATATTGAACAGGCTATGGAAACTCTGAGTACCGTATGCCAATTGGCTAGTGAAGAGTTGAGTATAGATCAAAGCTAAAAACCTTTCACAATGAAGACACTAATATATGTTCCCATCATTCATACAAGTGCCGACATGGGATCCATGGCAGCCGAGCTAACCCAGAAGGGTATTGATGAATTTGGGAGAGAATTTTGGGAAACACATGTTGATACCGTTAACAAATACTGGGAGATAATAAGCCAATATTGTGATACTATTGGGCTTGGCGGAAAAGTTGTAAAAATATACCAGGATGGAATGGTTGCGGATGGAGAGATCGCAATAAAAATCATGGAAGATAGCATAAAGGCAGGAAGTAAGAACTATGAAATTATTTCAAGACTGGTCAAACGGGGAGCTATTATCGTGCAAACCGAGGATATTTCGATGGTTAAAAAAGAATTGGAAATGCTAAAATTGATACCCTCTTCCGGCCCATTAATCATGAAACTGATCAGGATTATTAGGTTTAAAATTAGCCGATCCAAACTGTTGAATCAACGGGATGAGTATATTGCTGGCAGGATTTCGGCAACACTCGGCCCAAATGAAACGGGTATAATCTTTCTTGGGGCTTATCATAATATTTTAGATAAACTGCCGAAAGATATAAGAATAAATGAACAAAAAGAAATCCATAAAGTAAGGGAATACCAAAAACTCCTTCCGTTCTATGCTATAAAAAAACAACGTTTTGAAGAACTCTCTCAGTACCTCATAAAACCTATAGTGAGCAAGTGACAGCAGGGTATTAACAAAGCCCTTATTTAGTATCTGATGGTGGAGAGAACAAATCAAAATTCTGGGTTTGGCTCTCCACTTTTTTATCAATAGTTATTACATTTATTTGTTATGTTGTATAAATAACCTTTATTTACCCAAGGTTGTTGCACTAAATTGTATGTTGTTCCTGATGTTGGGTTTGAAGCTCCTACCCCATCTTGTCATTCCGTCCACATATTCCAAGTATCTAAAGCTACTCCAACAAAAGGTTATCCTTTTCCCTAAGATGAAAAATATTATACTACACCAATACTTCCTACAAAACTTTTTGTTTCCAATAATTTCAGGATTTAATTCAATTCTTTATTAGGTTAAGAAAGTAGCTCAATCCTTGGCTTTGTAAACCACCGCATCAAGTTTCATTTGCTTTATCATGCTCTCCAATCCTCCGGCACGTTTCATCGAAAGCATGCTTTTAAATCCTATCCTTTCAATAAAATTAAGCGGGGCTTTAATAATTTCATCAGGTGTATGCCCCGAAAGTACATGAATCAACATGGCAACAAGCCCTTTAGCATAATCGGCATTTGCATCTGCATAAAAAATAATTTTACCATCTTTTAATTCACTATATAACCACACATGTGCCTGGCATCCTTTTATCATACAGTTATCCGTTTTCAATGAAACGTCTAATGGTTTTAGATTTTTACCTAAATCAATCAGGTATCCGAATTTATCAAACAGGTCCTCAAACTCCGAGAATTCTTCCACGAGTTCCTGCTCTATATTTTCTATTGTTTTCATCTCTATCATTTTTGGTTTATTCGTTTAATTGATTTCACAATTGCGTTTGCAAAAACATCTATTTCCTCCTTTGTATTATAAAATGAAAAACTTGCACGCACAGTCCCCGGAATTTGATAATGTGCCATTAGTGGTTGCGTACAGTGGTGCCCTGTTCGTACTGCTATTCCCTGCGCATCCAGGAGCATGCCTAAGTCAAGCGGATGGATCCCATCCACAACAAACGAAATTACACTTGCTTTTTCTTTTGCCGTGCCGATAATTCGCAAATTATCAATCGCTGAAAGTTTTTCTGTAGCATACCCAAGCAGTTCGTGTTCATAAGTAGCAATATTTTCAAGACCGAGTACGTTGATGTAGTCCAGTGCCACTGCAAGACCAATTCCTCCTTCTATATTCGGAGTGCCTGCCTCAAATCGAAGAGGCGATTCTGCGTATTCTGATTTATCGAATGAAACTGTTTTAATAGTTCCTCCACCTACTTGATAATTCGGGAGTTTATTAAGCCATTCTTCTTTACCATAAAGTATTCCTACTCCTGTGGGAGCATAAACTTTGTGCCCGCTAAAGCAATAAAAATCTGCATCTAAATCTTGCACATCCACTTTTATATGAGGGATTGATTGGGCTCCATCCACAAGCACAGGAATATTTTTCGAGTGAGCGATAGCAATCATCTCTTTTACGGGATTTACCGTACCAAGTGTGTTTGATACGTGTGTAATGGCGATCAGTTTTGTTTTTGCAGAAAGTAGTTTTTTATATTCGTCCATACACAATTCTCCGCTATCAGTGATTGGGATAACTTTAAGTACTGCATTTTTTTCTTCGCATAACTGTTGCCAAGGAAGAATATTACTGTGATGCTCCATCTCACTAACAACAATCTCGTCGCCAGCATTCACATACTTTTTCCCAAACGCAGTGGCTATAAAGTTGATGCTATCAGTAGTTCCGCTTGTAAAAATTATTTCGTGTTCCTGTTTAGCACCTATATGTTTTTGAACAGTAATTCGGGCATTCTCATATTCATCAGTTACATCCTGACTCATTCGATGAACTCCACGGTGAATGTTAGCGTTCTGCACCGTGTAATATTTTATGAGGGCATCAATCACTTGTTGCGGTTTCTGTGTAGTAGCACCGTTATCAAAATAAATCAATGGCTTATTATTCACCATCCTTGAAAGGATAGGGAAATCTTTTCGGATTTTATGAACATCAAAAAGAATTATTTTTTCTAAGTTTTTTGGCAGTTTCATTTATTCCTTTTTATATGTTTATTTGTTCTTTTTTTTTCGAATCTTGTTAGACTATCTTGACCTACAACATTTACATAACCCAAGAAGTTATCAATAGCCGGTTCCTCAATTATGATTTCTATCTCTTCCTTTAAATCTTTCAGAATCATGCCTTCTTTAATTAGTGTTTGAATTTCTTTAACCCTTGAGATTTTTATAGGTATTAAATCATCTTCATTCGGGTAACTAAACCACATTATATTTTTTTCAATATCTGTTTTTTGACGGCTGGCGATACCTTTAAGCGTTTTTATTCTATTGAGATCATTGTCCTTCAAAGAAGATTTGTTGTTTTCTCGATCTTCTATTAAGCAACATTTGAATTCAGTCCATTGTTTATCTTTATTCCTGCCGTATAATGTAGCCCTAGTATTAAAATCTGTTAACCAGGCAGTATGACAAAACTCTCTTCCACAAGTACCGATACCACCTAAACGGGCGGCTTCCTCGAACAGGCTAATCTGACGCATTACTATTTTGATATGAAACGCTGTAGCCATTACCAGAATTAGTTCCCGGAAATCTACCCGTCCTTCAGCGGTATAATAGAAGGTGGCACTTGACTTATCCCCTTGATAATCAACATCACATATTTTCATCTTCAAGTCCAAATCTTTAGCTAAAATTCGGGCTTTATACATCGTTTCAGATTCCAAACCCTTCGCTGTTTTCCATTTTTCAATATCCGCTGATGTTGCCTTTCTATAGATTTTTTTAATGACTTCTTCCGTCTGGATATTGTGTTTTTTTAATTGCAACCTAACCAGTTCTCCTGTTAATGAAACATGACCTGTATCGTGTCCTCCAATGGTTTCAACAACTACTATATCTGTTTGTTTAAGAGATATATTTTCATGCTTCAAATAAAAATCTTTACGTCCTCCTTTAAATTTTACTTCAACAATGTTGAATGTTTGTTGATTGGGTGGCAATGGTATATCGGCAAGCCAATCATATATATTTAATTGACTATAACCACTGATTAGGGATGGTACATCATTTTTGTGTTTTGTAGTAGTATCCATAGCTATTGTATAAATTCCTTTTTCATGTTTGTCAATATATACTGTTTTGTTCCTTTTGCTGAGCATATTAAACTTTAATTTTTTATCTAAAATTAATTCACCTTTGCTCAATTACTTTAATAAACCGGTTCAACAATTATCTCTGTTAAAACCGAATTGGCTATAAAACATTCCCGGTGAGCACGGTGGTGCATTGCATTAATTATTGTTTTATCGGGTATATTATCTCCTTTAAAGCTGATGTTCGGCCTTAGATACACGGTTGTTACCGCCATTTTTAATTTCTCATTTTTACCCAGTATGGCTATTGCATTATCTTCATACATTGCCACCGTATATTTTTTCATGGAAGCTATAGCGAGAAATGTGAGCATGTGACAACTTGCAAACGATGCGGCAAAGGCTTCTTCCGGGTTCACCAACTCTGACCTACCCAGATAATCTGGAGCAGCAGAAGCTTTTATTAAAGTTTCTCCTTCAAATTTCCACAAGTGACTGCGGTCATACGTTTTGTATGATAAATCATCTTCTTTGTTTTTCCAGTTTAAATAAACTTTATGTTCTGACATGTTTTTATGTTTTAAATTATTTTACACTATTTTATTTTTTTGCAAGAACTTAAGATGAACAGGAAACACTATAATTTTCTTTTCTGTAGGCGTTGGTTTTGAATACGATTCATATTCTGGATGTTCGGCAAATGGCGAATACAAAATTTCTAACCATTTTTTTAATTTTTCATTCCCTCCTTTTTCTACCTCCTCAATTATTTCCTGAGCAATATAATTTCTTAATACATACTTTGGATTTACGCGTTTCATTTCCATCTGGCGTTTCATTTCGTCAGATAATTCTCTTTTCAATCTTTGGTCATAAAGTGAAAGCCATAGTATCACTCTTGAGGCAGGAATTCCTAAACCGTACATGGTTTCTGAGCAAAGATATTCTCTGACTGATGAACGAATTACGGCTTTGCCATCTCCCATTCTGGAAAAAGAAGTTTTGCCTGATCCTTTAGTTTGTATTTCCCATCGCTTTCCATCAGAAGTTAAAATTTCGCACTAGGAAATTGCCCTGCCATCGCCTAACTGTCCGGCATAGCTCCCAAATTGATGACCGGTATAACGGGTAGCAATTCTCTGCTCATTACTAATCTTGATTTAACCATTTTTGTAAAATGGAATCACTAAGTGAATCAAGACCAAGTTCTTTTTTTAACACCGTTACATGAATAAGAGTAGGATCTTTTAATGGGGTAAGCGCAACATGTTCATACAAAAATGCAGGAAGTTTTTGGAAAGAATTATCAAATTAATAGCAACGTCGAACATGATGTTTGTTTAATATATTATTTTTTTGGAGGCAATCCAAATGCAACAGCCTCATGTTCAAAGTACCCGTTATGAGCACCATCACAAAAAGGTTTATTTTTAGAAAGACCACAACGGCAAAGTGAAAGCATCTCTCGTCCTGCTAAATCATATACATTCCCATTTTTATCTACAATCTCAAAGTCATTTTCTATTCTCAGGGAACCATTATTGTTTACTGTAATTTTTGTTTTAGCCATAATTATTTTTGTGAGCGTAAATATTAAATCTATTTTATTTATTAAAACAAGTGTCTTTCTGCATGATAAGATGATCTTATTAATGGTCCGCTTTCAACAAAACGAAAACCCTTGTTCATGCCTATTTCTTTATACTTTGCAAATATTTCTGGCTTAATAAATTCTATAACGAGTAAATGGTTTTTAGTAGGCTGCATATACTGGCCAATAGTTAATATATCAACACCAACGCTTCTCAAGTCGTCCATAGTTTCATATATTTCTTCTTCTGTTTCACCTAAACCCAACATGATACCTGATTTAGTTTTCATCCCTGCTTCCTTTAATCTTTTGAGAACCTCTAGGCTTCTGTCATACTTTGCCTGTACCCTAACTTCTTTCGTTAATCTGCGTACGGTTTCAAGATTATGTGAAACTATTTCGGGATGCGCATTAATAATTCGTTGGAGATTTTCCCATTTACCCTGAAAATCCCCAATAAGCGTTTCCATGGTAATTCCCGGGCATGCTTTTCTTACTTCATTTACGGTTTCTTCCCATATCATAGAACCACCATCTTTCAAGTCATCTCTATCAACCGAAGTTATTACGGCATGTTTCAACTTCATTAGGCGAATAGATTCGGCCACCATTTTAGGTTCCTCCGGATCAGCAGGCAGAGGTTTACCAGTATGTACATTACAAAATCCGCAGGATCTTGTACAGGTATTCCCCAATATCATAAAGGTAGCCGTTCCATTTCCCCAACATTCGCCCATGTTAGGACAACTGCCGCTTTCACATATCGTATGTAGTTTATGTTCGGATACTATTTGTCTTACTTCGGCATATTCTTTTCCTGTGGGTAGTTTTACACGAAGCCAATCTGGTTTTTTAGTATATTTACTTTCTTCTTCAATTATTTCTGACATAATCTAAATTTTAACCAATATTAATTTTTTATTTTATTACATTGGTATTATAATTCCCCATAGCATGATAGTTTTATCATCACCAGTTGAAATCAAATAATTATTAAAATCACTCCATAAAAGTTTATTTACCGAATGGGTATGGCCTCCGTGTTGAGACTTATCTATTCGATAGGGTAGTTCAAAGTTTTCTGCATCCCATATTTTAATTGTTTTATCTCTGCTACCCGTAGCAAAAAACTTTTTATCAGGACTGAAAACGATGCTGTAAATAGCGTAATTATGGGCAGGAATATGATGGATCAACGCATAATTGTTTTCAATATCCCATACATTCAAATAGGCATCTCTAGAACCAGACAAAAGGTATTTCCCGTTTGGATGATAGCGTACTGTATTTACCGAAAAATCATCAAGATGCCCCTTAAGGATTTTCTTTTCTTCATAGGTTTCAAAATCAAAAATTCGAATAGACCCATCACCGCATCCAATAGCTGCTTCTTTCAAAATAATATTAAAATCGATGCTACGGATATTTTTATCACAAAGTTTTAGAGCTGTTATCAATGAGAAATCATTGATTGACCAAACTGAAAGTGTACCGTCACCAGCTAAAACCCAAAAGCATTCTGTTTCTGGTAAATATTGGATATCAAAAATGTATTCCTTATGAAGCTGTAATAGTTTTATTTCCTTATTTTCTTTTAAGTCAATAACATGAATACCTCCTAATGACTGACCGATAAGTAATATATTTCTATCGGGAACATATTTCAATGCCATGGCTTTGGCAGGTAATTTCGCAACAACTTTGTTTTGTTCCTGGTCTTTCATATTCCATTCTACCACAAGGTTATCACTGCTGCCAGAGTAAAAAAGATGAGCTTCATGAGCAAATTCTAATGTGTAAATAGCACCTCCGTGTCCATTAAATTGACCTGTTTTTTCTATTTGTATTTTTGTAAGTGCAGTTATCATATAAGATGCATAAATTCTTTTTTGTGTAGTAATTCTTCTATTGTTTCTCTGTAATCCGGATCATCTACGCAGCAATCTACCGGACAAACTGCGGCACATTGTGGTTCATCATGAAAACCGACACACTCGGTACATTTATCAGTTACGATATAATAAAAATCCATAGAAACAGGCGTATTGGGAGTATCAACATCAACGGTATTACCTGAATTTTGTCCTGTGTAAAAGCCTTTGAGTGCGGTGCCGTCTGCATATCTCCATTCATCACCACCTTCATAAATTGCATTATTGGGGCATTCAGGCTCGCATGCTCCACAATTTATACACTCCTCTGTTATCATTATTGCCATAGTAATGAATTTTAGTAATCAAGATTTAATTTAATAATTTATTTAGCGCTTCCTTCTATAATATTTTGTAACACTCCAGAAACATCTTTTTCATTTTTCATCATGTCTGCCATAGTTACCTTATCTAGTAATTTATCCAGTGTAGCCTGCATCATTGACCAAAGCGAACGGATGGAACAATCTACAGAATTAGTGCATAACGCAAGTATTCCTGCATGACTATCACAGAATTTTTTATCGAAAAACCTTCCACCCAAAGCTTTCAATGTATCATTTATTGTTATGGAAGCAGCAGGTTTTGCGAGTACATATCCGCCCATGTGGCCTCTTGTACTGTTAATTAATCCCTTTATGCGAAGTAGTCGGGTTAATTTAGCAACATAGTTAATAGATAATCCTTCTGCTTCACTTAGCTGACGAATGCTTAGTCCTTTCTCATCTGTGCATCGGGTTATCCTTACCATTATTCTTAATCCATATTCTACCTGAGCTGTTATTTTCATAATTGTATTATTTAATTAGTTTGTGTATTTAATTTACTATTACAGACAAAGTTCGCAAATAAAAAAGTAGCTTACTATTGCAAATTTATTATAAACCATAAACACAAACTAAATAGACACAAACTATTTAGTTTTTATCCTTACCTAAATCAGTATAACAACCGTATTTGCCTTGAGTAATATTTTCAAAATCTTTTGCAGAAATTGACGGCCCTGTATTACTGCATTCGTTGTTAAAAATAACTACCAATTGGCTGGCAATACTTTCTGCTGTATGTCCGTCAATGTCGGATCGTTTAAAAATCGCCACTGGCTCACCATTTCTAAAAAGGGCAATGTGGGGTGAGGAAGTTTGATGATTTGCAAGATATTTATTCCTGTACCAGTCAATTGCATCTTTTTCCATTCCACCAAACAGCGTGTAAAGCTCATCAGGGATACTACTGTTTTGCAACGCCATCATTACTCCTGGTCGTCCACTACCTGCCGAACAACCGCATACAGAGTTGATTACAACAAGTATCGTTTTGTCATCATTTCTGTCTAATGCCTTATCTACATCTTCAGGGGTTAATAATTCTTTGCAACCTACAGCTGTTAGTTCCTCTCTCATGGGCTGAACATAAACGGCATCATAGCTGGGTTGTTGCGTGATTTTGGTTAAATTAGATTGTTCCATTTTTTTAATGATTAATTTTGTTATTGTTTAATTTACATCATTCCAGTTTCAAATTTAGCCGTCTCGCTCATCATGTCTTTTGACCAAGCGGGATCCCAAGTTACTTCTACATTAGAGCTGCTAACTCCAGGAATATTCCTAATCTTTTCTTCCACTTCTGGAGGAAGTGTTCCCGCTACCGGACATGAAGGGGAGGTTAGTGTCATTATGGTATGCACATTGGCTTCATCATCAATGTTGATTCCATATACCAATCCTAAATCATAAATATTGGTAGGTATTTCTGGGTCGAAACAGGTTGTTAGAACCTCTATGACTTTTATTTCCAATGCTATTTTCGCTGCTATTTCCATTTTTTAATTGTTAGTTGTTAGTCTTTACAGCTTTAATGTCTTTTACGCATCCCATTACTTTTAGGGCTAAGTCTTTAAATATTTTGCTTTCAATCGTATTTTCATTTAATGCTGCTGGCGCTCCAACATCTCCTGCCTCCCGTATTCTTGTTATTAAAGGGATTTGACCCAATAATGGAACATTCATTTCTTCCGCCAATTTTTTTGCACCATCCTTTCCAAATATGTACTCTTTTTTATCAGGATTACCTTCCGATATATAGTATGCCATATTTTCAACCAATCCAAGCACCGGAACATTAACCATTGGCATCCTGAACATATCGATACCTTTTCTGGCATCAGCCAAAGCTACTTCTTGTGGTGTACTAACTACAATAGCACCTGTAAGCGGAATTTTATCTACCAGCGTAAGATGAATATCACCTGTGCCTGGCGGAAGATCCACAAGCAGATAATCTAAATTACCCCAATCTGCATCCTGAAATAATTGAATAAGGGCTTTGGAAACCATAGGTCCACGCCATGGAAGTGCCTGCGATGCTTCCGTAAAAAAACCAATAGATAAAACTCCTACTCCATGAGATACAATTGGTTCTATTAGATTTCGACCAGAATCATTTGAAACTTCAGGCTTTCTATTCACTAAGTCAAACATGAGTGGCATTGATGGCCCATAAATATCGGCATCTAATAAGCCCACTTTTGCACCTAATTGGCTTAATCCCACTGCAAGATTGGCGGAAACGGTAGATTTACCTACACCACCTTTCCCGGAGGCAATAGCAATAATATGTTTAACACCAGGCAATATTGTTCTAAGTTCAGGAGCTCTATCCTTAAAACCAGGTAGAGCTTGCATATCTATATCCACCTTAATATCCGTACCTAATGCTTGCAAAAGGCTATCCATACAAGCCTCTTTTACTATCTTTTTACTATTCATAGTAGGGCTGCTAATCTTAACGATAAAGCTGATGATGTTCCCTTCAACATGAATATCATTCACTAATCCTAATTCAACAATACTTCTCTTGAGGTCAGGCTCAACGACGTTAGTCAGTATTTTTAGAATATCCTCTTTAGTTATTTCAGGCATGTCATTTATCAATTTAATAGTTAATTGTTTGTTTCCGTAAATTGCTTAAATTTATCAACAAGAAGCTGTTCTACTTTTCCCCTTACAGGTTCAATTTTAATTAACTCCGTTATTTCTGTTAAAAAAGCTTGTTTTAAAACTGATATAGCTTCTTTTTCAGATAAGCCTCTGGAACGCATATAATATAATGCCTCTTTATTTAATTGTCCAATGGTTGCCCCGTGACTGCATTTAACATCATCCGCAAAAATTTCCAACTGGGGTTTGCTATTCATCGAGGCGGTTTTTGATAATACAAGGCTATGGTTTTTCTGAAAAGCATTTGTTTTTTGAGCATCGGGTCGTACTATTATTTTACCATTAAATACTCCTTTAGCTTTATCTGCAAGAATTCCTTTGTACAATTCGTTGCTGTTACAATTCGGATACGCATGGTCTATAAAAGTTTGGTTGTCTATATGCTGCTTATTTATACCAACATAAAGTCCATAAAAATTAGTCATTGTTCCACTATCCTTTAAAATGGAGCTTAGGTTGTTCCTTACTAATTTTCCGCCCAAATCAACTACATAAGAGCTGTAGGTACTATCACGCATCTGCTCAACTTCTGTATTATTGATAAAAAATGCATTCTCACCTTCATCTTGAATTCTATAATGATCAACAATCGCATTTCTTTTTAGAACCAACTGTGTAACCGTATTCGTGAAATACGTTTGTTGGGAATTAGTGAGATGATGATACGTTTCAATAACCGTTAATTTACTATTTTCTCCGGCTACGATTATTTTTTGCGGACTGATAACTGTTGGCTCTTCTTCTGTATGTGCTATATTTAGTATATGAACAGGGCGATCCAGCACTAATCCATCAGGCACATAAATATAAATTCCATTGTGAGCGAAGGCAGTATTTAATACAACGAAGGAATTCATTTCTTTAATTGCCCATTTCGACAGGTATTCAGAAACCGTTTCTTTTGTAAGCCTATCTTCTCTCAAACTAGAAGGAATATCCTGCACTATGATTTTTTGCGATAATTCATCTTTTGATGAAAGTAATTTATTGTATTTACCGTTCACAAAAACTAGCAGGTATGCATCCAACCCTTCAAAAAGAAAAGGCTTAATATCTTCTGTTGTAATGTCAACCAGTTTTGGCTGCTGGTATGTTGGCTGAAGTAACTCGGCAACATTGGTATATTTCCAATCCTCATTTCTTCTGGTTGGAAAATCTACGTTATTGCCAAATCGTTGAATAGCAACTTTCTGGAGACTATGCATTACATTATTTTTCTGTCCATTTAATGAATTTTCATAAAGACGGAATAGTTCAATAAACTTCCCCCTGTTATCATTTTTATCTGGTGTATTTTGAATTTTCATGCTTATCTTTTTAAGATATTGTTAATGTTGCTACTTCTTCTTTAATCCAGTCGTAACCCTTTTCTTCCAGCTGTAATGCTAAATTTTTGTCGCCCGATTTAACGATTTGTCCATTGTATAACACATGCACAAAATCAGGGATAATGTAATCGAGTAAACGTTGGTAGTGTGTAATTACTATAAAAGCATTGTCCTTTGTTTTTAGTTGATTAACACCATTGGCAACTATTTTAAGCGCATCAATATCAAGCCCTGAATCAGTTTCATCCAACACGGCAAGTCTTGGTTCTAAAACAGCCATTTGTAAAATTTCATTGCGCTTTTTTTCTCCGCCCGAAAATCCCTGATTTAGAGAACGGCTTAAAAAACCATCTTCCATCTCCACCATTTTTGCCTTCTCTTTAATATATTTTAGCATTTCGGTTGCACTCAAATCCGTCTTTTCTTGATGTTTTCTAACAGCATTAATGGTATGTTTAAGAAAGTTTGCAGTGCTTACACCCGGTATTTCTATCGGGTATTGAAATGCCTGAAATATACCTTCCTTGGCACGTTCATCTACTGATAATTCGAGGAGGTCTTTCCCCATATAGGTAATACTACCCTCAGTGATTTCATACCCTTCTCGACCTGCTAAAACGTGTGCCAGCGTACTTTTACCACCACCGTTTGGTCCCATTATAGCGTGTACTTCGCCAGCATTTATTTGAAGGTTAATACCATTCAATATTTTTTTTCCTTCAATTTCTGCGTGTAAATTTTTTATTATTAACATGAGTTCTGTTTTTTTATTTAATTATTTTATCCAACACTACCTTCTAAACTTACAGCAAGCAATTTTTGTGCTTCCACTGCAAATTCCATTGGTAATTCTTTAAACACATCCTTGCAATACCCATTAACAATAAGATTAATGGCATCCTCCATTTTTAATCCTCTTTGCATACAGTAATAAAGTTGATCTTCACCTACTTTAGAAGTTGTGGCTTCGTGTTCAATTTGAGCTGTATCATTGTCAATTTCGAGATAAGGAAAAGTATGCGCACCACATTTATCTCCCATTAATAAGGAATCACATTGTGAAAAATTCTTGGCATTTTCCGCATTTTTTCCTACTTTAACCAAACCTCTGTACGAGTTATTGCTTTGACCTGCTGAGATACCTTTGGAAATAATAGTACTGCTGGTGTTTTTACCAATATGCCACATCTTAGTTCCTGTATCCGCTTGTTGTAAATTATTTGTAACTGCAACAGAATAAAACTCACCCGTTGAATAGTCACCTTTTAAAATGCAACTTGGATATTTCCAAGTAATGGAAGAACCTGCTTCTACTTGTGTCCAACTGATTTTTGATCTTACACCTGCGCACAATCCTCTTTTAGTTACGAAGTTATAAATGCCTCCTTTTCCGTCTTTATCTCCCGGATACCAGTTTTGGATAGTGGAATATTTGATTTGAGCATCGTCAAACGCTATGAGTTCAACCACTGCAGCATGCAATTGATTTTCATCTCTTGTAGGAGCAGTGCATCCTTCCAAATAGCTAACATAACTGCCTGCTTCGGCCACAATTAATGTTCTTTCAAATTGGCCTGATCCCTCGGCATTGATACGGAAGTAAGTTGAAAGTTCCATCGGACACCTAACCCCTTTTGGAATGTAACAAAACGAACCATCTGTGAACACGGCGGAATTAAGTGCAGCATAAAAATTATCAGTAGAAGGAACAACCATTCCTAAATATTTTTTTATTAGCTCAGGATGTTCTTTTACGGCATCACCAAACGAGCAAAAGATAATTCCTAATTTGGATAATTCTTCTTTGAAGGTAGTTATCACTGATACACTGTCAATTACGATATCAACGGCAACACCTGTTAATCGTTTTTGTTCTCCTATTGAAATACCTAATTTCTCAAACGTTTTCAATAATTCAGGATCTGCCTCATCCAAGCTGTTGAGTATTTTTTTTTGTTTTGGAGCAGCATAATAAATGATGTCCTGATAATTTACTGGTGGATATTTCACATTCGGCCATTTGGGTTCTGTCAGGGTCTCCCAATGCCTAAATGCTTCTAAACGCCAGTCAAGTAGCCATTGCGGCTCCTCTTTTTTAAAAGATATTAATCGAATAGTATCTTCATTTAAACCTTTTGGAATAAGTTCAGTATCAATATTACTGGTAAATCCATATTTGTAATCACTCTTGGTGTAATCTTCAAGAGTTGCTGTGGACGCTTCTTTGCTCATGATTTTAGCTATTAAATTTAAATCTTCTCTGCAAAGATAAACGAAGTTATTTATTATGTACTAAAAAGTATAAATTAATTTATACTAAAAAGTATAATAATATTACGTGACTATAAATATGAGTTTATTTAGATATATAGGCAACATAAGAATAGCTACTTTATTTGAATATTCATCCATTTTTTGGTATAAACAAAAAATATATGAAGGAGTGTGATTTGGATTTCAAAATGGATATATTGCAGCCTTACCTATTTTAGGAAAAGCTGGACTGAAAACTCTGGGTCGTAATAATCAACATTGTTAAAACCTGCATTTAAACGAAGGTTTTACGGTACTGTCCAAAATTTGAGATTTTTCATTCTATAATAAATTAGGCAAAGAAAATAATAATTTATGGCTACATTTGGAAAAAAATTAAAACTTAATATTTCTGAATATTGATGACACATACGCTTTTTAATCCTTTTAAGGATTTAAATTTTGACGAACATTTTTGCTTCCTTTCAGGAGCTTTGACAAATGAAAACATGACCGTTTTTCCAGTATGGCTGATGGATCATTTTAAATTAGGTAATGAAAGAATTGAGATGATGGATAAAACCAAATCTTATAATTATTCAGATCTTAAATTACCGTGTTCTTCCGAAGTGAAAACAGCTTTTGAGGAGCTGGATGTAAAAGTTGAGGCTGCGTATAAAAAAGGTTTTGAAGGCATGGCGTCACTCGATCAAGAGTTGCTTTTTCAATGGACAGGCAGAATGGTCTATGGTATGCTATACTACGAAATGCTTTATGAAAGAGACAGGCTGCTAAGGCAAGGTGAAGATTTTGAGATTTCCGTCACTCTCAGGAAACGCTTTGGTTACTTCCATTTAATGCTACAATCCTTAATAGAACCGATTTCCTTCGTTGGAAAAAAACCATGGAGCATCGCCGTATTTCCACTTAAATATTCTGCCGATATTTTTAGCTATCGCAACGATGCAGTTAATTTAATGTTCTCATTTGGAGTCAATGAATTTGGTTTTATTGCATGTTTACAAGATAACGGCGTAATTGGGGAGAAGCAAAAAGAGATTCTCGATAAAATGGAAGGTCATGTTTTACATCCCATCCAGTTTGAAGAGTTGTACGCTAGGTTTCATTATTCAGATTATATATTACAGTACAAACCTGAATACAAAATTGAAAACCAAGACAATGGGATTGCTATAGAAGTTGAAACGGCTGGTAAGCAACCTCATTTCGGATTTTGGGATGAGGATATATATGCCCAATTGCTATCCAATTATTGGCAGGTTTACGGTATTGAAAAAGAGGATATTCTTAAATTTCAAATGCCGCCACTTAGCTTTCTTGAAAATCCGTATACCAAAGATTTTATTAATCCAGAATCTATTGACTTACCATTTTAACGGCTTAACAGCAAAAATTAGTTAGCCAACGCATAACCAATATTTAATGCCATTAAAAGTAAGTTTTCAGCTGTTTCTCTAAAGTAGTTGCACAAATTCTCATTATCTAAAATACAATCGGGATTTCCGGTAATTTTCTTATTTGAGTTAAAATTTATAATTATAACCTAATCGAACTACCTGTGTTTCATTATAGTCAGTGCTGTTATAATTAAAATTCAGACCTTGAATTTGTTTCCTGATTACTAATGTATTTAAAATGTCGGTTGCATTTAGAAAGAATTCTCCTTTGCCATTTTGGACTGATTTTTTAATCCCTAAATCAATTGAAAATCGAGAAGCAATTTTTCCTTGCGGAATAATATCTGGCGCCAAATATATAGCGGTTACTTGAGCATCCACTTTTTTGGATAAGTGCAAGATATTGTTCCATTTAATATTTCCAGAAAAAATGTCTTGCTTCTCTGCCGAAAAAGTATTGGGAATTGGATATTTATTTTCAACAGCAAAAGCATTAATTTGATTGTGATACGCAATTAAGTTGAAGTTAAACGAGTACCATTTTGCAATCTCTTGTGAAAAGATCATTTCAATCCCTGTATTGAAACTTTTATTTGCATTTTGGAAAATAGCATAGATTAAATTGCTGTCTGGAACTGTCGATGCTATTCGAGTAATGGTAGCATTTGCAAAACGGTGGTACACTGCCGAATAGAAATATCCTTTTTTTAAGTTCGTTTTATAACCCAGTTCTAACAAATTGGTGAACTGCGGACGAAGTGCAGGATTCCCAACCTTTATTATTTCTGCATCATCGTATTTTGGAAATATTCTAATATCGACTTCATTTGGCCTGTCTACTCTACGATTGTAAAATAATGATATTTTATTGCTGTCATCAATTTTGTATGCCAATCGCACATTTGGAAAAGGTTGGGTGTAGTTGTACCCGTCACTTTTATAGGTATTATGATCCGGATTGATATTGTATTGCAAATCGACATATTCTACTCGCAAACCCAGTTCTACCTCAATTTTATTGTTTTCAAAAATATAATTTCCGTACACGGCCGGAATAATTTCTTTGTAAGTTGCTTGACCGCCAGCACCGCTATCTATGGGAGAATTTGCGCCGGGAAAGAACTGCATATTAGTTGGAATATCCCTTTTTCTGAATTTAAAACCGGTTTCAAATCTACCGTATTTTAAGGGTTTGATATAATCAATATTAAAGTCGGCTACTTTCTCCTCTGATAACAATTTGAAAGCATCTTTTCCGGTGTAGGTTGGCAAAATATTGTCAAAAAAATATTTTTCATCCTCTCTGTGAAAAGTATAATTTAAACCAATATTTAATAACCGTCCTGCTTCTTTAAACTTGTGCTGGTATGCCGCAGTAGCCATAGCGGTGGTTTTTAATTCATCTTCCAAAAATTGCCAAAGTCGCAATCGTTCCGAATAATTTTCATTGAAAAAGGGCTGATCTCCATTGTCAATGATTTTTTCGGTTCCAAACAGACCAGAAACGGTTAATGAATTTCGGTCATTAATATTCCAGTCAATTCCAGTTTTTAAAGTAGTAAAGTGCGTATTCCGATTTCTTTTGGTTTGTTGATTAATAATAGTTCCATCAGTGTAGGTTCGCGTTACAAACTCATTTTTATTGAGTGTTTCTGTATAAAGATAATCACCCTGAAAAAAAGCATTGATTTTGTTTTTACGATAATTAAGTGATAACGTCGGATTAATTTTTGGTGTTAATGAGTATTGCGGACGAATAGTTGGTAAATTTTCTTTTCTTTCCCACAGCGCACCCAATCCAGAGGTAAAACCCACTTTTCCGTTGAATCCCTCTTTTTTGTTTTTCTTGTAAATAATATTGATAATTCCAGCGTTTCCGTTGGCATCGTATTTTGCAGAAGGATTGTTAATGATTTCAATTTTTTCTATCGCAGATGCGGGTATATTATCTAAGCCCGATTGGTTTCCAAACCCTGTTAATGCGGTTTGTTTTCCGTCAATTAAAACGGTGACTTTATCATTGCCTCTAATTTGTACTTTCCCGTCTTGCACGGAAACACCAGGCAAATTTTGCATTGTTTGTAAAACAGAACCACCACTCTGACTGATATTATCTGCCACAGAGAAGGTTTTTTTGTCCATTTTCTGATTAATAAGTTCTTCCTTTGAAACGACCACAACTTCATTTAAAATAGTAGCATTATCTTCCAATTCAATGCTTCCCTCATCTAGAAATTCAGAAAGTGAACCTACATAAATAGGTTGGTTTTTTGTTTTGTATCCATCAAGTGTAAACTCTAGAAAGTAATTTCCAGGAACTACATTCGAAAATGAAAACCTACCCTCTTCATTGGTAACAGTTCCCGTAATCAAAACGTTATCCTTTGTGTTTTTCAAGAGTACATTTACATAAAGCAAAGTCTCTTTTGATGTTTTATCTTTTGTAATTCCGGATAGTGTGACCGCTTTGTTTTGTCCTAATAAATCTGAAATTGATAGTATTAGAAATGATACTAATAATATTGTTTTTATTGGCATATCTTAATTTTTATTCTTTATTTAAACGACAAAATTGCGATTGGAGTTTGAAGAAATATTGAATTTTAGAATTGAATTTCGAAAATGTGTAACTTATCTTTGTAACTATAAATAACTTCCCAATTGTTGTTCTCTACAATTTTATTAATTATTGATAAACCCAAACCGTTCCCTTTCGAGGATGGATTTACTTTAGAAAAACGTTCAAATAATTTATCTGTTTCGAGCGATTTTAATATACCCGTATTGGAAAAAACTAAAGCATTCTTATGCAATACAACATTGATGCTTCCATTAGCAACATTATGATTAATTGCATTCAGAAACAAATTACTGATCAAAATTTCAGACAAAAACAGATTCGTTTTAACAAATGTATTCGATTCTAAAGCAGTATTTATCTTAATATTTTTTGCTAATGCCTGTTCTTTAAAAAAATCTAATTGATTTGTGATAACCTCATTCAAAAGAACCTCTTCAGGAATGTTATATTGTTTGTTTTCTATTTTTGATAAAAGCAACAGGTTTTTATTTAATCGGTTTAGCCTTGTTGTTGTATCATTTAATTTATCCAGTATTTCAAATTGTTCTTCCGATACATCGTCTCTTTGCAATAATGTTTCCAATTTTCCTTTAAAAATAGCAATTGGTGTTTGCAATTCGTGTGCTGCGTTCTCAATAAATTCTTTTTGGCTTTTATAAATGCGTGTGTTTTTTTCAATCAATTTATTTATTGCCTGATTGAGTCGATTGAATTCCTCAATAGTATTTACAACTAATTTTGGATGGGAACTTTTATCGATTTCAAATTTCTCAATTTGCTCGAGAGTGTCATAAAATGGTTTCCAAAGCCTAAGAGATAGCCTTTTAGTAATGATAAATAATCCAAATAAAAGAATTAAAATAATGATGGTAAACACCATTAAAATACTGACAATAAAATCCTTATTGTCAACTAGGTTTATTCTGGCAGTAAAAAGGTAGTGTTTATTATTAATTGTAACTGGAGCATTTAGCACCCGATAGGGTTCCTTTTCTTTCTCCAAATTATTATAATAACTATTGCTGAATAGTGTGTCTCTAGGAATTATTTTCTGAACTTTCTCTACTTTTATATCCCTATTCCATTTATTCCAAACTGCAACATCCTTGTCTTGTAATTGCGGCGCATACAATAACTCGAATTCCTCTTTTTGAAGTAGCAAGGCTTCATCTGTTTCATGTAGATACAGTAATTGAGTTATATAAAAGAATAATGGAGCTGCTGAAAGCATCACAATTAAAGAAAATAAAACATAATATTTTAGAGTAGTATGTAATAATTTTTTATTCATTGTTCCATTTGTAACCAATTCCGTAAACTGATTTTATGTAATCATTGCTTCCGGCATCGTTTAGCTTTTTTTTCAAATTCTTGATGTGGGCATAAACAAAATCATGATTGTCCAGCATGTCCGCCATATCACCCGAAAGGTGTTCAGCTATGGCGCTTTTAGACAAAACCTTGTTTTTATTTCCAATTAAAAACAATAATAAATCAATTTCTTTCTTGGTGCATTCTATTTTCTTCTCTCCAATTTTTACCGATTTTGCTAAAGTATCAATTTCTATTTCATTGAATTCAATTTTATTGTTTCCGTCGTATTTTTTTCTTCTAACCAAGGCCTGAATTCTGACCAACAACTCTGAAAGATGAAAGGGTTTCGTCAAATAATCATCTGCTCCAAGATTGAATCCCTCGATTTTGGTCTCTAACGTTTCTTTAGCCGAAATTATAATAATCCCCTCTGATTTGTTTAGTATTTTCAATTTCTTCAAAATGCTAAATCCATCACCACCCGGAAGCATTAGATCTACTAAAATACAATCATAATCATACATAATAATTTTGTCTAAAGCCGTTTGATACGTGCTTGCGGTTTCGCAATGAATATCATTTGTTTTTAGATAACTTTTTATGCTATTAGCAATATCGATTTCGTCTTCGATGATTAGAATTTTCATATTGCAAATTAACAATTCAATTTTGAATGAAATTTGAATTTAGGTATTAAATTGTTTTTTATAAATTTAACTGAGTTATTCACTTATAAAATTCTGACAACTAATGCAACTACCTAAATATGACAGCGTGGTTGATTTTAAAAATTATTTTCTGTCATTACTGTAAATTTATGTTTTTTATTCTTCTACATTTTTCATTTTCATCAAAAGGGAATAAGAACCTTTAATCACAATAGTTGCCTCTTTTAAATCGTCTGAAAGAATTTCAGTGAATTCATTTTCTGTCGCTCCTATTGTGACTTCTTTCATTTCAAATTGTTTATTTTGTTTGGCAATAAAGATATAATTCTTATTTTCATAATTTACAATAGCATCAGATGGCAGTACATTTGATTGCTGACTTTTTAATTCTATTTCGGCATTCATATACATGCCCGGTAAAAGTGTTTTATCATAATTTATAAAATGGCAGTGTATTTCAGTGCTGCGGTTTTCTGAAAAATCTTTACCTATCAAAATAATTTGGCAAGGATATTTTTTCTCGGGATTGGTATTAGTATAAGCCAATACCGATTGACCAATATCCAATTTATTGATGTCTTTTTCAAATACGGTTAAGGCCAAATGAATATCCGATGGATTTACAATCTCGAATAAAACATCGCTCGGGTTTACATACTTGCCAATATTTACATTTACCTTAGCTACATAACCACTTATTGGCGAGTATACATTGATGCTTTTTGAAATGTTCTTTGTTGAAACATTATTCGGATTTATCCCCGCAAATTTTAATTTCTCGCCATACGATTGCACCATTACAAATAGTGAGTTGTATTCTGATTGTGCTTGTTGATACACTTTATCGCTGCTGGCTTTGCTTTGGTTGAGTTCTTTTTGTCTTTCAAATTCGGCTTTTGCATACCCAATTTTTGCTTTCGCCAAAAGGTAATCTTCCTGCAGTTGAATGTATTGTTGGTCTTCTACAACGCACAAAACCTGCCCTTTGGTAACATGCATTCCTTCTAACAATTTGGTGTATTTTAAATAACCGCCCATTTGAACACTAATGGAAACTAAGCTTTGCGGCGGCACATCTATTTTACCATTTAATTTTAAGGTAGATGAAATTTGTTTTTGTGTGATTTTTCCAGTTTCAATACCTGCATTTTTTATTTGTGCATCGGTAAGAGTTGTCGTGTTTTCGATAGTTGGATTAGCTTCTGTTTCGCTTTCCATTTTCTTATCTCCACAGGAAGAAAGGAATACTATTGCCAATATTGTAATAATTGTATTTTTAATCATGATAGTATTTTTATTTTGGTATTTGTGAATTTTCGATTCTTTTTCATAATTTAAAATTAAGGTTTTTATTCTTAACTTTTTATGCGGGTAAAGTTAGCAAGTCCAGTCATATGTAATTCGCATATCATCATTGGCGCTGGCGACCCTAATTACGATCATGCTCCTTTCATAATTAAACTATTTTAATTAGTTAAAGCATTGATTTCAATTACAGCTGTGTTTAATTTTTTAACTGCTTCGATGTATCTGCTTTGAATTTCGGTACCTTGATTAATAAGCATTACCCATTCCATATAATTAATGTCACCATTGATAAATTTATCATTAGCAGCTTTAGTTACTAAATCAACATTTTTTAAAGCTTGACTCTCGTAATAGGCGATAGTTTCTTTGTGTTTTTTATATTCCTGGACTAATTCCTGATTCTTGCTTTCCAGTTTTAGTTTTTCATTATTTAAATTATTTTCGGCTATTTGCGTATTTATCTCTAAAGCCTTTTTCCTGTTATTTATTGCTGTATTAAATAATGGAAGCGCCACTCCTAATTGTCCGTAAACACCATTATTACTGTCTTGAAATACAGTATTTGTTTTGAAAGTCTGGTAATAAATACCACCAATTAATTCCGGTAATTTTTTAGATTTTTCAAGTGAAACTTCTGCTTTACTGCTATTCACTTCTTGCTCAAATAATTTCACACTGGGTTGATTGCTAATAGCATTTGTATCTGAATTTTTGATGAAATCCATTTTAAATTTATTTGAAACTGGGACAAAGTCTTTATCTGTATTAAGTAAATACTTGAATTGTGATTGAATTATTTTGTAATCACTTTGTAATTCCAAAAGTTGAATTTTTATTTGTCCGGATTGGTTTTCAGCGGTTGCTTTTTCTAATATATTGCTTTCGCCTTTATCAAACCGAAGCGTTGAGATCCTTAAAAAATCAGAATATATACTATCGCTTTTTAGCAACAGCTTTTCCTTTTCTTTTAGATACATCATTTCGTAAAACACGATTGTTACCTGTCTGGTCAATTGCTTTCTTTGCAAAGCTTCGTTCCATTGTCCTTTTTTGGCTTCTTCTATTAAAAGTTGTTTCTGTCTTTTATAAACGGTTGGGAATTTTATGCTTTGCGAAACACCAATTTTCACATCATTTACAATGCTGTTAAACTGACCATATTCGCTTATAATTCCCGTGTTGGAAATATCATAACTTGTGTTTTCCATTATTTGCAAGTACTCTGAATTCAGTTTTTCATTTTTAATTTTAATATTGTTTAAAAGAGCTGTTTCAATCGCGCGCTCTATTGAAATTTTTTCCTGAGCATTGGTACTTTGAAAAGAAAAGAACAATCCCAATACCAGGATAGTCGTAATTGATTTTATCTTTTTTGGTTTTAATTTAATTCCTTTTTCAAACATGATATATAAAATT
Source organism: Flavobacterium bomense (assembly GCF_003970355.1). Taxonomy (NCBI): domain Bacteria; kingdom Pseudomonadati; phylum Bacteroidota; class Flavobacteriia; order Flavobacteriales; family Flavobacteriaceae; genus Flavobacterium; species Flavobacterium bomense. The sequence goes on along the minus strand of NZ_RYDJ01000007.1, from coordinate 41,833 downwards.
GGTAAAACAAATAGAGTTAAAAATGTTGCAACCAACAGACCTCCGATGACAACAGTTGCCAATGGTTTTTGTACTTCTGCACCAGAACCATTGCTTAATGCCATGGGTAAAAACCCTAATGATGCTACAAATGCAGTCATTAAAACGGGGCGTAATCGTATTCTAGTTCCTTGCAAAACAATCGCTTTTAAATCGGTTTCACCTGATTTTCGAATGCTGTTGAATTCTGCAATTAACACCAATCCATTCAGAACCGCTACACCAAATAAGGCTATAAAACCAACTCCGGCACTGATGCTAAACGGCATTCCTCGCAATGCTAAAAAGAAAATACCTCCAATTGCCGATAGTGGAATTGCCGAATAAATCAACAGTCCTTGTCTTACGGAATTGAACGCAAAATAGAGCAAAATAAATATTAATAGTAATGAAACAGGAACTGCAATCATCAAACGATTTTTGGCTTCGTTTAAGTTTTCAAAAGCACCGCCATAAGTAGGGTAGTAGCCAGCGGGAAATTTTATTTGAGCTTCGACTTTACCTTGCAGTTCTTTTACAATACTTTGTACATCCCGGCCTCGAACATTAAAACCAACTACAATTCTTCGTTTGGCGTCTTCTCTTTGTATCTGATTTGGACCTTCGGTAATTTCAACTTTTGCCAATTGAGATAAAGGAATTTGCAAACCAGTTGAGGTTGGAATTAATAAATTTTGAACATCTGCCAAATCCTGCCGTTTTTCGCCTTCTAAGCGAACTACTAAATCAAATCGTTTTTCACCTTCGTAAACAACTCCTGTGCTTTGTCCTGCAAATGCGGTGTTTACAATTCGATTGATATCCTGAATGTTCAATCCGTATTGTGCAATGGAAGCTCTATTATAATCAATTACTACTTGAGGCATTCCGGTAACGGTTTCTACATAAAGATCGGAAGTTCCTTCTACGGTACTTACAATTTTACCTAACTTATTGGCGTATAACGCCAATGTGTCTAAATTTTCTCCAAATATTTTACAGACCACATCTTGCCTAGCACCGGTCATCAATTCATTAAAACGCATTTGTACCGGATATTGAAAACCAAAGGAAACCCCAGGAACAGCTTCCAATTCCTTTGCCATTTTTTCTGATAATTCGTCAAAAGTTGTGGCAGAAGTCCATTCGCTTTTGTTCTTTAAAATGATCATCATATCGCTTGCATCAATTGGCATTGGATCGGTAGGTACTTCGCTACTTCCTGTTTTGCCGACAATTTTCTCCACTTCGGGAAATTTTTCTATTAATATTTTTGCACCTTGTGAAATAGCTGTCATTGAAGTTTGCAAATTACTTCCCGGCAAAACCCTAGTTTCTACTGCAAAATCTCCTTCTTCTAACGAGGGCATAAATTCACCACCCATAAACGAAAGTGTAATCAGCGCTAAAACAAACAATCCTAATGTTACAGCAATAATTGTTCTTGGAATTCCCAATGCTTTATTCAAAATGGGTTGATAGAAATTTTCTAATTTTTCCATCATTATATCTGAAAAAGTTTTTTTGTGGGATATATTTTTATTTAAAAATAGAGCGGTCATCATCGGAACATACGTCAACGACAATATAAAAGCACCAAACAGAGCAAATGCAATGGTTTGTGCCATTGGTAAAAACATTTTCCCTTCAATACCGCGCAACGTAAAAATGGGAATGTACACAATCAATATAATCAATTCCCCAAAAACGGAAACATTACGCATTTTTATTGACGTTTTTAGTACGGTGTTGTCCATTTCTTGTTGTGAAATTTGAGCAGTTTTCCTGCTGTGCAAACTAAACAAACACGCTTCAACAATAATAACAGCACCATCTACAATCAATCCAAAATCTAATGCCCCTAAACTCATTAAATTACCGCTCACCCCAAATATGTTCATCAATATGACCGCTATCAACATTGCCAAAGGGATAACTGACGCCACAATTAATCCTGCTCGTATGTTTCCTAAAAAGAAAATAAGAACAAAGAGAACTATTAATGCACCTTCTAATAAATTTTTTTCGACCGTCGAAATAGAATTATTTACCATTTTGGTGCGGTCTAGAAAAGGTTCCAGTATAACACCTTCGGGTAATGTTTTTTCAATTTGTGCAATACGATCCTTAATGTTTTTAATAACCACATTACTGTTGGCTCCTTTTAACATCATTACTACTGCACCCGAAACTTCACCAGATTGAACCTCTTTTTTGTGAAATGTCATTGCTCCGTAACGGATAGCACTACCAATGCGAACTTCAGCTACATCACGAATAAACAAAGGACTACCGCTATTAGTGTTTTTAATAGCAATATCTTTTATGTTTTCGATAGTATTAATTAATCCCTCACTGCGGATGTATAAAACTTTAGGCCCTTTTTCAATGTAAGCACCACCCGTATTTTGATTGTTTTTTTCTAAAGCAGTGAAAACATCTGTAATAGTGATATTATAGGATTGCAATTTATTTGGGTCAACGGCTATTTCAAATTGTTTCAATTTTCCACCAAAACTGCTCACTTCCGCCACACCTTCAACGCTCAATAACTGCCGGCGAACAATCCAATCTTGAATGGTTCTTAACTCCGTGATATCGTATTTTTTTTCATAACCGGGTTTGGTTCGTACCGCATATTGATAAATTTCGCCTAGTCCTGTTGTCACCGGTGCAAGAACTGGATCTCCAATACCGGTGGGAATTTGGTCTTTAACAGCACTTAATCGTTCTGTTACTTGCTGTCTTGCCCAGTACACATCGGTTGCATCATTAAAAACAATGGTAACCACTGATAAACCAAAACGAGAAAAACTACGAATTTCTTTCAGTCCAGGAATATTACTATTGGCTTGTTCTATTGGAAAAGTAATCAGTCTTTCAATATCGGTCGCACCCAGTGATGGCGCTGAAGTAATTACCTGGACTTGATTATCTGTAATATCAGGAACGGCATCAATTGGTAATTTAGTAAATTGATAACTCCCATATCCGATGAGAGCTAAAATAAACAGTCCAATAATGAGTTTGTTTTTGATTGAAAACTCAATAATTTTATTTAGCATAATTTGTTATATTAAGGAATGTTCACTACTTATATTGAATACTGACCTTTTAATTTTATTGTAACTGTAATGGCTGTCTTTTCATTATTTCTGAAAAACCAACCGTGTTTTCCTTCATACGGAGCATAAAAAGTTCCAACCATATTATTGGAATAGGCAAGCGTGTAACTTTCAAAATAAACGTCATTCGTTTCTTTAGCTTGTTTTACTTCCCCGTGAAAATCAAAATAAACAATTCCTTTATTAGTCGTCCATTCGTATTTCATTTTGCCATATTTCAGCATATAAATTTTATATTCAATTCCTTTTCCTGCCGGTACGATTACTTCAACCGTGTCTTCTCTTTCTGCATATTGTTTTTCAGGTGCAGGATTATTTGCTTCGATTGGTCTTTCTACTTCAGGTCCAGAACCTGCTTTTTCCATTTTAATTAATGGGAATGTTTTTCCTGTTATTGTAGCTAATCCATCATCAGCATCCCCTGGTACATAAAGCTTACTAAACCCGAACAGTTTGCCTGTTCCTATTGGATCCATTCCATATTCGGCAGGTAAAACTGCGCTTACTAAAATTAGTACAGAAAGTAGTAACGCGAAGATAACTGCTTTGATAATTTGTTTTTTATTTACTATTTGATGATTTATTTCTGACATTTTTTAATTTTTAAGATGTAAAATAACCCGTTAACTGATATCCTATTAATACAAATCCAGCAGCCATAAGCAGCGTATTTGTTATTGTTGAAAATTTCATAAAGCTGGAATGTCTGCGCCATAAAGTAATCAAGATTAGCACAAAAGTCAATGCTATGAACTGACCTATTTCGACACCAATATTGAATCCAAGCAGATTGGTAAACAATCCTTCTTTTTCAAATTTGAAATCTTGCAATTTGCTGGCAAGCCCGAAACCATGAAATAATCCGAAAATCAAAACAGCTGCTTTTGTATTGGGTTGCCTTCCGAAAAATTTCTTGAAACCACCTAAATTATCAAAACCTTTATACACTATTGACAGTGCGATAATGGCATCAATTAAATACGAATTAATTGATATAGTACTCATAACTCCAAACAATAATGTTGCGCTATGACCAATTGTAAAGAAACTTACATAAAGTAGCACTTCTTTCGGACGATAAAGGAAAAAGATAACGCCAACTAAAAAAAGCAGATGATCGTAACCCGTAAGCATGTGTTTTGCACCAATATAGAGAAATGGGCCAAAAGCAACGCCATCATTTCCTGACAAAAAAGTTTGCGTATTTTCATCTACACCATGAGCAAAAACGCCTGTGATGCCGACAAAAAAAAGTATAACAAGAAATATTATTTTTTTTGAATTCATAATTTTATTTTTCTTTTAAAAACTACTTCTCTCCTGAAATTTTCGCAAGAGAAGCAGCCTGTTAAATTATACTAATGCGTGTGACCATGAGCCGCATCAACTTTATCTTGCTCCACTTGATTAATACTGTCCGTACCTACTTGATCCGTAGAATCTGTGATCACTTGAACTTGTTCTACTGTTTCAGTAGATTGACTTTCAGTGTTTTCAGTTTCGTTATTTGCTTTGTTGTTGCAAGAAGTTAACATTCCGATTGCGATAGTCGCTACGATTAAAAAATTTTTCATAATTGTAATTTTAATTGGGTTTATAAAGAATAATAAAATTAATGTTGGTGTCCATGATTAATATCTTGTTCAGAAACTTGGCTATTTTTAAATTTGGAAGAGATTGTTTTTCCATTGACAAGTAATGTGATGGTACAATAAGCATATATGCTTGCTTTAGGAACTTGTACAAATAAAGCATTGTTGGTGTCTAAAAAAACTGGATTCGTTGCTTTTGTTTTATTAAAAAATTCAAAAACAGCCAAGCCAGTAATTTTTTTATTTGAAACCGTTTTTCCTTTCGCATTCAGTACGTAAAAACTAATATTGTTTTCTCTTTCGACCCTTTCAATTTTGTAGTCGCCTGAATTTTGTATTATTCCACCGTGCGGCGTTTTGGATTGTTTTTCGTTTACTTGTGCATTAGAAATTGTTGTGCCTGCAATAGTTATCAGTATCGCAACTGCAATGGATTTAATTGTTTTCATTATAGATGTTGTAGTGTTAAGAATAATTGAGCATGTCTTCGACATTACTAAAAAGTCAATTCATAGCGTATGCAACTAAAAAAGGATTCTAGTTATTCGGATGCATTAACTCACTAAAAAACTTATTTTTTAATACAAAATAGTAGTGAAATTGATACAAAGAAACATTCGCTATAAGTATATAGCAAAGTACTTTTTAATACCTAATTAGAAATATTCACAATATTATTAATTAAGCATTGAAAAATTAATTTAACTCAATTTGGGTGGAAGCCAGATGCATGCAAAAACATCGGAATTGTAAAATTCTGGAGGAAACGGGACAGTACTATTTACAGAAATAGTATTTGGTTTGCGAAAGGAAAACTCTGTTTGGTTTTCAAATGCAAGGGCTGTATTAACAGATTGGTTAATAGTCTTAAAAGGTAAACTTTGATGGTTGTCTTTTTCCTGATTAGAATGATGCTGAGTATCATTGTAATGAATTGCTATGAAATCAAGTAATGAAATATTCTGGTTACTGTAATCCTTTTGATGATTTGAAAAGTGTTGTAGTAAGTTCGGTAATTTCAATAATTGCCCCATCTCTGTGTTAGCACACAAAAAAACAAAAAGGAATGATATGGTAATTATTTTCTTCAAGATTGTAAAAGTAATAAATTTTATTGATTACCAATAATTTTAAAAAAAATATTAAGTAAATCTTAACTCCCCAAAACTTCTAAGCCAATTTTGATGATGGCGCATCAATTTTTCGGATTTTTAGATTGTGATGTTTTCTGTCAACCAATCAACAGATACTGTTTAATGTGGTATTAAAAACTCAAGCGAAATGATGGAACACCAGGAGCAACATCACATCATTTTTGGATTCTTAAGTTCCATAAAGTATTATGTTTTTTGGTGAACCTGTAACTACTTTTGTGGGTACTACTTTATTTTGAACCGTTAGTTGCTAATAGAATTTTTACTCTTTTTTCTCCACTAAATTCATTCCGCATTTGGGACATTTTCCGGGTTTATCCAACGTAACTTCTGGATGCATTGGGCAGCTGTACGTTTTTTGAGTTTCCATTTTTTTTTACTACTAACCGACTAAATAAATTCAAGACAAAGGGCCACTTTTAACAGTAAGCCCTTTTTTTCATATCTTTTGGTTACCAAATCAAAAAAACATTACAGCGGAATGAGCGTAATCAGAAACAACAGCCGAGAAGATACACCGCCCGACGCAATAATAATTGATTTTACAGATTAATCAAAAAAGCCCCGATAAACTAAAATGTTATCGGGGCTTTTTGTCTAGTAAAAAGTTATCAACATGTACAAAAGGCAACTAAACTGGCAACCAGAAATAAAAAACCCTTATAAATCAAACGTTTATAAGGGTTTTTGTGAAGGCAGAAGGATTCGAACCTTCGACCGCCTGCTTAGAAGGCAGGTGCTCTATCCAGCTGAGCTATGCCTCCATTGCTCATGTAAAAAACTAGTCGGGGTGGCAGGATTCGAACCTGCGGCCTCCTGCTCCCAAAGCAGGCGCGATAACCGAGCTACGCTACACCCCGAAAAAAATATAAAGCGGAGGGACAGGGACTCGAACCCTGGCACCGATTGCTCGATGACAGTTTAGCAAACTGCTCCATTACCACTCTGGCACCCCTCCAAGCTCAAAGAAACGTGTCTTGTTTTGCGGTTGCAAATTTAACACATCTTTACGTTCCTCACAACTATTTAGACCTTTTTTTTAAATATTTTTTATCCTAATTCTAAAAAGACTTCACAATCAAACATATAGAATATAAATAAATTTTTAAAAGAGATTATCCCAACATCAAAATACGAAATTGTTTAAAAAAGATTAAATTTGCTACATAAACCAACATTATATAAATCATGAACAAAAGAGTTGTTATCGTTTCTGCCGTTAGAACACCTATCGGTAGTTTTATGGGAGGATTATCTACAGTTACCGCTCCTAGATTAGGTGCTGTGGCTATAAAAGGAGCTTTGGACAAAATAAAATTGGATCCAAATTTAATTGATGAAGTATTTATGGGTAATGTAGTTCAAGCTGGTGTAGGACAAGCTCCTGCTCGCCAAGCTGCACTATATGCTGGTTTACCTAATTCTGTTGCTTGTACTACAGTCAACAAAGTATGTGCCTCTGGAATGAAAGCTGTAATGCTAGGTACTCAAGCCATTTTATGTGGTGATGCTGAAATTGTTGTTGCGGGTGGAATGGAAAACATGAGTTTAATTCCTCACTATATGAATTTGAGAACAGGAACTAAATTTGGTCCAGCAACATTTATTGATGGTTTACAAAAAGATGGACTTGTTGATGCTTACGACAACAACGCAATGGGCGTTTGTGCGGACTTATGTGCTGCTGAATATAATTTTACCCGAGAAGACCAAGACAACGCCGCAATTCAATCCTACGAGCGAAGTGCAAAAGCTTGGGAGACCGGAAAATTTGATAATGAAATTGTCTCTGTAACCGTTCCTCAAAGAAAAGGAGATCCTATTATAATTTCTAAAGACGAAGAGTTTTCTAATGTAAAATTAGACAAAATACCTTCATTAAATCCTGTTTTCACAAAAGACGGTACAGTTACCGCAGCAAACGCTTCTACAATAAACGATGGAGCAGCAGCTGTGATATTAATGAGCGAAGAAAAAGCAATCTCTTTAGGATTGAAACCTCTGGCGTATATAAAAGGGTATGCAGATGCCGCACAAGAACCAAAATGGTTTACAACAAGTCCATCAAAAGCAATTCCTAAAGCATTAGAAAAAGCAGGAATAGCCATAACTGATGTTGATTATTTTGAATTCAATGAAGCTTTTGCTGTAGTTGGCCTAGCCAATGCCAAAATTTTAGGACTAGAGAGCAGCACGATTAATGTGAATGGTGGTGCTGTATCATTAGGACATCCTTTAGGTTGCTCCGGAGTAAGAATTATTGTTACTTTGATCAACGTATTAGAACAAAATAATGGTAAAATTGGAGCTGCTGCAATCTGTAATGGTGGTGGTGGTGCTTCAGCAATTGTTATTGAAAGAGCTTAAAATAATTATAAATTAGGAGTTGTATATTAAAAACATATAACTCCTAATTCTAAACTCATAAATTATCCTAAATGTTCGGAATTTGTAATCTAGCAATGATACCACTTCGGTTTGAACCCAGTGATAAAAGCGAAATTGTTTCTCAAATTTTATTTGGAGAACATTTTGAAATTTTAGAGCAAATGAAACAATGGTCTCGCATCAAAGTACAGTACGACAAGTATGAAGGCTGGATCGATTCTAAACAATTACAGTTGATTTCAGAATCAAATTTTAATCAATTATCCGCAGAAACGATCATATTGAATTCCGATTTAATTGAATATATCACTACTCCAGATAATCAATTAATTCCTATTCCGCTCGGATCCTCGGTTTCATTTATAAATAACAGTGAGATAAACATTTCGAATTTTGAGTTTGATGGAACAAAAACAAGTGGCAAAAAAACAAAAGAGCATTTGATAAAAACTGCCTTTATGTATTTAAACGCTCCTTATCTTTGGGGAGGGAAAACTCCTTTTGGAATTGATTGTTCAGGATTTACTCAAATGGTGTATAAACTGAACGGATATAAATTGCTTCGTGATGCCTCTCAACAATCAAAACAAGGGGAAGCTTTAAGTTTTATAGAAGAAAGTGAACCAGGAGATCTCGCTTTTTTTGATAACGAAGAAGGCAACATAATCCATGTAGGAATAATTATGGATGATAATTACATCATTCATGCCAGTGGAAAAGTACGAATTGACAGGCTTGATCATTTAGGAATATTTAATGCCGAAACCAATAAGCATACACACAAATTAAGAGTCATTAAAAAAATCATATAAAAAAAACCTCTCTCAAAACAGTAATTCGAGAGAGGTTTTTTTTTAAAATTTAAAAATCTAGTATTAATTCTTTGCCTTCAATGCCTTGTATTCAGCCGTCATTTCTAAAGCGCTATATACGCCTAAAAGTGTTTTTGAAACATCCTCATTTTTAGGATCTAGTTCAACTGCTTTTGCAAGAAAAGGAATTGTAGCTTTGAATAAATTTTCTCTTTTCTTTTTCAATTCATCATAGCGCTTCATATCCTTAGTAGAAGTTCCTAATTTATTCATTTCATCGATAATTACCTTTTCATCCTCTAACTTCATGGCCGCTAAATTGATGTAAGCATTAATGTATTTAGGATTAATTTCAATAACTTTTAAATAGTACTTTTCAGCGTCTACCTGATTTTTTGCATTAGCACTAAGAACTCCTAAATTAAAAACTAAATCAGCATCATTAGGATTTTTCTCTAATACTTGAGCGATCAGCTTTTTATACATTTCAAAATCTTTTGTTTCTAAATAAAGATTTGCTTCTGTCAAAACCAATGAAGTATCTTCCGGATTTGCTTGTCTTGCATCCGATATTGCTTTTTTAGCCTCTTCAATTTTTCCGTTTTGCACTAAAATTAAAGCTATGTTTTTATAGATCTCTCCTCTTTTAGAAGGAATAGCCTCTGTTCTTGGTTTTTCGTGAGTCCCTATTTTCACTACTCTGTCTCTTTCCGGAGCCGTTGTAAAAAGATCTTCTTCATTAGTGATTTTATTCACCGCAAAAAAACTGGTTCCTTTTCCAGAATAATTTAAGTTTTTCAAATCATCATACAACTTAAGTGCTGTGTCATATTCTGCTGCATTCACATAAGTAGAGGCCGCATAATACAAATTGATAGTGTCTTTTTTATCTAATAAATATGCATCATACAGTTTTTTTGCACTATTTGAATGCTTATTGATTTTTGAATCCGCTATGGCAGCATTAATCAATTTATATTTAATTTCTGTAATTGAAGCTGCAGCTTCTGTAGAAAATTTCAATTTACCGGAAACTTTTTCAGCATCAATTAAATCTTGATATGCTTTTGCCGCAAGCGAAAGATTAGCATCTGCATCCACTTTTTTATTGGCTAAATCCAATAAAGCTTTTCCTTTTACAAAGAAAAATTGTGCTTTCTCCGCCTCTTTAGCATTAGCGATGAGAGATTCGGCTTCCATCAAAATGGTTACTGCTTCTTGAGATTTACCCCCTTTTAATGCTTTTTCAGCGGCTTTAATTTGATCTTTTTGAGCAAAAGTGGCTACTGAAATCACTAACGCTGATGCTAGTACTACATATTTACTTTTCATGGTATTCGATTTTGTTTAATAGTTCTTTTTTAATCTACACTTATTTAATTTCAAAACTTCCAATCCAATTGGATTGGAAGTTTTGAAACCAGTTATTAGTATTCATACTAAGCTTCGTCATCTGAATCGTCTTCGTCTTCAGTGTCTTCGTCTTCACTTTCAGAATCGTCCTCTTCATCCTCCTCTTCAACTACACCATCCTCTTCAAGAACTTCAAGAACAGGTTTTACTCTTTCGATAGCTTCCGACTCAATAATATTTCCGTCTTCATCAACAACTACTTCCGCCACATCGTCTTTCATTACTTTAGTGACTGCAGCTATGGAATCGTTTCCTTTTATATTGATCAGTTTTACACCTTGCGTAGCACGTCCCATTACTCTCAAATCCTCTACAGCCATTCTGATAGTCAATCCAGATTTATTAATAATCATTAAATCATCCGCATCAGTAACGGCATTAATAGAAATCAGCTTCCCAGTTTTCTCCGTAATATTCAAGGTTTTTACTCCTTTACCTCCACGATTTGTAATTCTGTATTCGTCAAGGCTTGACCGTTTTCCATAACCGTTTTCAGCAACTACTAATATTTCGCTGCTCATATCGTTTACAGTGACCATGCCAATTACTTCATCCGTATCATCCTTAAGTGTAATTCCGCGAACTCCTGAAGCTGTTCTTCCCATTGGACGGGTTTTAGTTTCTTCAAAACGAACTAATTTACCAGATTTCACAGCTAAAATAATTTGGCTTTGCCCGTTCGTTAATTTTGCTTCTAATAACTCATCCCCTTCTTTAATGGTAATTGCAGCAACTCCATTCACTCTGGGTTTAGAATATTTCTCTAAAGATGTTTTCTTAACCTGCCCTTTTTTAGTCACCATAATAAGGTTGTGACTTTTGATGTAATCTTGATCTTTTAAATCCTGAGTACAAATAAATGCTTTTACTTTATCGTCGCTTTCTATATTTACCAAGTTTTGGATTGCTCTTCCTTTGGCCGTTTTACTTCCTTCTGGTATTTCGTAAACACGCATCCAGAAACATTTCCCTTTTTGGGTAAAGAACATCATATATTGGTGATTCGTAGCCACAAACATGTGCTCTAAGAAATCCTGATCCCGTGTTCCTGCACTTTTTTGTCCAACTCCGCCTCTGTTTTGAGTTTTGTATTCCGTAAGATTTGTACGTTTAATATATCCTGCATGTGAAATCGTGATAACTACATTTTCATCGGCAATTAAATCTTCAATACTTACATCTCCTCCTGAATATTCAATTACAGAACGGCGTTCATCTCCATATTTATCACGAATTTCAGTTAGTTCTTCTTTAATCAAGGCTATTCTTAAGTTTACATCTGCTAATAAAGCTTTTAAATGCTCGATTAACTTCATGATTTCATCGTATTCTGTTCTTAACTTATCTTGTTCAAGACCTGTTAATTGACGCAAACGCATTTCAACAATGGCTCGAGATTGAATATCGGATAAATTGAATCTTTCGATTAATTTTTCTCTTGCTTCTTCGGTGCTTTTTGAAGCTTTAATTAAAGCAATTACTTCGTCAATATTATCCGAAGCGATAATCAAACCTTCTAAAATATGGGCTCTTGCTTCTGCTTTTTTCAATTCAAATTGCGTTCTGCGAGTCACTACATCATGACGGTGCTCTATAAAATAATGAATCAGATCTTTCAGATTCAACATTTGCGGACGCCCTTTTACAATGGCAATATTGTTTACACTGAAAGAAGACTGTAATTGTGTAAACTTATAAAGTGTATTCAAAACTACGTTTGGCGTAGCATCTCGTTTCAAGATATAAACGATACGCATCCCGTTTCTATCCGATTCATCTCGGATATTCGCAATTCCATCAATTTTTTTATCGTTAACCAAATCAGCCGTACGCTTAATCATATCGGCCTTGTTAACTTGATAAGGAATTTCGGTAACGATAATACATTCTCTTCCGTCCACTTCTTCAAAACCTACTTTGGCACGCATTACAATACGTCCTCTACCTGTTTTTAATGCTTCACGAACGCCTTCATATCCATATATAACACCTCCTGTAGGAAAATCCGGGGCTTTGATATGCGTCATCAACTCATCAATCTCAATATCGCTATTGTCCATGAAAGCCAATGTCCCGTTTATCACCTCAGTCAAGTTATGAGGAGGCATATTAGTGGCCATACCCACTGCAATTCCTGTTGCCCCATTTATTAATAAGGTAGGAACACGTGTTGGCATAACTGTTGGCTCCTCCAGCGTATCGTCAAAATTTAATTTAAAATCAACAGTTTCTTTATCTATATCCGCCAAGATTTCTTCTGAAATTTTACGCATTCTAGCCTCTGTATAACGCATTGCTGCAGGACTATCGCCATCTACTGACCCAAAATTACCCTGGCCATCAATCAATAAGTAACGCATACTCCATTCTTGTGCCATACGAACCATTGCATCATAAACTGAGGTATCACCGTGTGGGTGATACTTACCAAGAACTTCCCCAACAATTCTTGCGGACTTTTTGTGGGCAGATCTAGAATTTACACCCAAATCATGCATTCCAAATAGGACTCTTCGATGTACTGGTTTCAAGCCATCTCTAACATCTGGAAGTGCTCTTGATACAATTACCGACATCGAGTAATCGATGTAGGCCGTTTTCATTTCATCTTCAATGTTAATAGGAATTAACTTTTCTCCTTCAGACATAAGTTGTTATATTAAAAAATTATATTAGTTTCAAAACGTGCCAATATACATCTTTTTGAAATTTTTAAACCTATTTTAAAACACTAATTTCAATGATTTATTAACAAATAAAACTTCGCTTTTAGTTGATAATTTAAGGTAAATTTAACTTTAATATCTTGATAATTTTTGTCACTTAGCTGACACGACTTCATATAGGAATGGTTTTTGTTTTTCTATCACTAATTCACTAAATTTACGATATCAAATATATATTATGGATGATAATTTTTCACCAAGAGTAAAAGACGTTATTACTTACAGCAAAGAAGAAGCTTTGCGACTAGGACATGACTTTATAGGAACAGAACACTTAATGCTGGGAATTCTAAGAGACGGTAACGGAAAAGCAATTCAAATATTGAATAACCTTGACGTCGATTTAGACCATTTACGCAGAAAAGTAGAGATCTTAAGCCCCGCAAGTCCTAGTGTAGAAGTAAATGTTGAGAAGAAAAACCTGCACCTGACACGCCAGGCAGAACGGGCTTTGAAAACCACTTTTTTGGAAGCTAAGGTTTTTCAGAGTTCCTCTATCAGCACCGCACATTTATTGTTATGCATATTAAGAAATGAAAATGATCCAACAACCAAGCTATTGAATAAACTGAAAATTGATTATGATATAGCTAAAGAACAATATCTAAACATGACTCCAAACGAAGAAGAATTTATAGAGAAATTGCCAAGAAACGAATCGTATAATGACGATTCAGGACAAGATGACAGTCTAAAAGAAGGCACCTTTAACAATCCAGCCAACAAATCCAATAAAAAATCGAAAACCCCTGTTTTAGATAATTTTGGAAGGGATTTAACAGAAATGGCCGAAGAAGGAAAACTGGATCCTGTTGTAGGGCGTGAAAAAGAAATCGAACGCGTTTCGCAAATTTTGAGTCGTAGAAAAAAGAACAATCCGTTACTAATAGGAGAACCCGGTGTGGGAAAATCAGCCATTGCCGAAGGTCTAGCGTTGCGAATTATTCAGAAAAAAGTATCACGTACTTTATTCAACAAACGTGTTGTTACCTTGGATTTAGCCAGTCTTGTTGCCGGAACAAAATACCGTGGGCAGTTTGAAGAGCGTATGAAAGCAGTGATGAATGAATTGGAAAAAAATGATGATATCATTCTTTTTATAGATGAAATTCACACCATTGTAGGTGCTGGTGGTGCAACTGGATCTCTGGATGCATCCAATATGTTTAAACCGGCATTAGCGCGAGGTGAGATTCAATGTATTGGCGCTACAACATTAGACGAATACAGACAATACATAGAAAAAGATGGTGCATTAGAGAGACGTTTTCAAAAGATAATTGTAGAACCTACATCCGTCACTGAAACGATTACAATTTTGAATAACATCAAAAATAAATATGAAGACCACCATAATGTTACTTATACACAAGAAGCTATTGAGGCTTGTGTAAAATTAACTGACAGGTACATGTCTGAGCGCTTCTTACCGGACAAAGCCATCGATGCTTTAGATGAAGCAGGCTCCAGAGTTCATATTACCAATATTGAAGTTCCCAAACAGATTTTAGATTTAGAGCGTCAATTAGAAGATGTTCGAGAACTGAAGAATGTTGTGGTAAAAAAACAAAAATATGAAGAGGCCGCTAAACTTCGTGATGACGAAAAACGTATTGAAAAAGATTTAGCTATTGCACAAGAACAATGGGAAGAAGATTCAAAAAACAACAGAATAGAAGTTACGGAAGACAATGTAGCCGATGTTGTATCGATGATGACCGGAATACCTGTGAACCGAATAGCACAAACCGAAAGCAATAAATTGGCTAAATTACCAGAACTTATTGAAGGAAAAGTTATTGGACAAAGAGAGGCCGTCATGAAGATTGCACGTTCGATACAACGAAATCGCGCCGGGTTAAAAGACCCAAATCGACCTATTGGATCCTTTATCTTTCTAGGACAAACCGGTGTTGGTAAAACACAACTTGCTAAAGTATTGGCTAAAGAGTTATTCGACTCTGAAGATGCTTTGGTACGCATTGACATGAGTGAATACATGGAGAAATTTGCTATCTCTCGTTTAGTTGGTGCACCTCCGGGATATGTAGGGTATGAAGAAGGCGGTCAACTGACTGAAAAAGTGCGAAGAAAACCCTATTGTGTGGTCTTATTGGATGAGATCGAAAAAGCGCATCCTGATGTTTTCAATATGTTATTACAAGTGCTGGATGACGGATATTTAACGGATAGTTTAGGCCGAAAAATTGATTTCAAAAATACCATAATAATCATGACTTCGAATGTTGGTGCCAGACAATTAAAAGATTTTGGACAAGGAGTCGGTTTTGGAACTGCTGCCAAAGTAGCGCAGGCTGATGATAATTCAAAAAGTATTATTGAAAACGCCTTAAAGAAAACTTTTGCTCCTGAATTCCTTAATAGAATTGATGATGTAATTGTATTCAATGCTTTAGAAAAACATGATATTGATTTAATTATCGAAATCGAATTAAAAAAATTATTCGCCCGTGTTGCCGAATTAGGGTATCAATTGAGTCTTTCTGACAAAGCAAAAGCATTTATAGCTGAGAAAGGTTTCGACAGGCAATTTGGCGCAAGACCACTAAAAAGAGCCATTCAGAAATATGTTGAAGATACCCTTGCAGAAGAAATTATCACTTCGAAAATAACAACCGGAGATGAAATCTTCATGGATATCGAAGAAGGGGCACAAGAATTAACGGTTCAGGTTCATAAAGCTGGCGAAGCCACAAATCCTTAAATAATTCTTTTGAATCTTAACCATAACCCGTTACGTTTTTATAACGTAACGGGTTTTTTCTTTATGATAAAATACACTTTTTTTGAAAACAAATATTTACATTTGGTTTTTATAACATTGATCCATTAAAATTACTTTATGTCTGAAAACAAAGTTATCCTAGGTAGTGAAGAATGGTGCTCATTCCCTGAAATAGGGATTCCAACCATTAAAGCACGTGTTGATTCCGGTGCTAAAACATCTGCGCTACACGCTATAAATATTGCTCCATTTATTAAAGACGAAAGCAATTGGGTGAAATTTGACATTAACCCAATCCAAAATAATTTAAAAACAATAATTCATTGTGAAGCGCCTTTAATTGATAAACGCATCGTTAAAAGTTCAAGTGGCTTTAGAGAACAACGCTATGTAATTCAAACAAATCTACAAATAGGAAGTTCAAAATGGCCTATTGAGATGACATTGACCAATCGAGATTCCATGGGTTTCAGAATGCTTTTAGGCCGTGAAGCCATGAGCGGAAGAGTATTGGTTGATCCGGAGCAAAAATATCTTTTAGGACAACCCACACCCGACAGTCTAAAAGAATTGTATAAAAATTCCGAGAAAGCAAGTTCCGGATTACGCATCGGACTTTTGGCCAGTAATCCTGAATTGTACAGCAACAAGCGTATAATGGAGGCTGGCGAAATGCGTGGTCACGAAATGCACTTTCTGAACATCAAGGAATGTTATATGAAACTGGATGCAAAAACGCCAGAAATTCATTATCGTGGCGGTAAGATACTAAATCAATTTGATGCCATTATACCCAGAATCAGACCTAGCATTACATTTTACGGTTGCGCTTTGACCAGACAATTTGAAGCATTAAAAGTATATTGCTTAAATTCATCGAATGCTATTACGCAATCACGAGATAAATTATACTCTTTGCAATTACTATTGAATCATGGGGTTGAAATTCCTACCACTGGTTTTGCTAATTCCCCTTTGGATACGGATGATTTGATAAAAATGGTGGGCGGTTCTCCACTAATCGTGAAATTACTAGAAGGAACACAAGGAAAAGGAGTCGTGTTGGCAGAAACAAAAAAAGCCGCAGAAAGTGTCATAAATGCTTTCAAAAGCTTAAATGCCAACATATTAGTTCAAGAATTCATCAAAGAAGCCAATGGAAAAGACATTCGTTGTTTTGTAATTGATGGAAAAGTAGTGGCTGCTATTCAGCGTGAAGCAATGCCGGGCGAATTCAGGGCTAACATTCATCTTGGAGGAACAGCATCTATTATAAAAGTAACCGCTGAAGAAAAACGTATTGCCATCAAAGCAACCAAAGCAATGGACCTCAAAGTGGCAGGTGTAGACATTATTCGTTCCGCTAAAGGCCCGTTGTTATTAGAAGTAAATTCATCGCCAGGACTAGAAGGAATTGAAGGAGCTACCAATAAAGATATTGCCGGCGAAATGATCAAAGCAATCGAGAAAAATTTTAAAATAAAATAGCAGTCAGTAGCCGTTTACAGTCTATTGAAAACTTTTAAAATTACTTTAAAACTAAAAAAATGAACGAATATCTTGATATAATTCTTCGAAGTATTTTCGTTTATTTTTTTATGGTTATTGCCTTGAGACTTTTTGGCAAGAAAGAATTGTCTCAACTAAACACTGCTGATGTAATATTAATTCTGCTAATCAGTAACTCTGTTCAAAATGCAATGGTAGGAAACGACACCAGTTTATCGGGAGGTTTAGCTGCGGCAACTGTATTGTTTACCATCAATTTTATTTTAAAAAAATTGATGTTTAAGTACCCAAGATTCAGTGATTTCATGCAAGAAAAACCAGAAATCCTTATACACAACGGCAATTTGGATTTTAAGACTCTTAGCAAATTAAACATCACTTCTGATGAATTAAAAGAAGCCATGCATGAACATGGAGTCGAATATTTTAAAGATGTAAAATTAGCAATCCTAGAAATAGACGGAAATATTAGCATTATATCCGGAGATGCTAATTTAAAACAGACCCATTACAAACGAAGACGCATTCATAAAAATTTGAGTGGAATAAATTAGACATAAAAAACTCAATATATATTCACGAAATTTATTTTCTTGAAATAAAGTGCTGTTAAAAAATTAAACACACCTATAAAATCACAAAATTTGACCTTAACGCCTTTTAATAAAAAACATATTTAACGAAAGAAAGACAAGATCTTCTGTTTTAAACAAATATATTTTTGGAGCATAAAAAAACCATTCTCAGTAAGAATGGTTTTTTATTATGATTTTTCTTTTAGTATTAAATAAAAATACTAAAAATATAGTAAATGATTGCTGCTAATATTGCTGAAATTGGAATGGTTAAAACCCAAGCCCATAATAAACTTACGGTCATTCCCCATCGCACGGCTGAAACTCTTTTAGTAAGTCCAACTCCAATTATAGATCCAGTAATTGTATGCGTTGTACTTACGGGCACTTTAAAATGCTCTGTAAAATATAAGGTCAGTGCCCCGGCAGTTTCTGCGGCAACACCTTCAAAAGAGGTCACTTTTGTTATTTTAGAACCCATTGTTTTCACGATCTTCCAACCGCCGCTTAAAGTCCCTGCTGCAATAGCAGAATAACAGGCAAGTGGAATCCAAGTTGGCATTTTAAAGGCTCCTTCGTCATTAGGAAGCACCACATCTAACCAAGCTGGAAGCGATTCCTGAGCAACACCACTGGTGTGAATATAAACCGCAACCGCTGCTGCAATAATACCCATTACTTTTTGGGAGTCATTCCCTCCATGCCCTAAACTAAAGGCTGCTGAAGACAGTAATTGCATTTTTTTTAACCAGGCCGTAGCTTGATTTAAATTTAAACTACTAAATATCAAACAGAAGGCGCTTATGGACAGAACGATGAATGCCACTAAAAACCATTTGATATTATGGGATTCAAACGCAACACTCCAAAAAGTAGACGATGGAAAACGAGGGTCTTTAATCTGGTCGTAATAGATCATTTGACTTTCTACAAACCAGATGGTCAAAATCATTAAAGAAGCTGTAAATATTTTAGGATAAATACTTTTTTTAGAGGCATTTAGCAACCAAATTGATATTAAATAAGACATTAAAGCGCCTAACAAAGGTGCCAATATAATAAATGCAATGATGATCAAAACACCCGAAGGCATTCCTCCATCTTTTCCAACATTGTACCAAGAAACTACTCCAAATCCGGCATGAGCGATAGCTGCTCCGGCAAAACCACCAATTAAGGTATGTGAAGAACTAGAAGGAATTCCTTGCCACCAAGTGAATAAATTCCAAATGATAGCGGCGATTACACCCGCTAAAATAACGACTAAATTAATATCCATCGTATTGGCTGTTTTTGCCACAGTATCTGCAACACCAAAACCAAAAACCCAATACGCCAAAAAGTTAAAAAAAGCGGCCCAAACAACTGCTTGAAAAGGAGTTAATACTTTTGTGGCAACAACGGTTGCTATAGCATTGGCAGCATCATGAAAACCATTAATGTAATCAAAAATTAAAGCCAGGACTATAATAACTATAAGTAGAGTAAATTCCATAATTATAATTTCAGAATAAAACGAATGAATTAAGAATGTTTTACAGAAATGGATTCTAAAACACTCGCTACACTTTTACATTTATCAGTAGCCGTCTCTAAAACTGACAATACTTCTTTGTACTTGATAATGTTTTTTGCATCCGTTTCATTTTCGAATAAATCAAGAACTGCTTTATCATAAACATTATCTGATTTATTTTCTAATTTGTTAATTCTGACGCAGGCATCCGTGATGTTCTTTATATTTTTTAAATCTCTCAATTCTCTTACCGCTACATCAATATTTTGACATGCTTCAAGATTGATTTCAGTCAATTTTCTAATGGATTTCGTGATTTTATCAACTTGATACAATTTCATCCTGCTCGCTGCACCATGAAGATTATCCGCTACATTATCAATTGAAGTGATTAGAGAGTGTATGTCCTCTCTGTCAAATGGAGTAATAAAATTTCTACTCAACTCTAAACTTGTTTGACGTGTTATATCCTCTCCTTTTTGTTCTAATGCATCAATTTTTCGAAAAAGATCCTCGCGCTCTTTTAAAGGAAGGTTTACAGCTTCGTGCAAATTTGTAGCAATTTCAATTAAATTACTTGATGCTTGTTCAAAAAGCGGAAAAAACTTTTTGTCTTTAGGAACCAAAAATTGGAAAAAATTATTTATGTTCATTTCATTAAAATTTAGTCCGGCAAAATTAATTCATTATTAATTGTTAATGTTAAGCCATTGTTAACAAATCATTTTCTATTTGAAAACTGTTCAAAAAAGAAACCGTCTTTTCAATATCATAATGCAAAATTCGATCTTCTTTAATCAAAGGAACTTCTTCACGATAGGCCTGTAAAAACATTTCAATAAAATCACTTGACAGCATTGGCCGTCTGTATTCAATGGCTTGCGAAGCATTCATCAATTCTATTGCTAAAATGCGTTCCAGATTATCCAAAACCCGCAATGCTTTAGTAGCAGCATTTGCCCCCATACTCACATGATCTTCCTGCCCGTTGCTGGAAACAATACTATCTACACTGGCGGGAGTTGCTAGTTGTTTATTTTGGCTGGCAATACTGGCAGCTGTATACTGAGGAATCATCAAACCAGAATTCAAACCGGGATTATCTACTAAAAATGCCGGAAGATTTCTAGTTCCGGAGATCAATTGATACGTTCTTCGTTCAGAAATACTTCCCAACTCAGCCAAAGCGATTGCCATAAAATCTAAGGCTAAAGCCAAAGGTTGTCCGTGAAAATTACCTCCGGAAATGATTTGGTCACTTTCAATAAAAATATTAGGATTATCAGTAACGGAATTGATTTCAGTCTTGAACACTTTTTTTACATAATCAATTGCATCTTTTGAAGCCCCATGCACTTGTGGCATACATCGGAACGAATATGGATCTTGGACATGATTTTTTTCCTGTTCGATAATTTCGCTCCCTTCCAAAAATCCTTTTATGCGGTTAGCAGTTACAATTTGCCCTTTGTGAGGCCTTATAAAATGGATCAATTCATTAAAAGGTTCTATTCTTCCATCAAATCCTTCAAGTGAAATAGTACCTATTAAATCTGCTAAATAAGAAAATTTGCTGACTTTCATTAAGATATGTACTCCATAAGCACTCATAAATTGTGTTCCGTTCAATAAGGCCAATCCTTCCTTAGACTGCAGTACTATTGGCTCCCAGCCAAAATGTTTTAGAACTTCGCTGGAATGCACTTTCTTACCTTCAAAATACACATCACCTTCACCTAATAAAGGCAATGATAAATGCGCCAAAGGAGCCAAATCTCCCGAAGCGCCAAGCGATCCTTGGGTATAAATTACCGGAAGAATATCATTGTTATAAAAGGCAATCAATCGTTCCACTGTTTGCAATTGAATGCCGGAATGACCATAACTCAACGATTGAATTTTTAGCAACAACATTAGTTTCACAATCTGAGTTGGTACTTCCTCTCCCGTTCCGCAGGAATGCGATTTGACTAAATTTTCCTGAAGTTTTGATAAATTTTCATTCGAAATCTTAACATTACAAAGCGACCCAAAACCTGTATTTATACCGTAAATGGGATCCGAATGTGAAGCCATTTTTTTATCTAGATAATCGCGACATTTTTGAATATTTATTTTTGCTTCATCGGACAAAGCCAATGATTTATGATGTGAGACAATTTCCTCTAGCGTTTCCAGGCTAAGTAACTCAGTACTAATGTAATGCGTATTATCCATTTTGATAGTGTTTAAAAGGTAAAATTGAATAAATCTTTATAAATACACAACATTTATTGCTAATAATTTACATTTCATAACCCGTTGGGTTCAATTAATTTTTGATGATAATTTTCGTCAGTTCGAGTGATCCCGCTTTTGGGCGGGATTATATCGAGAACTAGAAAATTAGTATTAAAAACGGTTCTCGATACATTTTTTGTTCCGTTTTTACTACACAAAAAAACACTCGAACTGACGTTTTGAATAATTACACCCAACGGGTATTTTATAGTTAAACAAAAACCAAATAATAGCTTTCAGATAACGATAACTATATGACTTTAACAGATCAAATTTTGATTGTTCCTTTCCTTTTCCTTAGAACATTAAAGCACTAATTCATAAAAACACAAACCCATTAACCTGCTTGGAATGCAAATTAAGGAGAATTAAATTCTTTAAGCACTACAAAAAATAGAACTTCAGCTGCATACATTTTTATAAACTTTAGAGATTTATACGAATAGCTTTATCTGAGACTGAATATATCATACAATATTTCATAATCCGCAAATAGCCTCTCCTATTTTAAAATATTCGCAAAAAGACTGTCAAACGCTTTGTTTTTTATAAAAAACTGTACTTTTGAAAGATCAAAATGGAAAACAACAAAGCTACATATCACGCTTCGATAACAACTCAAATCTGGGTTAGCACTGCTGTTACGTTTACTACAACAACTACAACTACCCCTTTGGGGTAAATTTTCAACATATAATCCTATTTATCATATTTTTTTCACAAGAAAGATAGACATTGAGTGTATAACAAACATTACATTTTAAAAAAAAACAACACACACCATTAAATCGCCTGCAGGCAATTAATCCTGAAAATGGAGACTCCCCATTACATTAAAAATAAATAACTTGCTATGAAAGTATTAAAATTTGGCGGAACTTCGGTTGCCAATGCACAAAATATAAAACTGGTTTTAGCTATCGTTAGCGATAAAGCAAAAGAAGAAAAATTAATCGTTGTGGTTTCTGCTTTCAGTAAAGTTACTGATTTGCTTCAAATTGCCTCCCAAAAAGCGGCCGCTGGAGACGAAAATTTCAAAGTTATCCTTGCCGATATAGAAAAAAAACACTTAGATACCTTAAAAGAACTTATACCAGTAAGCGAACAAAGCAGTCTTTTGAGCCATATCAAAAGAATCATCAATCACCTGGAAACCTTATTGGATGGATGTTACCTTTTAGGCGAATTATCTCCCAGAACTTCAGATACTATTTTGAGTTTTGGTGAATTACTGTCCTCGTATATCATTGCTGAAGCATTAAAACAAAACCTAAAAAACAGCTGTTATAAAGACAGCCGAGAATTAATAAAAACCAATAACCATTTTGGAAAAGCAATTGTTAATTTTGATGCTTCCAATGAATTAATTGTTGCTTTTTTTACTTCGAATGAAAGTCAGGTAGTAGTTATGCCCGGATTTATTGCTGCCTCTTTAGACGGAATCAATACTACTTTAGGGCGCGGTGGATCTGATTATACAGGCGCTATTCTTGCAGGCGCTCTTGATGCAACTGACTTGGAGATTTGGACTGACGTCAACGGAATGTATACTACAAATCCAAAAATTGTAAAACAAGCACAACCTATAGCTTACATTTCTTACCAAGAAGCCATGGAGTTGTCACATTTTGGTGCCAAAGTCTTATATCCGCCAACAATTCAACCGGTATTAAGAAAGAATATCCCAATTCTGATCAAAAACACTTTTGAACCTAAGGCTGAAGGAACCTATATTTCAAATCAGGTTTTTGCGCAATCAAATCCTGTAAAAGGTATCACACATATTGATGCTATTACCTTAATTACGCTTGAAGGCTCAGGAATGATTGGTGTTTCCGGTTCATCCAAAAGACTTTTTGAAGTATTATCCAATAAAAATATCAACGTAATTTTCATCACTCAAGCCTCCTCAGAGCACTCGATTTGTATTGGAATTCTAAATTCGGATGCCGATGTGGCGCAAGAAGCCATCAACAAAGCTTTTGAAGTGGAAATTTTACAAAATAAAATAGATCCATGCATTGTTGAAAATAACCTTTGCATCATTGCTTTGGTAGGCGAAAATATGAAAAACCACCAAGGATTGAGCGGTCGAATGTTCAGTACTTTGGGTAAAAACAACGTCAACATCCGAGCGATTGCTCAAGGTGCTTCCGAAAGAAATATTTCGGCAGTAATCAACGAAAGAGATGTGAAAAAAGCATTGAATTCATTGCACGAAAACTTTTTTGAAGAAAATACCAAACAGTTAAACCTATTTGTAATGGGCGTTGGAAATGTGGGGGAGAAATTCATCGAACAAATTCACCAACAAAAGAAATTCCTAAAAGAGAAGCTCAAGATAAACCTGCGCGTCATTGCGTTGTCAAATTCCCGAAAAATGCATTTTGATGAAGACGGAATCTCCTTAAAAGAATGGAAATTTGCTTTAGAAACTGGAGAACCTGCGGATAAAGAACAGTTTATTGCAAATGTAAAAGAGCTCAATTTACGCAATAGTATTTTTGTGGATATCACGGCAAATGAAAGTGTGTCTAAAACCTACGAACAGTATTTAAAAAGAAATATTGCCGTAGTAACCTGCAACAAAATTGCCTGCGCCTCCGAATACGACAATTATAAAAAACTAAAAAAATTATCCAGACAGTTCAATGCGCCTTTCCTATTTGAAACCAATGTGGGAGCTGGATTACCAATCATTGATACGATAAAAAATCTCGTTGCCTCCGGCGATAAAGTCAATAAAATCCAAGCCGTTTTATCTGGAAGTTTAAACTTTATTTTTAATAATTTTGATGAAAATAACACTTTTCATGACGTTGTTAAAGAAGCTGGTGTACAAGGATTTACAGAACCTGACCCGAAGATTGATTTGAGCGGAATTGACGTTGCCAGAAAGATATTGATTCTGATACGAGAAAGCGGTTACAAAATGGAAATCGATGAAATCACAAACGAATCGTTCCTGCCAGCAGAATGTTTGAATACGACTTCAAATGAAGCATTTTTCGAATCTTTACAGACACATGCCGCTCATTTTGAAACTATTTATAAAGAAGCGTTAAGCAAAGAATCTCGTTTGAAATACGTAGCGCAATTCGAAAACGGGAAAGCAAATGTTGGGTTGCGATTCATTCCTAAAGACCACCCCTTTTACAATTTGGAAGGAAAGGACAACATCGTATTATTCTTCACAGATCGTTACGTAGACCAACCTTTATTAATAAAAGGTGCTGGTGCCGGAGCTGCAGTTACCGCATCAGGAATATTTGCAGATGTAATTAGAATAGGAAACGTATAAATTAGTCGTAAGGTCAAATGTCGTAAAGTCTGAAAGTTAGCCACTTGATTTTATGTTCATTCCTAAGACTTTACCACTTTATGACTTTAGAATTTAAGACTACTATTATGAATGAAATAAAAATATTTTGCCCTGCCACAATCGCCAATCTTTCTTGCGGGTTTGATGTCCTTGGTTTGTGTTTAGAAACTGCTGGTGACGAAATGATTATTCGGAAATCAGACATAAAAGGGATTCGCATCACTAAAATTGTGGGTGCCGACTTGCCTTTAGAAACCGAAAAAAATGTGGCTGGTGTATCCGCTTTGGCTATGCTGGAAGCTGTTGAAACGGAATTTGGATTCGAAATCGAAATCTACAAACACATCAAAGCCGGTAGTGGAATTGGCAGCAGTGCCGCCAGTTCAGCGGGAGCAGTTTTTGGAATCAATGAATTATTAGGGCGTCCATTTACACGCAAAGAGTTGGTTTTATTTGCCATGCAGGGCGAAAAACTAGCCAGTGGAAATGCTCATGCGGATAACGTTGCTCCTGCCCTTTTGGGTGGATTCACGCTAGTAAGAAGTTCCAATCCATTGGATATTATCAAAATAGAAAGTCCCTCTGAATTGTATGCCATCGTGGTTCATCCTCAAATTGAGTTGAAGACTTCGGATGCGCGATCGGTGTTGAAGCAAACAGTTTCCTTGAAAAGTGCGATTATGCAATGGGGAAATGTAGGCGGATTAATCGCTGGATTGTACACCAAAGATTATGACTTAATTGGTCGATCATTGCATGATGAAATCGTAGAACCGTTGCGTAGCGTTTTGATTCCGGGATTTGATTTAATCAAGCAAACTGCTTTAGAAAACGGAGCTTTAGGTTCCGGAATATCAGGTTCTGGTCCTTCTATTTTTGCTTTAAGCAAAGGAAAGGAAACTGCCGATAAAATTGCCAAAGCCATGAGTGTTATTTACGAAGAAATGTATTTACCATATGAAATTCACGTTTCTAAAGTGAATGATGAAGGAATTAAAATAATAGCCCCCTAACCCCCTAAAGAGGAATAAAAAAAAACACAGCGATTTTAAAATTACAATAAATACATTCTAAATCCAGTTTCGTCTCCCTTCCCTTTGGGGAGGGTTGGGGTGGGGATTCTATAAATACTATACACAATGAAATATTACAGTTTAAACCATAACGCACCAAAAGTTTCTTTCAGAGAAGCCGTAGTACAAGGATTAGCCACAGATAAAGGATTGTATTTTCCGGAAACAATTACCCCATTAGCACCTGCTTTTTTTGATACCATCGAAAACTTAAGCCATGAGGAAATTGCTTTTGAGGCGATTAAACAATTTATAGGTGACGAAATTCCCACAGACACTTTAAAACAAATCATTGCCGAAACCCTGTGTTTTGACTTCCCCGTGGTCGAAGTCGAAAAAGATATTTATTCCCTTGAATTATTTCATGGACCAACAATGGCTTTCAAGGACGTAGGCGCGCGATTCATGTCGCGTTGTTTGGGGTATTTCAATAAAGATAACGCCGACAGTAAAAACACGGTTCTTGTTGCCACTTCCGGTGATACAGGAGGTGCTGTCGCCAGTGGTTTCCTTGATGTAAAAGGTGTGGAAGTGATTATCCTTTATCCATCAGGAAAAGTGAGCGACATCCAGGAGCGACAATTGACTACTTTAGGACAGAATATTAAAGCGCTTGAAGTGGACGGCGTTTTTGATGATTGTCAGGATATGGTAAAGAAAGCGTTCTTGGACGAAAGTCTAAAACATAAAAACTTAACATCAGCGAATTCAATAAATATTGCGCGCTGGTTGCCACAGATGTTTTATTTTTTCTTTGCGTACAAAGCATTAAAAAAACGAAACAAACCGTTAGTTTTCTCTTGCCCAAGTGGGAATTTTGGAAATATCTGTGCGGGGATCATTGCTAAGAAAATGGGCTTGCCTGTTCAACATTTTGTAGCGGCTACGAATGTAAATGATACGGTTCCTCGCTTTTTAGAAAACGGAATTTACTCCCCAAAACCTTCTATAGCTACTATTTCGAATGCGATGGATGTGGGGAATCCAAGTAATTTTATCCGAATTCAGGAAATGTATCACAATGACTTAGAGCAATTCAAAAAAGATTTCTCTTCGTTTACTTTTTCTGACAAAGAGACTTTAGAAGCCATGAATACCATCTATAATATATCCGGCTATATTGCTGAACCTCACGGAGCAGTGGGTTATTTAGGATTGAAAAAAGAATTACAAAATTACCCAAATGCTATTGGTATTTTCTTAGAAACCGCCCACCCCATTAAATTTTTGAATACGGTTGAACCAACATTAAACGTAAAACTGCCAATTCCTACCCAAATTGAAAGTGTTTTAGGAAAGGACAAAGTAAGCGTAAAAATTAAAACCTATCAGGAATTGAAAACATTTTTGGAATAAAATTTTCTCTAAACAATTAAAATACTTTGGCTTAAATATCCATAGATTTGGTTTGCCAGGTTAAAGTCTGCAAGGTTAAAATGGGAACAAAAAAATCAAACTGCAGATTCACAAATTAAACACATCAAAAACTGAATAAATAATTCGCATGTTCTTGGTGAAATTTTTAGAAGCGAAAGTGAAATGTACCAAAGTGCATAGTTTTAACTATATTCTGTATGAAATAATAAAAAACGACTTAGAATTCAATTTTAGTCATTTTTTATATCCAAATAAATCTGGTCTTAAGATGGTTCTAAACTTTTGTTTTAGAACACAAAAAAAACAATTCTACCAATTTAACGCATCAATTTTAAATATATAATTATGAGTAATTTACAGGAAAACAAAGCGATAAATTCTGTCACAGAAAAATAAAATTCAAGATCTAAAAATATAGCTTGAATATGACTTATTTAATACTTACTTTTGCAAAAAAATTGAGTTGTCTTCTTTAGGCCTTGTATGGGTATAAAAAACAACATCAACCCCATTAAAAAAACGAAGTATTTAAGAATCTGTTTAAATGTAACTAAAACAACAGATAAAAACACTCCAAAAAAACTACCTGATAAAGTAGCTTCCCATATCAACATAATTTATTAAAAAAAGGAGAAAAAAGTGTATGACGGATCATAGCATGAATGCTGTTAGTTTTGAAATTGAATTATTGGATAAACACAAAGACTATAGAAATCATTACAGATCAAATGATTTGTATTGGGGCGTAGGAATCGAAAATGAATGCTATTTAGAGTTTGAAAACCATCGTGTGGTGGACAAAGATTTTTTGCTTACTAAAGGACTTCATGAAAAGTATAGTGTTAATCATTTTAAGAATTACAAAGAAAACATATACCAGAATTCATTGCTGAAAATATTATCCGATAAAGAATATTATTTGCCGGTACTGATGAATTCCCATTCGTTTACAAAAACGGACATTAACAACCAACATAAGACTTTTGATCCCATAGATAATGAACCAAATCCTGACTATTCAGGGGAAAGTATCTTTGAAATACTACAAAAAAACAATCCTTATTTTATAGACGAGCTTCAAAAAGAATTCATTTTTGATGGTGACACAGTTGAATTTGTTACGCAAAAATTTTACAAAACAGATGTTGACTCGGTTATTGCTGAATTAGCTACAATAAAACAAGGTTTCATTCACCATTTACAAAACGCTTTTGATAAAGACAAAATCTTTACGGAATACGGCCCTGTAAAAATATGTGCTGTAAACCATCCCTTTGCCATATTTATTTCAAACGATACGAATTATTCTGTTTTTAATAATATGACCTATCACTTCAATTTAACTATTCCAACTGAGTTAAATAGTGATGGAGAAATTAAGGACAAATTAGGTTTTATAAAAAAACACCAGAGGGCTATTCGATTATTCCAATGGCTGAGCCCCTTGTTTATGATAAAATTTGGTTCTTCTGATTATTTGTCGCACAATGACAGCAGCGTCAATTTGACAAAAGCATCACAACGATGTGCTATGTCAAGGTACATTGGTGTGGGCACTTATGACACCAATGTGATGAAAACCGGGAAGATTGTCCAGATGAATTTTGATGAACATCCCATGCATGAAAATCCAATGTGGTGGGTGAACCGTTATTCTGAAATATCAGATTACGAAAAGATTGATAAAATTGGCCTAGACATCAATTTTCACAAGCACAAAAATCATGGTATTGAGTTTCGAATATTTGACTATTTCGACGAAAAATACCTACAGGAGGTTTTGAATTTTCTTGTTTTTATTATGGATCATGCCTTATTAAACGAAATAGAAAATCCTATTTGCGATTTAGAATGGAATAACTTTGTCTATGAATCTATTATACACGGCAAAGAAACAGATGTACCAGCAAACCTTATCACACTTTTAGAAAACATATTGTCTATTACAATTGAATCAAATGATCCTTTAGCAATTTACGAACAAATATACAACAGTTTACACGCTCGTTATTACGAAAATGGCTTTTGCAGTTCTTTACTAATTAAAAAGTAAGTACTGCAAATACACTAGTGTCTTTATAGAAAAACCTGAAAGTATGTATACTTCTTAGTGACTTAACCCCACAAGAAGTAAACTATTTACAAGAGGTTTTAATTAATCATGATAATAAAAAATAGCAGAAGCATACCCACTTTCAGGATCATTATTACTCCACCAATCTTCTCTTATTTCTGAAAAATAATTATAATTATCAGCTCCTGCCTGAGACTGCAGCGGATAAATAACTTTGCCCTCTTTCCTGTAGGCTTTATCAGTATCTGTTTCTGGCACCACTACTACTATATGCCCGGATTTATTCAAAACAATTCTTTTGGCACAGATGATTCCTACACCACCATTAGCATTTACTTTCTCTTGAAGTTCATTAACATCAGCGATTCTTTCCCATCCAAACTCATTTCCGGATTGTAAAAACCAATCATAGATGTAATTTGAATAAAAAGGCCTTACCGTTTCATCAAAAATAACAGCCACTTCGTTCCCTTTCTCCAGTTGCTCAATTGCCTTATCCGTCCATCTCAATCTGGGAATATAGACCTTGGCAAAAAAGCAATAATCAAAAGTATAAATATTACAATAGGTATCCGATGCGTCTTTCTGATACCGAAAACTTTTTGAAACATCCAGTGCAGTGATGATGTTGCGAATTGACGTCAGTTTAGACTCAAGACTAGTTAAATCCCTAAAAGGAATTGAAGGATCACCAATAGGTTTGTACGTTTCCTCTTTACTGTCCAGACTTGCTCGTGCACCCAGTTCAAAATTAGGCACTTCAATATCCGTACTTTTTTCAGTGGTTTCATCTACGAGCTCAATATCTTTTGATAATACAAAACCCTCTTTTTCAGTGTTCAAAAGCTTTACTTTCCACCAATCTGATGCAGTTTTTTCAATTAATTTAACGGTATGTCTAAACGGTATTTTTATTAAAATTTTGGAATTATCATGCGTTGCCGGAAAATCTCTTAGATTTAATGACGGGGTAGCTACTCTATATTTCATACTAATCAGTTTCTTATAAATGATTCTACTGCCAAAATACTAAAAACAACTAAGAAAGTATCACCAGAAGCCGTTAATTTAAGATTTTTTTTAGAAACTAATAGTCTCCAATAACAATAAGGAGCGCTATCTAGCCTGTAATAAAGAGTGTGCACATTCTGGACATGCTAACTTTACTAGCATAAAAAGCTAAGAATAAAAACCTTAATTTTAACTTATGAAACAAGTGCGAAAAATTTATGACCGAGTTCTTAAAGAGAAAGCAGTTCAATTGAGTTATGAGAGACATAATATCTCCGAACTTGCCAGAGAATTAGGTATAACTGCTTAACAGTTATATAAGTGGCGAAAAGAGTATGAAGAGTTCGGACAAGGAAGTTTTCCAGGTAACGGCAATTTAAAGCAAACGCCAGAACAGGAACGAATTTCTGAACTTGAAAGAAAACTAAAAGATGCGGAACTAGAGCGAGATATATTAAAAAAAGCAATTGGCATCTTTTCCAAAAACGGTCGATGATTTATACTTTCATCAGAAACAATGAAAAGATATTTCCGATTGAAAAGATGTGTAAAGTATTGCAAGTTGGTCAAAGAAGTTATTATCAATGGAAAAGTTTTATGAATGTAAAATTAAAAACAAACAATTATTCTTTTAAAACATTTTTTTAATTAAGTTATTATTAAGAGTTTTGTTAATAAAAAATTAATATTTAATTAAATTAATAAAATAATCAAACAATCTTAATAATGTAAAAGTATATGTTTTTTCTTAAAAAAATTATAACAAAAACTTATTTTTTTATTTAAAATGATACCCGTACTATTAATTAACCGTCTTGCAAAGAATATTTATAACATACAAAAAGTCATATTACAGTCATTTATAAATGTAGTTTTTAGGCAACCAATAATTAATTACGGCTTACTACTTATTAACTATCTTATTACCAAGACCTAAAAGCTGATTTAACAAAAACCTATGTTATAATTTTTATATAAAAACAATACTCTAACGCCAAAATTAATTTTGAATAGCCAAAAACTACTTGTTGATAATTTAGATGATTCTGTCCTTTGGAAAGCTTTAAAATCAGGAGACGAAAAGGCTTTTTCATCACTTTTTAAAAAGTATTACAGTCATTTAGTGCGATATGGGAATTCGTTTACTCCTTTTCCTGAAAAGGTACAAGATTGTGTGCAGGACGTATTTACAGACGTATGGGTTTACAAAAATTCCCTTAATGATAATGTTGTCGTAAAAGCTTATTTGTTATCAAGTGTCCGAAAACGTATTGCCAGACTTCACGAAAGAGACCATATTTTCAGAAAGTCCACTACTGTAGATTTGATTCCGTTTACTTTTGATTTTACCATCGAGGATATTCTTATCGCTGATGAATCTATGGCTATCAAAGTTTTAACACTCAACCAGCTCATCAATAATTTACCAGCACGACAGAAAGAGGCTTTATATCTGCGATACCATCAAGGACTAAGCGTTGAACAAATTGCAGAACTACTCGGAGTTAATTATCAGTCAGCAAACAATTTGATTCACAGGTCTTTACTAAATATTCGTAAAAATTGGAAAGAAAATAAGTCTCTTCTTTTTTTATTGTTATCTCAAGTATTTTAAATTTTTTGAAAAAATTTAGAATTAAGTGAGTATCAATTTAAAAAAATGTCCTCTTTCCTTTTATAACCCATTTTTATTCATGCAAAACCGTAATAATTATATTGAAATAGGCGAATTTTTGGCCGATGAATCCTTCAAAAGATGGGTACTACAACAAAACGACCAACAAAATTGGGAGCTTTGGACTTTGGAAAACCCCGTAAGAGCTAAATTAGTTGAAGAAGCGCGCGTATTGATTTTTGCAATGAAAGTTCCCGCAGACGATTTATCAGCTGATGCAGTTCAGACTGCTTTGGAAGCTACTTGGCATAAAATTGAGAATAAAAAGAAAACCACTCGCAAAACCAAAGTGTTGTTTTTAAGAAACAATTGGATTAAAGGCATTGCAGCAACACTTGTATTTGGGCTGATATCAACTTGGTTTTATCATAATTTTTTTAATGCCAATGATGGAGAGCTTAATTATAATGAATTAATTAAAGAGAATTCCGATGGCCTGTTAGAGCAAACAAACAACTCCAATAAGTCCCAAGTTATAATCTTGTCAGATGGCAGTTCGGTTTTATTACAACCAAAAAGTAAATTGAGTTATCCTAAAATATTTGTCGGAAACGAACGGAAAGTTTATCTGTCTGGTGAAGGTTTTTTTGAAATAAGCAAAGATGCTAAAAAACCGTTTTTGGTTTATTCAAATGAAATAATAACTAAAGTTATAGGAACAAGTTTTAGAATAAAATCCTATGAAAACGATTCTAATGTGGAGGTAATAGTTAGAACAGGTATTGTCAAAATCCATTCCAATAAATCTGCTTTTAATTCAACAAAGAAAGAAGTGATTTTATTGCCTAATCAAGCACTTCGTTATGGTAGAAAAACCCTTATATTCAATAAAATTACCAATATAACACAAGATGAATCATTAACTAGTGCTCTTGGTGACGTAGAAAAATTAAGTTTTGAATTTACCGATATTCCAGTAGTCCAAATTTTTAGAACTATAGAGCAAGCGTATTTAGTAGATATTGATTTTCCAGAAAATAAGTTAAAAGAATGTCATATTACTACTTCACTAACTGACCAGCCCTTATCTGAAAAATTAAAAATAATCTGTGAAAGTATTGGAAATAACACAACGTATCAAATGAATGGTAACCAAATTAGTATTCAATCAATTGGTTGCAACTAAATTACAATTTATATTAAATTAAAAAAAGCGCCGAAAATGCTGTAACATTTACGACGCCGTAAAAAATCAATTGATCTCCTGTAAAAGACAATTGTAATGTTTCGCTAATAACCAATTAAAGTATTAACCAAAAAACCAAAATTATGAAAAAAACTGTAGTAAAACAACGACGACGCTATTGTATCATAAAGTTAACATTATTCCAATTTGTTTTAGCTCTCATTTTTTCTAATGTAGTATTGGCAGATAGTGGTAAAGAACAAAGAAAACTTGACACTAAGGTGACAATTAGCTTGACGAATGTGAGTCTGGATGATGCTTTATTTAAACTTGAGAAATCAATACACGTTAAGTTTTCTTATAATTCAAGAATGACTCAGTTAAAACAAAAAGTGGACATAGAAGCCACTAATGAATTATTATCCAGCGTACTTTCACGCATTTTAAAACCACTTAGCATTAAGTATGACGAAATAAACAATCTGATTGTACTACAAAGAGAGAGCATTTCGATGATAAATACAGCGACAGAAAGTTTGGATCAGACAGAAATTAAAGCAATAGCTGCTATTATAATAAAAGGAAAGGTAGTTGATGAAAAAGGATTAACGATCCCAGGAGCTAATGTTCACGTTAAAGGATCTACTATTTCGGTTCAAACAGACATTGATGGAAGTTTTGTTATTGAAGTGCCTTCTGTAAGATCCGTTTTAGTAATATCATTTATTGGGATGGAAACCAAAGAAGTTAATTTAGGAAGTGGTTTTCTTACTGTCGTTTTAAAAGAGGAAGGACAAAGCCTTAATGAAGTTGTAGTTACCGCTTTTGGTATTCGACGCAAAAAAAACACGCTTCCTTATGCGGCTCAACAAATAAGTGGTGATGATGTCAATAAAACGCAAGTAGGAAACGTTGCAAGTGGACTATCCGGAAAGATTTCAGGTTTACAAATAACTCAAGGTAACTCTGTAGGAGGATCAGTAAATGTTGTAGTTAGAGGAAATAAATCATTGACAGGAAACAATCAAGCATTATTTGTAGTAGATGGAGTTCCGGTGGATAATTCGAATACAAATTCAGCGTCGCAAAGATCAGGGGCAGGCGGTTATGATTATGGTAATGCAGCGGCTGATATTAATCCAAATGATATCTTATCGATTAACGTGTTAAAAGGAGCCGCAGCCTCAGCACTTTATGGTTCAAGAGCAGCAAATGGGGTAATAATGATTACCACCAAAAAACCAAAAAACGGGCTTGGAATTTCTGTAAATAGCGGAGTTACGGTTGGCAATATAGATAAAACAACATTTGTAAAATACCAACAAGAATATGGCGCTGGGCGTTCAATTCCTCAGGATAAAGATGGGTTTCTATTTTTTGATGCTAATGCTGATGGAATTAAAGACTTGGTAGTACCTACATTTGCGCCACGTTCATGGGGTCCACGTTATGACCCAAATTTATTAGTATATGATTGGGAAGCATTTGATCAGGCATCACCAAATTATCAAAAACCAAAACCTTGGATTGCACCTAAAAACGGACCGGACAGTTTTTATCAAACCGCTATTTCTACGAATCATAATGTTATGATTGATGGATTAGTTGCTGACAAAGGTTCTTTTAAAATTGGATATTCCAGAAATGATGAAAGAGGCGTATTACCAAATGCAAGTGTTTTAAAAAACATTGTAAATCTTAGTGCTAGTTATAATATAACAAACAAACTGGTGGTAAGTGGATTAGTAAATTATTCCCAAGTTGATGGCAAAGGAAGATATGGAACAGGTTATGATAGTGGAAGGAATGTGAATAGTAATTTCAGACATTTTAATCAGACTAATGTTGATGTTTTAGAATTAAAAGATGCCTATTTTAGAAATAGAAAAAATATTACTTGGAACTGGGCTGATCCTACAAAACTTACCAATTTAACTCCCGGTTTTTCAGATAATCCATATTGGGTTGTTTATGAGAATTATCAAAACGATACTAGAAACAGGGTCATTGGAAACGCAACAATCACCTATAAGGTTACCGACTGGCTAGACCTTTTAGGCCGAGTTTCAGTAGATACCTATTCAGAAATGCAACAGGAAAGAAGAGCCGTGGGAAGTGCTGGAATTTCATCTTATTCTCGTTTTGATAGAAATTTTAATGAAACTAATTACGATTTATTGGCAACAATAAATAAAAAATTAAATGACGATTTCAGTCTTAATGCCTTAGCTGGTCTCAATATTAGAAGAAATACAATAAGTTCAATTTTTTCTCAAACTGCAGGAGGTTTAGTTGTTCCAAAACTTTATGCCGTTTCTAATTCAAAAGGAACTGTCCCTGCAGCGATTGAATCGTATCAACCAAAAGCAGTAGATGGTGTATTTGGTGGCGTAACAATAAATTACAAGGAATTACTTCTTTTAGATGCAACCTTGCGTAGGGATAAATCTTCAACCTTGCCTGAAGAAGCAAATGCATATAATTATTATGCCGTTTCCGGCAGTTATATTTTTTATAATCATCTTCAAAATTTACCCTGGTTATCTTCTGGAAAGCTTAGACTAAATTATGCTACTGTTGGAAATGATGCCGCTTGGGGAAGTCTAAGAGATGTGTATGATAAGCCAAATCCTTTTGATAGCACATTGCTTTTTTCTTTACCTAATACTAAAAACAATAGTGCATTAAAACCTGAGAATACAATCAGTAAAGAAATTGGCTTAGAAATGTCCTTTTTTAATAACAGAATAGGTTTTGATGCCTCTTATTATCATACTAACACAGTAGATCAAATTATTCCTGTAGCTGTTTCTACTGCTATAGGTTACTCCAGCAAATTTATTAATGCCGGTGATATTGAAAACAAAGGTATCGAAGTTTCTATATTTGCAACTCCGGTAAAAGGCGCCGATTTCTCTTGGAATGTGAATTTAAATTTCACAAGAAATCGTAATAAAGTTTTATCCTTATACAACGACAGTAAAAACTTGCAATTAGGAACTTTCCAAGGTGGAGTTAGCTTAAATGCTTCGTTAGGTAAACCTTATGGCGAATTACAATCGGTGACTTATGAAATGTTAAATGGGGAACGACTTATAAAGGATAACGGTTTATATCAATTTACAACTACTACCTCAAATGTAATTGGAAATGTTAATCCAGATTGGATTGGTGGCTTGAGTAATAGTTTCAGATATAAAAATTTTAACTTAAGTTTTTTAATTGATGTAAAAAAAGGAGGTCAATTATTTTCTTTAGACATGTACTACGGTACAATGTCGGGTATTTTACCCGAAACTGTTGGGCTTAATGATCTTGGAAACCCAAAACGAGATGCTGTTGCCAATGGAGGAGGTATAATTTTGGCAGGAGTTACAGCGAATGGAGAACCTAACACAAAAAGAGTTACTATAGTTTCAGGCACTAGTGGATATCTTCCTCAATCAAATTTTGTATATGATGCGAGTTTTGTTAAACTTCGCGAGGTAGCGATTTCATATTCTCTTCCAAAAAAAATAATGTCAAGAATTAAATCTATAAATGAAATAGAATTTTCGTTGACTGGAAGAAACTTATGGTTAATCCATAAAAATGTTCCCTACGCTGACCCTGAAGAAAACTTATCTTCAGGCAACATACAAGGCTATCAAAGTGGATCTTACCCTACAGTACGTGCTATTGGGTTAAACGTAAAAGTAAAATTATAAACTTACAATCATGAAAAAAAGATTTATTTCAATAGTAGTATTGGTGTTACTAATTAGCGCCTGTACAGACGACATTACTCGTTTTAATGATGAAACTAAACGGGCTAGTGAAGTCCCTCCGGGTAGTTTATTCTCAAATGCCGTTAAAACATTGTCAGATGGCTTAGCCTCAGCCAGTGTAAATGTTAACATCTTTCGACACTTTGTAAATCATTGGGCTCAGGCTGTTATTCAGGAAGAGGCACAATTTAATTATGTCACAAGGTCGATTAACGATGCATGGTGGACTAGAATGTACAGAGATGTTTTGAATGATTTAAAAGAAAGTGCTCGTATTATAACAAATGATGTTACTTTAAATCCGACTATAAAAACAAATCAATTAGCAATTATCGATATCATGCAAGTGTACACCTTTAACATTTTGGTGACTACTTATGGTGATATTCCTTACTCCAAGTCGTTAGATGATCAGCTACTTTTCCCAGTTTATGATGACGCCAAAACTGTTAACAAAGAATTAATGATCCGATTGGAAAATGACATAGCCAAGTTAAGTATTAGTGCTCCTGGCTTCACATCGTCAGAAGATATTATTTTTCAAGGTTCTGTAGCAAAGTGGATTTCTTTTGCAAACTCTTTACAGGTAAGAATGGCTATGACAATATCTGACGTAGATAATTCATTAGCGAAAACAGCCTTTGAAAAAGCCAATCCAAATGCTATTAACGCGATATCTAATAATGGTTTTGTTAAATATTTTACCGCAATACCTAATAATAATCCGTTGTATGATCAACTGGTGTTGGCCAATCGCACCGATTATATTGCAGCAAAAGATTTAATGGATGTTCTGAATAGCTTTGAAGATCCACGTAAACCAGGTTTTTTTGGAGTGAATAATGTAGGCTTATACGTTGGAGGCATAATGGGCATCCCAAGTGATTATCCAAAAATGTCAAAGCCAAGTACTCGTGTAGCTGACCCTAGCGCGCCAAACGTATTAATAGATTACGTGGAAATGGAATTTTATAGAGCTGAAGCAAAAGAGCGTGGCTACAACGTAACTGGTTCTGCAGAATCTCATTATAATAATGCCATTAAAGCTTCAATACTATATTGGGGCGGTACTGAGGCAAATGCTGATAAATACTTATTAAGATCGGACGTTGCTTACACGACCGCTGCAGGTGGATGGAAACAAAAAATAGGTTTCCAAAAATGGATTGCATTATACAATCGCCCATTTGAAGGATGGTTGGAAGTTCGCAGATTAGATTTTCCAAAATTAACAATACCCGTAAATGCTTTTTCAGGTTATCCAAACCGGATGAAATATCCAGCAAATGAGCAACAGTTAAATGGATCTAATTATACGAACGCGGCTACAAAAATAGGTGGTGACAAAAGCGAAACTAAATTATATTGGGATATATTTTAATTAAAAATCAAACACAAATGAAAAATCGATTCCTATTTTTATTACTAATAGCAACAACATTTATATTTGCTCAAGACCGGTTAACGGGCAGGAATTTTGCTTCAAGATCTGAAGTTATTGGGCAACACGGAATGGTAGCATCCAGTCAACCCTTAGCAACACAAATCGGAATCGATATTTTAAAAAAAGGAGGTACAGCAGTGGATGCCGCAATAGCTGTAAATGCAGCATTAGGCTTGATGGAGCCAACAGGCAGCGGCATTGGTGGTGATCTTTTTGCGATAGTGTGGGATGCAAAAACCAAAAAACTCTATGGCTTGAATGCCAGCGGACGATCTCCAAAAGCACTAACTTTAGATTACTTCACTAAAAATAACATTACACACATTCCACCAAGTGGTCCCCTGCCGGTATCGGTTCCAGGTTGTGTTGATGGTTGGTTCGAATTGCATAATAAATTTGGAAAACTCCCTATGCAGGACATCTTAAATCCAAGTATAAAATATGCTGAAGAAGGTTTCCCAACTACAGAATTAATTGCTTATTATCTGCAAGTCACGATAAATAAATATATGAAACAGTACCCTAATATCAAGGAAACTTATACTGTAGATGGCAAATTACCTCAAAAAGGAGATATTATTAAAAACCAATTTTTAGCTAATACCTATAAAAAAATTGCCAAAGGAGGAAGAGATGCTTTTTATAAAGGAGATATTGCCAGAGAATCTGCTAAATTTATTCAAGCTCAAGGCGGATTTTTAGCGTATGAAGATTTTGCAACACACCATTCGGATTGGATTGAACCTGTCGCAACAAATTACAGGGGTTATGACGTATGGGAATTACCCCCAAACGGACAAGGAATGGCTACTTTGCAAATGCTTAATATTATAGAAGGTTATGATTTTAGTAAAATACCCTTTGGTAGCGCTCAACATTTGCACATTGTAAACGAAGCAAAAAAACTTGTTTTTGAAGATCGCGCTAAATATTATGCGGACTCAGATTTTATGAAAGTTTCTGTAAATGATTTATTATCTAAAGAGTACGCAACTGAAAGAAGGGATTTAATTAATCCTGACCGCGCAGGGACTTTTAAAGCTGGAAAAGAAAGCAATGGCGGTACAGTTTATTTGACTGTCGCCGATAAAGAAGGAAACATGATTTCTTTAATTCAAAGTAATTATAGAGGCATGGGATCTGGAATGGTTCCGCCAAAATTAGGTTTTATGCTTCAGGATCGAGGCGAATGCTTCAATTTGGCTGAAGGAACGCCAAATTCGTATGCCCCTCAGAAAAGACCTTTTCATACTATTATTCCGGGTTTTGTTACTAAAGATGGACAACCATTTATGAGTTTTGGTGTAATGGGAGGCGATTTTCAACCTCAAGGTCATGTTCAAATATTAATGAACCTGATTGATTTTGGTATGAATTTACAGGAAGCAGGAGATGCTCCAAGGTTTGAACACATTGGTTCAACTGATTTTACGGGCGAGCTGTCAACAGGCAAAGGCGAAATACTAATTGAAAGTGGTTTTGATTTTGAAGAAATAAACAAATTGATCAAGAAGGGACATAAAGTTGGCTTTGGCGGTTATTATGGAGGTTATCAGGCAATAATGTATGACGCCATAAGAAAAGTATATTTTGGCGCCTCAGAAAGCAGAAAAGATGGTGCGGCCGCAGGATATTAATTATCTTTTTTTAAGCAAGATCATACCTGAAACAACTTTTCTATAGTCGAATATTATAATTAATAGAAAAGATATTTATATTTTTTTACCCTAAACACATTCCCAAATCAATAAATTATTAATTTAAATTTTAAATGAAATGATAATTAAAAACGTATTTACTTTTTTTATATTTTTTGTTTTATCTGTCCAATGTGTTACTGCACAGACAGATTTTCCAGCACCAATTGAGGGAGATTATCTAATAAAAGATTTTACTTTTAAAAGTGGAGAATATTTAGACCAACTAAAACTACATTACACAACCATTGGGAAACCAACAAAAAATAAGAAAGGTCAAATTAACAATGCTGTTTTAATTATGCATGGCACCACTGGAAGCGGAAGCGCCTTTTTGAGCAAACAGTTTGGAGGCAATTTATTTGGAAAGGGTCAATTGTTAGACGCCACAAAGTATTTTATTGTTTTAACAGATGATATTGGACACGGAAAATCGAGCAAACCAAGCAATGGCTTAAAGATGGCATTTCCCAAATACAATTATGACGATATGGTTTTGGCAAACTATAGATTACTGACTGAACATTTGAAAATAGACCATCTTCGATTGGTAATGGGAACATCAATGGGCGGCATGCACACTTGGGTTTGGGGTTACACCTACCCTGATTTTATGGATGCACTAATGCCATTGGCAAGCTTACCAGCAGAGATTGCCGGTAGAAACCGCATTCAAAGAAAAATGGCTATTAAATTAATCGAAATGGATCCTGAGTGGAAAGAGGGTAATTATATTCAACAGCCACAACAAGGAATGACTGGCGCTATATTATCTCTGATGTTTATGGTGAGTAGTCCGTTACAATGGCAAATTGCAGCCCCAACCAGAGAGAAAGCAGAAATAATGATGGAAAATACTTTAGCCCGATATTCATCAACATTAGATGCTAATGATCTGATTTATGCTTTTGATTCCTCAAGAGATTACAATCCGCAACCTTACTTGTCAAAAATTAAAGCCCCTTTAATTGCTATAAATTCTGCCGATGATCAAGTAAACCCTCCTGAACTCGGATTAATGGAGAAAGAAATTAAAAACGTTAAAAATGGAAAATATATCTTATTACCTATTACAGATAAAACCACTGGCCATGGCACACATTCCAATCCAAAAATATGGGGTAAATATCTTAAAGAATTACTTAAAAAATCTGAACCCAAAATTAAGTAAAATTCAAGCTTTTAATATTGTTTTCCAGAAATCAAAACTTACTAAGGTAGATTTTAAGTTTACGATTTATGTTTCTTAACGGAAAACAGGAAAACACTTTTATGTTGCCTCCAAATTAGCCATATTGATTTCAAGTGAGTGAGTGCATTTGTTAATAGTAAATTTCACTAGTGTCCACTAAAAAATAAAACAAGTTCTTTGAAATTATTGTAAATCTGTATTTTAAGAGTCATTTTTGAGCG
>NZ_RYDJ01000079.1:674-1578 GCF_003970355.1 Flavobacterium bomense | reverse complement strand
ATAGCCCGAGAACAAATCCATACATAATCCTCTACAATCACTGGGGCACCAATCGCTTTGAAATGAATATCATTATAATCGTGATGCAACGTCCAGATCATTACTTCTGAAGCAATTGTAACATTCTTACCTATTTTTATGCCTCTGCGATCGTCTAAATGAACTTTGAAGCCTATAGTAGAACCCGTTTCAATTTCTATTTTTGAACCATCCCAAATATAACAATTTCTATAAATAGAAACTCCTTTTGCAATTTTAGATCCCATTTTTCGTAATATAAATGCACGCAAATGCTTTGAATACATTGGAGTAACAATTGAATTAAGAAAAATCCATCTCCATGCTATTTTATGCCTTGAAAAAATTAATTTAGCTCTCTTTAATCTTTTTATAATCATCCTATTTTATATTTTTATTAGATTTTGCTCTAAAAGCTTCAAAAATAAATTTATCCTTTGTGAAGTAATATGTTTGCTTAAATATTCCGAGTATTTTTTAATTGGAATCGCTTTGATATCCCTCAAGATGTCCAGCTGTTTTTCAAATTCTTCATATGAATCTATATCTTTACAGAAGCTATCCATTTCATAATAGTCTGTATCAGCATTTTTAGGATAATGAGCCATTACTAAACACCCCCCAGAAATCAATTCTAAAAATCTTGGCGTAACTTGATTGAAAAAATTGGTTTCCGTTTTTGCTAAATCCAAACCGGGAGTGGTATAAAATGAAATTTTTGTTGCCCTTAAAATATCTAGATAAGCATCTCTGCCAATAGCATGTCCAACTTTCTTTCCTTTATTGGTATAAAAAAATCGATTGTCTATATTATTAGTACCTAGCACATATTCAAAATCAGGATGCTTTTCACAATATCGTTCCAAAAAATTTAAAAAATTTTAAT
>NZ_RYDJ01000079.1:0-643 GCF_003970355.1 Flavobacterium bomense | reverse complement strand
CGTCCCAGCAATGCTAAATCCCATTTCTTATCAAAGACTGCATCAGGAGATAATTTATGATAATCAGGTAAGGATAATGGCCAATGTGCTATATTTAGAGGACAATTATGATCAAGCAAAAACTGATAAACCTCTGCACTCGTTATCAGAACTAAAGGGCAATGTTTAAAATTACTATAAAAGGAATTCAACTGATTTTCAGCCAACCAAAAATCAATGATTACAGGAATTGTATTTTTAGTTAATCTACAAGATTTCTGAGTATTTGCTTTCATCACAAATAATAAGGAAATAGAAGAGTTTGGGACTAAACAATGAAAAAGATCTCTCATTTTTAACCTGACTTCTATTTGACGATAAATCCAAGTGATAACCTTATTTTGTTTTTCAATTTTTAAATTCAGTTTTTCCGAAATAATTTTTTCCCATTCGTACAAAGTATCAAAACTACTTGCTTTAAGTGTACTTGAAGAAATAGAAGTCAATCTTTTATAATTTTTCATTCTCAATTGTATTTATAATTAGCAACAGTAAAATTACAATCAAAGTATATCTGACAAAACAACTTTGGTATTATTTAATCTTATTTGTTTTATCGTGTCAATCTGATCTCCGACTGTACTGAGTTTTACAAAAAAAAAGA
>NZ_RYDJ01000078.1:0-1578 GCF_003970355.1 Flavobacterium bomense | reverse complement strand
GATTCGAGCAGCCGAAAATACGGTTGTTGGTAAGAAATACGATTATGATTCTATTCATTCTTACGCAACTTTTACAGAAAGAGTACCCGTTTCTACTTACGAAGAATTGCAGCCTTTGATAGAACGCACCCGAAAAGGGGAGCAAAATGTTTTTTGGGAAACCCCCATAAAATGGTTTGCCAAATCCAGTGGAACGACCAATGCCAAAAGCAAATTCATCCCTGTAAGTCCAGAAGCGTTGGAAGATTGTCATTACAAAGCAGGCAAGGATTTGTTGTGTATGTACTTGAACAACAACGAAAATTCCGAAATGTTTTTGGGCAAAAGCCTTCGTCTTGGCGGAAGTGCCCAAATTTATGAAGACAACAATACTTCTTTTGGCGATTTATCGGCCATTTTAATCGAAAACATGCCACTTTGGGCAGAATTTAGTAGTACGCCAAATAAGGAAATTTCGTTGATGAGCGATTGGGAAACAAAACTTCCCGCGATAATCAACGAAGTCAAAAACGAAAATGTAACCAGTTTTGCAGGTGTTCCTTCGTGGCTATTGGTTTTAATGAACAAATTACTCGCAGAAACGGGTAAAGGAAATTTACTTGAATTTTGGCCTAATCTCGAAGTGTATTTTCACGGTGGTGTTAATTTTGAACCGTATCGAGAACAATATCAAAAGATTTTACCTAAAAAAGATTTTAAATACTACGAAATATACAATGCTTCCGAAGGATTTTTTGCGATTCAGGATTTGAATTATTCTA
Source organism: Flavobacterium bomense (assembly GCF_003970355.1). NCBI lineage: Bacteria > Pseudomonadati > Bacteroidota > Flavobacteriia > Flavobacteriales > Flavobacteriaceae > Flavobacterium > Flavobacterium bomense. The sequence continues at coordinate 817 of NZ_RYDJ01000078.1, read as the reverse complement.
GCGATTTATTGTTGATGTTGGATTATGGCATTTTCTATGAATTCATTCCAATGGATACCTTTGGAACACCAGATCAAAAAACCGTTCGATTAGCGGATGTGGAACTTTTTAAAAATTATGCCATCATCATCACCACCAATTCCGGTTTGTGGCGTTATATGATTGGCGACACGGTGCGTTTTACTTCCTTGAGTCCTTATAAAATTCGGGTAACTGGAAGAACCAAACACCATATTAATGTTTTTGGCGAAGAGCTAATGGTCGAAAATACGGATCAAGCCATTGCCAAAGCCTGTCATATTACTAGAACCGAAATAGTAGATTATACCGTTGCTCCCGTTTTTATGAAAGACAAGGAAAAAGGTGCACATGAATGGATTATCGAATTCAAGAAAAACCCAGATGACCTTGCTCATTTCCAAAAAGTATTGGACGAAACTTTGCAATCCTTAAATTCGGATTATGAGGCGAAACGTTACAATAATATGACTCTGAATCCTTTGATAATTAATCTTGCCAGACCGAATTTATTTTACGATTGGTTGAAAGAAAAACATAAATTAGGCGGTCAACACAAAATTCCAAGATTGTCGAACGAAAGAGATTATTTGGAGCAATTAAAAAAAATGCAGTCGGAAGTTTTTGGTTTAAAATAAATCCCTAATTTTATCATTATGAAGAAAATAACAATAAATATTGAAAAAAAAAATATTCGTTCTTTTTAGAATTGATAAAAAGTATGGACTTTATATCTATTGAAAACGAGGAAGATTGGTATGAAAACCTTTCGTCTTCAGAGAAAAAAAACATTCAAAAA
>NZ_RYDJ01000077.1:0-1585 GCF_003970355.1 Flavobacterium bomense | reverse complement strand
GACAGAATTTTAAAAGATGTAACTTCTAAACACAAACTTATTGATCAAAAATTTTATATTGGTGGATTTTCAATTGGTGGTAGTTGTGCGATTAAATATGCCGAAAATGCAGAAATTAAACCAATAGCAGTTTTTGCGATTGACCCCCCACTCGACTTTGAAAGATTTTATAATTCCGCAAAAAGAGATATTCGACTTTCAAATGACAACGAAGCCAACCAAGAGTATGTTTATATGGTAGACAGACTTGAAAAAGAAACTGGTGGAAGTCCAACAACAAACCTTACCGAATATTACAATATTTCTCCTTATTCATTTTCTGACACAACTCAAAGAGAAATTAAAAAACTATCCAATATCCCTTTGAGAATTTACACAGAACCTGACATATATTGGTGGTTAAAAGAACGTGGAGCAGACTTTACGAGTATGAATGCGACCGAATGTTCAGCAATGATTAATGAACTGAATAGACTTGGAAATACTAAAGCAGAATTGATAATAACACAAAATAAAGGTTATAGAAAACCTGACAATAGTAGGCATCCGCATTCCTGGAGTATTGTAAATAATGACGAATTAATTGAATGGTTATTAAAACAGTAATAATGCTAGAAGGTAACAGCTAGTAAACAATAATCAGGAATTAGGCTTAATATAAAGATTGTTTTGTAGTTGGAAAATTGTGATTAACCGAATGTGTATGCTCCCTTAATTTGCAACCTCGAAAAGCGACAAAACCTTAGCCATTATATTTTCGGAACAGCAGAGAAACAACGAATTAAAACTTAAGTAATGAGAACAAAATAGTGTCGTTTTTTTTTACCATATAAGGGCATATAAGAACATTTAAGTTTTTGATTGAATCGCTTATGTGAACTTATATGCCTTATATGGTAAGATTAAATGTGTAACTGTTTAAATACGACAATAATTGATTCTTTCTATTTAAACCGGAAGAATTTGTCATTTTTTCAGCTCATTATGATCATTTAGGAGTTGTTAAAGACGGAGAGGACAAAGTCTATAATGGAGCAAATGATGATGCTTCCGGAACTACTGCAGTAATAGCTTTAGCAAAGTATTTCAAAGAATTAAATCAAAACGAACGGACAATTATTTTTGTAGCTTTTACAGGTGAAGAAGTAGGCGGTTTTGGCTCAAAGTATTTCTCTGAAAACATTGATTCAAATAAAGTTATTGCCATGTTTAATATTGAAATGATTGGCACTGAGAGTAAATGGGGCAAAAATTCGGCTTACATAACGGGTTTCGAAAAATCAGATTTTGGGGCAATCTTGCAAAAAAACTTGAAGGGTTCTAGCTTTAATTTCAATCCTGATCCTTATCCAAGTCAACAACTTTTTTATCGCTCAGACAATGCAAGATTGGCGGCTTTAGGAGTTCCCGCTCACACAATTTCTACTTCAAAAATGGATTCAGAACCTAATTATCATAAATTGAGTGATGAGGTTTCAACGTTGGATTTAGAGAATATGACCGAAATTGTAAAATCCATCGCAATTAGTTCGCAGAGTATTGTAAACGGACAAGATACTCCATCAAGGGTGAAATAGCTAAATGT
>NZ_RYDJ01000076.1:0-1608 GCF_003970355.1 Flavobacterium bomense | reverse complement strand
GTACATAGTCAATAACTAATGTGTTAATTTGATAATTTAGAGCAAAAAAAAATAGAATATTACCCTCATTAATCTGTTTTTTCTGGAGTTAGTTAGTTGATTTTACTTTAATTTATATTTTTTATAAAATCTATGAACGGTATTTTTTTAGGGGTTGTTGGGAAATTTAGTTACAAAAAAAATGATTTTCAAGCTTTTTTTAAATTTATTTTATAAAAATGTCTAAAAATTAGGGGGTTGGTTAAAAAAAACTAAATAAAAATATAATAAAAAAAAATCATTTTAATAAAGATAATATATTTTTTGGCAATCAATTTTTGGTTATCAATAATTCTTTAGCGAAAAAGTTAAATAAGCCTTTTTATACTATTTTAGTTTAACAAAAGTTGATAGATTTGCCTCAGTGAAAAGTTAATTAAGTCACAAGTTTTAACTATTAAATGATGTTTTCTTAATAGTTGAAAAATGTATTTGATAGCCACAAATTTAAAAACAATTAAAACTAAATCAATAATTAAACTAAAACAAACATGAAAAAAGTAACACTAATTTTAGCATTAATGATTACGAGCATAACTTTTGCTCAGGATGCAACTGAAACTCCAACATCTACTCCTTTAGAAATATCTGGCTCTGGAGATTTGTATTATAAGTATGATTTTTCGAAAAACGCAAACATTGGAACAAGTTTTGCATCGGATCAAAATTCACTTTCTCTAGGTATGCTTGATTTTGCTTTAAAGAAATCGTACGGTAAAGCCTCGTTTGTAGGTGAACTGTCTTTTGGACCAAGAGGTGCAGGTCAATCTATTCCAGATGTAGCTGGACAATCTTTCCACATTCAAAATTTATATACTACTTATGCTTTTACTGATAAATTTAGTATGACTGCAGGTTATATGGGAACATTTATTGGTTATGAGGTAATATCTCCAGTGGCTAATTTCCACTATTCTACCTCATATTTGTTTACTAATGGACCATTTCAAAACGCTGGTATAAAAGCAAACTATAAAATATCTGATAAATTTGGGGCAATGTTAGGTATATTTAATGATACCTGGAATAATTATCAAGCTGATCCTACCAAAGGGTTAAATGCTGTTGGAGGTCAATTGTCTTATGCGTCTGAGGGCGTAAGCGCATACCTTAACTTTATGGACGGTTCAGTGAGCGGAACTATTATCGATTTGACTGCAACATTTCAACTTTCTGAAAAATTCAAATTGGGTTTAAATGTAGCAGATTGGTCTAACGAAGGTGAAGTTGGTTATACTGGATTTGCTTTGTACCCTTCTGTTGCTGTTACCGATGCTTTTGCATTAGGATTGCGTGCTGAATATTTTAAGTCTAAAGAAGGTGCGGATTTGTATGGTATTGATGCGGATCAATCGGTAACTGCTTTTACTTTATCTGCTAATTACAAAGTTGGAGGTTTTACTTTTATTCCTGAGTTTAGATTGGATAGTAATTCAGATGAATATTTTACAGATTCTGATATGGCTGCAACTAAGGCTGCTTCTCAAGCTACTCTAGCCGTAGTTTACGGATTCTAGGAAAAACAATATAAAATTTTAAAAATATTTTTTGCCAAGATGCTAATTTTAG
>NZ_RYDJ01000075.1:0-1620 GCF_003970355.1 Flavobacterium bomense | reverse complement strand
CGTAATTTACTGCTTTTTACACAAATAAAAGATTTAGAAATTCCAACCATTCTTGTCATCAATATGATTGACAGAATGCAACTCAAAGGAATTTCGCTCGACATTCCATTTCTTGAAGAACAACTAAAAACGAAAATTGTGCTGGTAAGTTCCCGAAAAAAAATCGGTGTTGAAGCACTAAAAACACTAATCACTACTTACAAAACCATTTCGACAGAACCATGTTTGGATGCGTCTTCTATAGATGATGACTATTTTAATACACTTCGAAAAACGTTTCCAAACCAGTCCTTGTACAAACTTTGGTTGGTGATAACACAAGATGTGAATTTTGTGGATTTAAACAGAAAAGCTCTTGAAAAACAATCGTTTACAAAAACAAATTCAGAGCTTAAAAAATTACAACAAAAAGAAACCATCAAGCGCTACCAATTTATAAATAATACTTTAAAAATTGGTCAAAAAGTAGATTCGGCAAAAGCAACCGATTTCAGAAGCAAACTCGACCGAGTGCTTACCCATAAAGTATGGGGTTATCTCATTTTCTTTGTGGTTTTATTCGGCATTTTTCAATCCATTTTCGAATGGTCAAAAATTCCAATGGATTTTATCGATAGTAGTTTTGCCAGTTTGAGTTCATTGACAAATCAAAATCTACCTCCAGGAGCTTTTACCAATTTGATTGCTCAGGGAATTATACCTGGAATTGGTGGAATTTTAATGTTTATTCCTCAAATTACTTTTTTGTTTTTGTTCATTTCAATTCTAGAAGAAAGCGGTTATATGAGTCGTGTGGTTTTTTTGATGGACAAAATTATGCGCAGATTTGGCCTTTCCGGCAAAAGCGTGGTTCCCTTAATTTCAGGAACAGCTTGTGCTATTCCAGCCATTATGGCGACCCGAAATATCGAAAACTGGAAAGAAAGATTAATCACCATTCTGGTTACTCCATTTACCACTTGTTCAGCACGATTGCCTGTATATGCTATCATTATTGGACTTGTAATTCCTGATAAATATGTTTTTGGAATTCTAAATCTACAAGGTTTAACGCTGATGTTGTTGTATATTTTAGGATTTGGAATGGCAATACTTTCGGCTTATATGCTCAATAAAGTACTTCAACTCAATTGCAAAACCTTCTTTGTAGTTGAAATGCCCAATTACAAATTGCCGATGTTCAAAAACGTAATGATTACCGTTGTCGAAAAAACGAAAGCTTTTGTTTTTGGAGCGGGAAAAATAATCTTGGCAATATCGGTTATTTTATGGTTTTTGGCTTCTAATGGACCAAGCGAAAAATTCCGAAATGCCAAAACGATCATCACATCAAAAGCGGAAAACAAAAGTCTTTCAGTATTAGAAATCGAAAACAAAGTGGCGGCTTATAAACTAGAAAACTCCTATATTGGACTAATGGGAAAAACTATCGAACCCGCGATTTCGCCTTTGGGTTACGATTGGAAAATTGGTGTTGCCATAATCAGTTCGTTTGCTGCTAGAGAGGTTTTTGTGGGAACATTGGCCACAATATACAGCGTTGGCGGAAGCGATAATGAAAACACAATCCGTAACAAAATGGCAACGGAAACCAATCCTAAAACTGGGGAGAAAATATTT
>NZ_RYDJ01000074.1:0-1639 GCF_003970355.1 Flavobacterium bomense | reverse complement strand
AACCGTTATACAATACAGTAGTAGAAGCAATACTAAAAGATAACATATTATACGAATTACTGGCAATGGTCGATGCATTGAGAGTCGGTAGAGTAAGAGAAAAAGAAATAGCGAAAAAAGAACTGGAAAAAAGAATACTAAATGCATAATAAAATAATAAATCTAGCTTTAGTAGCTCAAGTAGCAAAAGGCCTGGAAGAACTGAGAGAAAAAATGGTATTCATTGGTGGAGCAGTGATTAGCTTGTACACCGATGACCCAGCTGCAGAAGAAATCAGACCGACTTCAGATATAGACATGACCATAAACTTAGCTAACTATAACGAATGGGCACAAATGCAAGAACGCTTGGCAGAACTAAAATTTTATCCAGATCCTGAAGGACATTCTATTTGTTCATACAAATATGATAAAATAGCAGTAGACATAATACCTGCAGAAGATAGTAGCATCGGAATTTCTAATATATGGTACAAGCCAGGCTTTAAATACCTACAACAAATTGATTTGCCAGAAGGAGTTAATATAAACATTTTACCTTCACCCTACTTCCTTGCCACAAAATTAGAAGCATTTAAAGACAGAGGCGCAAATGATTTCTACGGTAGTCACGATTACGAAGACATCATCTACCTATTAGACAACAGAACCTCAATTGTAGAAGAAATACTCGCTGCCCATGAAGATGTTAGAACATACATAAAACAAGAAATAAATGGCATAAAAAAGCATCCGCAAGCAAACGAAATTTTAGCCATGCACATTCATCCATTAATAAGGGAAGAAAGGTTTGGTATGTTGATGGAGAAAATTGAAAAAATTACAAAATAAAAAATATAAACCAGAAGCTTTTTACTACTGGTTTACCTTTAGAAATAAAATGATTACAACTAGTATTATAAAATATGCTATTCTGTTTTACTAGTATGGCTACTAGTTTCACAACTTATAACCTCCAATATCGTTCTAATTATAAATGCGGTGATTATTTCTATTTATCACCGCATTTTTGCGGTAAATATAAAATACAATCACCGCATTAGTACAAAAAACAAAGTATGCAATTCGGGAATTTCACTATTCAATTCGGGAATCGCACACTACTCCATTTGCAACGGTAGCGAGCATCAAATAGATTTACAGCCCAATTCAATTACCAAATAAGTCAATTTGTAAATCTTAAACCGCTTCAATGAAATTATTTTCTGAATCCTTGATGTCTCAATTAGAACAGCAATTAAAAGTAATCCATCTGCAAACAGAAAATCCAATTCAATCGGCTGAATTGGCCATTAAAAGTAGCGTTACTGCCTTAGAGAGACTAAAATCCTCTTTCATAAAATACAAATCGTTGAACAAGAAAGAAGAAATAGAATTCTTCCGAGACATCAAGCCTAAGTTTGCTGCTAAACTGATTTACTATAGCGAAATCTATACTATAGAAACCAACAAGCCATTGGGTTCCCATAAAACAATAGCTAAATATTATAACTCGGAACTTCTTAAATTAAAAGTTTTCTTCAAACAAAACCAGGAATTTTATCGTTACTGTCGCACGGCTAACAACTGTCTCGATAGCAAATATTATATACGCGAAAAATACGACCTTAAATTAATGATGGACAGTGTTTATTTTCAA
>NZ_RYDJ01000073.1:0-1642 GCF_003970355.1 Flavobacterium bomense | reverse complement strand
GTTCAACTGGTGGTGGTTTGGGAGGCGGACATGATGGTAAAATAAATACCATGTGGAATAAAACACTTGACCCCAACTCCCCTGATTTTAAATATTCAGAATCTATCGTGGTTGCAGAATCTAAAAATATGGAAGACAATGATGCCATCGATCCAGGTCTTTTACTAGTCCCAACCGATGGACGATTATGGTTATCTTACGGTACCTATTTTGGATTCATTCGTCTTGTAGAACTTGACCCTAAAACAGGTGATCGTGCAAAAGGAAATAAAGCAATAGATATAGCTATAGATTGTGAAGCCACTGATTTGGAATACCGTGACGGATGGTATTATCTTTTTGGAACACACGGAACCTGTTGCGATGGTGCTAACTCAACCTATAACATCGTTGTTGGTCGTTCCAAAAAAGTAATAGGGCCATACCTTGATAATATGGGAAGAGATATGATAAGAGGTGGTGGCAAGATGGTAGTTTCATCAGGTGGAGGAAGAGTTAATGGTGCTGGCCACTTTGGGCGTACGGTTCTTGAGAATGGAGTTGAAAAAATGTCTCTACATTACGAGGCAGATTTAGATCAAAGTTGACGTAGCGTATTAGGAATAAGACCTATATTATGGAAAAATGGATGGCCAGTTGCTGGAGATATTTTTAAAGAAGGCACCTATGAAATTGAGTCCGAAAGACGAGGTTATTCTTTAGAATTGATTGTTGATTTTACAAGAATGTCAGGTGGTATGCGCGGAATGAATGCTAACAATGATGAACCTATAAAATCTATTCCATCTCAAGTATTATCGGATGTTATCAAAACTTGGCCAACTGGAAATATTGATGTAAGAATCGGAGATTATATGGCCCGACCACATCAAAAATGGACAGTTACAGCCGTTCCTGAAGGAGGAGGCTATCTTGGAGGTCAATATTATAAAATAATCATTGCCGGAAGAGAAAGAGCATTGGCAGCAACAGCAGAATCTGAATTAGTAACAGTTCCAAAATTTACTGGCGCTGCTGAACAACTATGGCGAATCGATTTATTAACTGATGGAACCTATAGAATAATGCCTAAGGTAGTTCCAAATTCAAAGGAAAAGTTAGCACTAGTATCTTCGGGAGATAGCACACCGACACTTGCACCGTTTGATATGAATAGCGACAATTCTAAATGGAATTTTAAGGATTGATAAAACATTTTGATGAAAAAAGACGCAGTTTTAATTATCTGCGTCTTTTTTTATGTTTCAATTCGGCTTTAAAAGGTTTTGATCTAGAAAAAGTAATATTTAACCCATTGGGTGTAAATATTAAAAACGTCAATTCGAGTGTTTTTTTGTGGAATCCCGATAGCTAACGGGAGGAACAAAAAATCTATTGAGAATCGTTTTTAATGATATTTTTCTTGTTCTCGATACGATTTTTTAAGGAAAATCACTCGAACTGACGAAAAATCACCATCAAAAACTAATTACATCCAACGGGTTAATATTTAATTACTTGTAATAATTTCTTAAACTAATTTATAAATCTTTAGAATAAAATTAATTATTTGTTGTTGCCCTTGGTCACACTAACAATACTTTTTACCACATTTTCTGTTTGTCCTCCACCAACACTGATATTAAAATTACCCAAAGGTAGT
>NZ_RYDJ01000072.1:0-1649 GCF_003970355.1 Flavobacterium bomense | reverse complement strand
ATCTAGATCCGTAGGAAACAATTTTTCTGTTGGAGTTCAAGGTTCTGTAAACAAAATCTCTAAATTTGTTGGTTATGACCCTTTAAATTCTGAAAGTAATTCCAGTGGGTATATAGTATCAAATCCTAGGGATTTAAAGTATTTCGGTATTGACTTAAGTGTTAAATATAGTTTTATGGTTTTGATAGATTCTAAAACAATTGACCCTTCATTGAGTCTTGGGGGCGGTTACACAAATTTGGGTGATAGTAGTTTTAGTACTTTTAATCCAGGTGCTGGTTTAACTTTTTGGTTTAATAAAAAAGTAGGTCTATCTTTAGCAACAACGTATAAAAAATCTTTTGGTGATAGAAATGTTTTTGGAGATTCTTATACCCCAGACTCTCCTTCTCATTTCCAACATTCTGCTGGTATTACCTACCAATTTGGAGGTAAAGATACTGACGCTGACGGAATTTACGACAAATACGATGCTTGTCCAGAAGTTGTTGGTTTAATACAATTTAATGGTTGTCCCGATTCAGACGGAGATGGAATCATCAACGGAAGTGACGCATGTCCTGATGCATTTGGTATAGCTGCTTTAAACGGATGTCCTGACATTGATGAAGATGGTATTGCGGATAAAGATGACGCGTGTCCATATGACGCTGGCTTTCCTGCTTTAAAAGGATGTCCTGATACTGATGGAGATGGCATAATAGATCCTGATGATAGATGCCCTAGAATACCTGGCCCAGCATCAAATAACGGGTGTCCAGTAAATTAGAAACTAAAAAAGCGGGTGTTCTAAATTTAGACACATAGATTTTATGCGAAAGTAAATAGTAATTTAATTTCGCATAAATAATTTTAAAAAGCCATTCTTAATTGAATGGCTTTTTTTATATTTATAAAATGACAGACTAACAATAAACAATATTTATGAAACACATCGTTTTTTGATTGTGTTTTTTCAAAAATAAAAATATTATAATTAAGTGCTCTATCTAGTTTTTCAAGTGTAATTTTTATTAAAAATGGTTACATTTTGTTTTTAGAATTATAATAATATACAAAAGGATATATAATTTGTCTAAAAATACATATTATTGCAAATTAAATACTCAGATTTTTATTAAGAAATAGCATTGATTTTGTAACTTTAAACAAGTTATAGTAACTTTTGAATGGCTTAATAGTTTGTGATTCAACAAGAGTTGCAAAAAAATCTATTTAGATTTTCTTCAAAAAAATTATTTGTTTTTCAGTTTAAAAACATATAAATAAAAAATTTAACTAAATTTAACATGAAACATTTTAACATACTTTTACTTGTTGTAATGGCGCTAATGATTGTAAGCTCACACGCACAAAACAGCAACAATCCTTGGGCAGTATCGGCTGGCTTTAATGTAGTTGACACCCAAGCTAGTGTTCCCGGTGGAGAAAAAAGTTGGTTAGACCGACATTTTTCTCACATGTTAAATGTTAATGAAAACTGGAATATTCTGCCCTATGTCTCTTTTCTTAGTATATCTAGATCCGTAGGAAACAATTTTTCTGTTGGAGTTCAAGGTTCTGTAAACAAAATCTCTAAATTTGTTGTTTATGACCCTTTAAATTCTGAAAGTAATTCCAGTGGGTATATAGTATCAAATCCTAGGGAT
>NZ_RYDJ01000071.1:0-1650 GCF_003970355.1 Flavobacterium bomense | reverse complement strand
TGACCTTAAAAATGTAAAAGCCGGAAACTATATTGTAATGACTTCCCATAGACAATATGCCGATTATTTAGAGGATATAACTGTAAATGAAACCGAAAAAAATTTAGGAACAATTCCTTTGTTAAGCAAAATTAATGCGCTAAGAGAAGTAATAATAAAAACGGGTTCTATAAGAATCAAAGGGGATACCACAAGTTACAGAGCTAGTGATTTTGTTGTAAGTGCGAATGCTAACGTAGAAGAATTATTAAAAAAACTGCCCGGAATACAAGTAGATAAAAATGGTGCTATAAAAGCTATGGGCGAAACGGTGCAAAAAGTATTGGTCGATGGCGAAGAATTTTTTGGAGATGATCCAGGAATGGCAGTGAAAAATTTGCGAGCAGATGCCGTAAAAGAAGTCCAAGTATTTGATAAGAAAAGCGACCAAGCCGAGTTTACAGGAATTGATGATGGCGAAACAAAAAAAACAATTAATCTAAAATTAAAAGAAGACAAAAAGAAAGGGTATTTTGGTAAAATAGATGGTGCAGGAGAACCACTTTCGGGTTCCGACTCGAGATACAACACCAATCTTATGTTTAGCAATTTTAAAGGCAAAAGAAAAATATCGGCATTTTTATTGAATGGTAATACAGGTCAAGATGGACTTAGTTGGCAAGATAGCGATAAATTTGGAGGGGGTAATAATGATGTGAGTATGAGTATGGACGATGATGGTAATGTAGATTATGAATGGACGGGTGGCAATAATGATGAAGAACCTAATGTTGATACTCAAAATGGATTTATCAAAAACACTAATGCGGGTTTGCAGTACAGCAACAAGTGGAACGATAAACAAACATTGAATTTAACACCAAATTATAATAAGCAAATTTATACCAACAACAATAGTAGAAAAACACAAACCCAAGTAGGAGAAACCCAATTAAACGAAAATGCTTCTAAAGTAAGCAATGTTAACAGGAGTAATTTTAAATTGAATGCTATTTACGATGTAAAATTAGATTCTCTAAACAGTTTACGAATAACGGCTAAAACTAATTTTTATACTACAGAAAGTGATGAATTTACATCTGGAAACACTACCGGAAATGATGGATTGTTAAAAAACAAACAGCTAAAAACATTTACTACAGATTCCGACAAAACTTCTATATCGGCCAGTATTTTATATAAACATAAATTCGCCAAACCCCGTCGTACATTTTCTGTAAACGCTACAGGGAACACTTTGAATTCGAATGCAAATAATTTTTTAAAGTCATTGAACGAAAGTTATGAAGGGGGTGATTTTTCCAATAGGGTCGATGTGGATCAAAACAAAATTGGGGAGAAAACAAATCAAAATTTAAATTTAAATGTTACATATTCAGAACCTATTGGTAAGAAATATGCAATGCAATTTGCTTATCAAGTTACTCAAAACAAGGGTGAAAGCGATTATTTGACCTATGATTATTCTGACCTTACAGGAAATTATGATGTGCTTGTAAATTCTTTGTCAAACCAGTTCAACCAGACTATAATAACCAACAAGCCCAACATTAAATTGAGTTATAATTCCAAAAAAATCAATTATAACTTTGGAAGCGGTATTGGATTTACTTCATTTGATTTGGAAGATCAAACTTTAAACAAAGAATA
>NZ_RYDJ01000070.1:0-1655 GCF_003970355.1 Flavobacterium bomense | reverse complement strand
GTACAAATTTGGTTAAATTGTAGTGAATTTTTTTTAAACAAATGTTAAAGTTTTGCAAATAAAAAAGACAACCGTTTCCAGTTGTCTTTCAAAATATAATAGATAAATACTATCGTATTAAGCGATTTTTGCCAATATAGAATTGAATGTTTCGCTAGGACGCATTGCCTTGCTGGTCAATTCAGGATTAGGCTGGTAATAACCACCAAGAATTTGTGGCTTACCTTGAGTTCCTATTAATTCGGCATTGATTTTAGCTTCATTTGCAAAAAACTCAACAGCTATTGGAGCGAATATTGTTTTAAGTTCGGCGTCATTATCTTGCGCTCCCAAAGCTTCAGCCCAATACATAGCCAAGTAAAAATGAGAACCTCGGTTGTCAATTTCTCCCAATTTACGTGATGGAGATTTATCGTTGGCCAAGAATTTTTCAGTTGCAACATCGAGTGTTTCGGCTAGAACAATAGCTTTTGTATTGTTTATTGTTTGTCCGATGTATTCTAATGAAGCACCCAATGCCAAAAACTCTCCAAGCGAATCCCAACGCAAATAACCTTCTTCTAAAAATTGTTGCACGTGTTTTGGAGCAGATCCACCAGCGCCTGTTTCAAACAAACCACCACCGTTCATTAACGGAACGATAGATAACATTTTTGCAGAAGTTCCCACTTCAAGAATTGGGAATAAATCGGTTAAATAATCACGCAATACGTTACCTGAAACCGAAATGGTATCCAATCCTTTTATGATTCTTTCTAATGTAAATTTGGTAGCTTCGATAGGATTTAGGATTCGAATGTCTAAACCTGTTGTATCGTAATCTTTTAAATATTGAGTTACTTTTTCAATTAATGCCCTGTCGTGAGCTCTATTTTCGTCCAACCAAAATACTGCCGGAGTATTTGATAATCTTGCTCTGTTTACAGCTAGTTTTACCCAGTCTTGAATTGGAGCATCTTTGACTTGGCACATTCTAAAAATATCTTTAGCTTCAACAGATTGTTCCATTAAAACATTTCCATTAGCATCAACAACACGAACAACTCCGTCTGCAATAATTTGAAAAGTTTTATCGTGAGAACCGTATTCTTCCGCTTTTTGAGCCATCAAACCTACATTTGGAACGCTTCCCATTGTGGTTGGGTCAAATGCTCCGTGTTTTTTGCAAAAATCGATAGTAGCGGTATAAATTCCAGAATAACATCGGTCTGGTATAATGGCAATCGTGTCTTGTTGCTTTCCGTCCTTATTGAACATCTGTCCCGAAGTACGAATCATAGCTGGCATTGAAGCATCTACAATTACATCCGATGGAACTTGAAGATTGGTAATTCCTTTATCTGAATTTACCATTGCCAATGCTGGACCGCTTTCGATAGCTTGGTTTATTGCTGCTTCCACTTCAGTTTGCATTGGATGTCCTGCAATTTTTGCATACACATCACCCAAACCATTTCTAGTATCAACGTTTAATTCATCAAATAAGGCAGCGTATTTTTCGAAAACTGCTGCAAAATATACTTCTACAATGGCACCAAAAATAATTGGATCCGAAACTTTCATCATTGTGGCTTTCAGGTGAACCGAAAGCAATACGTTTTGTTCTTTAGCTTCTTTGATAGTTTTGGCAACAAAACTTTTCAGAGCGTTGAGGT
>NZ_RYDJ01000006.1:0-172078 GCF_003970355.1 Flavobacterium bomense | reverse complement strand
TACGCTTTTCCTGCCGAGCAATCGGCAGGAAGAAACTTTCTAATACTTTTTATTTTCTTTATCTCAGTATGTTAAGATATTTGTCCGCCGCGCGGACAGTCCAAAGACGAAAGTCACAAGTCCAAAGGAAACTTTAGACTTTAAGACTTCGGACTTTAGACTAACAACCTTAAGGTGGTTATTGCGGCGGGGCTCACCTCTTCCCATCCCGAACAGAGTAGTTAAGCCCGCCTGCGCAGATGGTACTGCAGTTATGTGGGAGAGTATGTCGTCGCCTTTCTTTATTTGAACCCCAGTCTGAAAAGACTGGGGTTCTTTTGTTTATAGATACCACGTGTTCGCCATGCGGGCTCGGTTCGTCGCCTTTCTTTGTTAATGTCCATTTCTATTATTATGGTGCAGTTTTTTTAACGAGAGTTTTTTAATTAAATTAGTTTTTTAATAGTTTGAGAATTTTATTGATTTGTTTTCATGCTACTAGGATTGTAATGGTTATGTTACCGTTAAATTTATCTGTAGATTTTCCATAGTCAAGTTTTTTCGAAATCAAAAATGTACTTTTGTAACATTAAAATTTTTATTATGAAAAAAATATTTTTGTTTTGTGTCTTTATTCTTATGTCAAATTTGCAAGCGCAACAAAGACCCAAATTAGTAGTTGGTATCGTTGTGGATCAAATGAAAATGGAATATTTATATCGTTTTTCGGATGATTTTTCATCAAATGGATTTAAAAGATTAATGGATAAGGGGTACACTTTTCATAACATGCATTATAATTTTGTACCCACCTATACTGCCCCTGGTCATGCCAGTATTTTTACTGGAGCTACACCATCTACTCATGGCATTGTAGGGAATGATTGGTTTAATAAAGCGACAGGAAAGGATTTGTATTGCACTGACGATGCCTCTGTGAAAACAGTTGGGGATGGTTTAGAAAATGAGGGGGCTATGTCTCCAAAAAACCTTTTAAGCACCACCATCACTGATGAATTAAGAATGGCAACAAATTTTGAAGGCAAAGTAATCGGGTTGAGTATCAAAGATCGTGGTGCCATTTTACCAGCAGGTCACTTTGCCAATTGGGCTTTTTGGTACAGTAAAACAGGAGCCTTTATTTCAAGTACTTTTTATGGTTTAGCATTACCGGATTGGGTTACAGAATTCAATGAAGAAAAACGATATATGAATTATATCAATAGAGGCTGGGATTTATTTAAGCCGGTTGCTACTTATAATGAAAGTCTTGCAGATGATAATCCATATGAAGGAAAATTGGATAAAACTAAAAGACCTGTTTTTCCTTATGATTTGAAAGAAATTTATAAAGAAAAAGGGGCTGATATTTTACGTTCTACTCCTTTTGGCAATGATATTTTAGCTGACTTGGCGATGAAAGCTATAGAAAACGAATCCCTCGGAAAAGATGATATAACAGATTTTTTGACTGTTAGTTTCTCTTCTACTGATTATGTTGGTCACACTTTTGGGCCTCGTTCTATGGAGTTGCAAGATACTTATTTACGTTTAGATGAGACTATTGCTCAGTTTTTAACCTACTTAGATAAAACGGTTGGAAAAGATAATTATTTGCTTTTTTTGACTGCTGATCATGCAGGCGCCGAAAATCCAAATTATTTAAAAGATAATAAATACAATGTAAAAAATATACCTTCTAAAGATATTGTTGCAGCATTGAAAAAGTTTTCTAACGAAAGTTTCGGTGCTGATTTAGTTTTGGATTATTCTAATTTTAATCTGTTTTTTAATACAGAAATTATTAAGAATAAAGGATTGGATATGAATGTTGTAAAACAAAGTTTTAAGACGTTTTTGATGACACAGGAGCAAGTTAAAAGAGTGTATACTGAGGAAGAAATTTTAGCTTCTTCCGGAGATGATTATTTTTTGAGTTTTATTTCTAAGGGATATGATCCGAGACAAAATGGTGAAATTGTGGTGTTAGATAAGGCGGGTTACATGCAGTATCAAGCTACCGGAACTACGCACGGAACACTTAATAGCTATGATACTCATGTACCGTTGCTTTTTTATGGTTGGAAAGTTCCTAAAGGGGAGTTGCATGCTAAAAAGTATATTACGCAAATTGCTCCTACACTTTCACAAATGCTAAAAATTCCTTTTCCAAATGGTACGGAGTCTGAAGTGTTAGACACACTTTTAGATGACGATAAATAAACCTAAGTCGAGTTTAATAATAAAACGCCCGTCTTTACGATAAAGACGGGCGTTTTTTATTTTACAGGATTTTCAGAGTCTTGTTTATGCTAAAATTTATTTTGAGCATTGCCTTCAAAAGGATTTAGTACAGTTGCGCCAATTGCAAATAAAGAACCATTCTTGAAAAATTTCCGTCTATTCATTGTTTCTTTTTTTTGTAAGAATTCCAAATGTAAAGAAACTACTTCACGCAGTATGTTAAGGATTGATTATTTTTTTGGAATGAAACAGGTTTCAAATTGCTATGGGTTAATAATAAAAAAATCCCATTTGCATGGACAAATGGGATTCCTGTTTTAGACTGTCGCTGCTATGGGTAACGGAATCTGGTTTTTAAGTAAATCTTCAAAACTCTCGCGGGCACGGATTAAATGGCCTTCCCCATTTAGCCATAAAACCTCTGCTGGCTTGTATCTGGAGTTGTAATTTGATGCCATTGAGAAGCAGTAGGCTCCGGCGTTTCTAAAACATAAAATATCCCCTTCTTTGATTTCTGAAATCCTTCTGTTGTTTGCAAAAGTATCCGTTTCACAAATGTATCCTACTACGGAGTAAAAACGTTCTTTTCCTTTGGGGTTAGAGATGTTTTCGATATGATGTTGCGATCCGTACAACATTGGTCTGATAAGGTGATTAAAACCACTGTCTATTCCAGCAAAAACAGTCGAAGTGGTTTGTTTTACTACATTAACTTTAGCTAAAAAGAAGCCAGCCTCGCTAACTAAAAATTTGCCGGGCTCAAATATCAAGGTTAATTCTTTTCCATATTCAGTACAAAACGCATTGAATCTTTTGGATAGTTTTTTGCCTAATTCTTCGATGTCCGTTTCGATATCGTCTTTTTTATATGGCACTTTAAATCCACTTCCAAAGTCTAGGAATTCAAGATTTTTGAAGTTTTTAGCCGCATCAAATAATATTTCGGCAGCATATAAAAAGACTTCGATGTCTAAAATATCAGAACCAGTGTGCATGTGAATGCCTACAATATTCATTTTGGTGTTTTCTACAATACGAACAAGGTGTGGCAATTGATGAATCGAGATTCCAAATTTACTATCGATATGTCCTACAGAAATATTCGTATTTCCACCAGCCATTACGTGTGGATTGATTCGAATGCAAACAGGTACGTTAGGATGTTTAGTCCCAAATTGTTCTAATATTGATAAATTATCAATATTTATTTGAACTCCCATCGCGTTTACTTCTTCAATTTCTTCGAGAGAAACTCCGTTTGGAGTATAAAATATTTTTTCGGGTGCATAACCGGCATGAAGGCCTAATAGCACTTCTTGAATAGAAACGGTATCTAGACCAGCTCCCATATCCTTTAATAATTGGAGTATTGCAACATTTGACAATGCTTTCATGGCATAATTGATGCGTAATGTATCTACTTTAGAAAAAGCTTTAGTTAATCTATTGTATTGAGATTGTATTTTTTCGGCATCATAAACGTATATTGGACTGCCAAATTGTTCTGCTAATTGTAGTAAGTCTTTTGATTGCATGGTTATTAATTTTCAGCAAATTTATTACTCTTTATTTAGTCCTACAAGCTAATAACTGAATTCTAACAAATTATAACAAAAAGTTATAATTTGAACATCTATTGTTGATTTAAAAAAAAATAACCCTTGACAAATTTTTCTGTCAAGGGTTACAAAATGGTAGCAAGAATTATAAGTTGGGTAAATCACCATTTCCTTTGGTAGGTAAATTGGTATACCCCATCAAGTATTTATCAACTTCTCTGGCTGCCTCTCGACCTTCAGATATTGCCCATACAATTAAAGATTGTCCTCTTCGCATGTCACCTGCAGTAAATATATGAGGAACATTCGTTTGATAATTTGTTGCTTTATAATTGCTTCTCATATCAGTTTCTAATCCTAATTGATCACTTAATGTTTTTTCAGGACCCGTAAATCCCAGTGCCAATAAAGCTAAATCACATGGCCAAATTTTTTCTGAACCTTCTTTTTCTATCAATTCAGGTCTTTGTCCCGGTGTCATTTTCCAAGCCACTTCAACGGTTTTTAAACCTACAAGTTGGCCGCTTTCATTAGAAATGAATTCTTTGGTATTGATCAACCAGTTTCTATTACACCCTTCTTCATGTGAAGAGGACGTTTTTAATTGCAATGGCCAAAACGGCCAAGGGGTAGTTTCACTTCTTCCAACGGGTGGTTTGGGTAAAATCTCAAAATTAGTCACTGATTTAGCTCCGTGTCTGTTTGATGTTCCCACACAATCAGAACCAGTATCTCCGCCACCTATAACGATCACATCCTTACCGGTAGCCATTATTTGACCTGGAATTACTTCGCCATATAGTGATTTAGTTTGTTGTGTCAAGAAAGTCATTGCCTGCACCACTCCTTGACTTTCTATTCCTTTGGTAGGTAAACTTCTTCTTTCTGTGGCGCCACCGCATAATACGATTGAATCAAAAGCGTTCAATTCTTCAACACTATAGTTTACGCCAACATTTATATTCGTTTTAAAAGTGATTCCTTCAGCTTCTAAAACAGCAACACGTCTGTCGATAATTCCTTTTTCTAATTTGAAATTTGGAATTCCGTAACGTAGTAATCCACCAATGGCGTTGTCTCTTTCAAAAACGGTAACGGTGTGTCCTGCACGATTTAACTGTTGTGCTGCTGCTAATCCAGCAGGACCGGAGCCAATAACGGCGACTATTTTTCCTGTTCTAATTTCTGGTGGTTGTGGTTTGATCCAACCTTCAGCAAAACCTCTTTCGATAATATTTTTTTCAATATTTTCAATTGCTACTGGCTCACTTATAATTCCTAAAACACATGACTTTTCACATGGAGCGGGGCATAAACGACCCGTAAATTCAGGAAAATTATTGGTTGATTGTAATATTTTCAAGGCACCTTCCCATTCTTCCTGATGCACCATATCGTTAAAATCAGGAATTAAATTTCCCAACGGACAGGCGCTGTGGCAAAAAGGAATCCCACAATCCATGCACCTGGATCCTTGTTCTTTAATTTTATCTTTTTCTAACTGAATTGTAAACTCATTGTAATTTGATACACGCTCTTCAACTAGTACAGTGCTTTCATCTGTTCTATTATATTCTTTAAATCCTCCTATCTTTCCCATAACTATAGTGCTAGTAGTTCTTCAATTTTTTTTTCTTCGGCTAATCTTTCTAATGCCTTTTTGTAATCAGTAGGCATCACTTTGACAAAATGGTTGCGTTGGTTTTCCCAATCTTCTAAAATTCTTTTTGCAAGTGGACTATTGGTGTATAATGAATGATTTTTTATCAAATGTTTTAATTTGGTAAAATCTTCTGCAACCAATGTTTCAAATGCGACCATTTCCATATTGCATAAGGTAGCATCGAATTTTTTATTTGGATCAAAAACATACGCAATACCACCGCTCATTCCTGCTGCAAAATTTCTTCCTGTTTTGCCAAGGATCACCACTGTTCCACCTGTCATATACTCACATCCATGATCTCCAATTCCTTCAACAACAGCTGTTGCTCCCGAGTTTCGAACACAAAAACGTTCTCCCGCCATACCGTTAATATAGGCTTCGCCACTAATAGCGCCATACAGTGCTACATTACCAATAATGATGTTTTCTTCTGGTTTAAAAGTAGCAGTAGGAGGAACTTTAATAATTAGTTTTGCACCAGAAAGTCCTTTTCCTAAATAATCATTACAGTTTCCATGTATTTTAAAGGACAAGCCATTAGTTGCAAAAGCACCAAAACTTTGACCTGCTGAACCTGTGAAATCTACCAATATGGTATCATCTGGTAATCCTTGTGCACCATATATTTTTGAAATTTCATTACTCAATATAGCGCCAACGGAACGATCTGTATTTTTAATATCAAATGTAACTCTCGTTTTCTCTTTCCTGTAAATGGATGGAATAGCGGCTTTTATGATGTCAAAGTCAAGCACGTGTTCTAGTGCGTGATCTTGTGTTGTAGTATTGTGGTTTGGAACCTCTTTTGCTTTTTCAGGTTTGTACAAAATAGCCGATAAATCTAATCCGCTGGCTTTATAATGCTTGATGGCTTTATTGACATTTAATTTTTGAGATTGACCCACCATTTCCTTTAAGGTTCTGTATCCAAGTTGCGCCATGATTTCTCTTAACTCCTCAGCAATAAAATACATAAAGTTAATAATATGTTCCGGTGTTCCTTTGAAATTTTTTCTCAGTTCTGGATCTTGTGTCGCAATACCTACGGGGCAGGTGTTCAAGTGACAGGCTCTCATCATAATACAGCCGGATGCGACTAAAGGAGCAGTCGCAAATCCAAATTCTTCAGCTCCAAGTAAAGCTGCAATAGCTACATCACGTCCTGTTTTCAATTGTCCGTCACATTCTAATACGACACGGCTTCTTAAATCATTCAAGATTAAGGTCTGTTGCGCTTCGGCAAGGCCAAGTTCCCATGGAATACCGGTGTGTTGTAGTGAAGTTAATGGTGCAGCTCCAGTTCCTCCATCGTATCCTGAAATCAAAATCACATCGGCTTTTGCTTTGGCAACACCGGCAGCGATCGTTCCAACGCCCACTTCTGAAACTAATTTTACATTAATTCTGGCTTCACGATTGGCATTTTTTAGATCAAAAATTAATTGGGATAAATCTTCAATAGAATAAATATCGTGGTGTGGCGGCGGTGAAATTAATCCAACATAAGGCGTAGAATTTCGTACTTCGGCAATCCAAGGCACTACTTTTTCGCCGGGTAATTGACCACCCTCTCCGGGCTTTGCCCCTTGAGCCATTTTTATTTGAATCTCTTTGGCATTCGTCAAATAGTTGATAGACACTCCAAATCTTCCGGAGGCAACTTGCTTGATAGCACTATTTCTAGAATCTCCATTTAAGTCTTTTTGGAATCGTTTTGGATCTTCTCCACCTTCTCCAGAGTTGCTTTTTCCACCAATTCTATTCATAGCAATTGCTAGATTTTCATGGGCTTCCTGACTGATTGAACCATAGGACATGGCTCCAGTTTTGAATTTTTTTACAATTTCGGTCCAAGGTTCGACTTCATCAATTGAAATAGGATCCAGATTATTGAACTCAAACAAACCTCTAATTGTCATTAGATTTTCACTTTGGTCATTAACCATATCAGAGTATTCCTTATAACTTTCAGGACTATTTAAACGTACCGCTTGTTGTAATTTAGAAATCGTTGTTGGATTAAACATGTGTTTTTCTCCTGATCTTCTCCATCTGTAAATTCCGCCAATTTCCAGAGGCAGTAAATTACTCACTTTCGAATTTGGAAAAGCTTTCTGGTATCTTTTTTTGATTTCTTTTTCGATTTCCATTAGACCAATTCCTTCAATTCTGGAAGGAGTGTAGGGAAAATATTTAGAAGTGAATGTTTTATTTAATCCCAAAATTTCAAATATCTGTGCTGCTCTGTACGAATGTAGCGTAGAGATACCAATTTTATTCATGATTTTCAGGATCCCTTTTGCAATCGCTTTATTATAGTTTTTAATGGCATAATCTGCTTTAATACCAGTAATAAAACCTTCATTTACCTGGTTGTGAATAATTTCATTCACCATATAAGGATTGATTGCACTGGCACCATAACCAAATAATAAGGCAAAATGATGCGGCTCTCGTGGTTCTGCAGATTCAATGATGATTCCAAACTTAGAACGAGATTTCAGGATGTTCATCGAATGATGAATATAGGAACAAGCCAATAGCATTGGGATTGGAGCCATTTTTTCGCTTACTCCTCTATCCGAAATGATTACAATATTACACCCTTCAGAAACGGCTTTGAAAGTAGCTTGAACCGCTCTTTCTAGAGCGCGTTCTAAACCATTTACTCCTTTTTCGATGTCGTATAAAGTTGTAATTGTTACTGATTTGAAATCAGCATGATCAATATTTTTTACTTTATCTAAATCCTCATTTGAGATTACTGGATTTTGAATTTTTAGTTTCTTACAATGTTTTGGAACAATGTCAAATATGTTATAATCTCCCCCAATAGCCAGGCTAATATCAGTAATGATTTCTTCGCGAATCCCATCTAATGGAGGATTGGTAACCTGAGCAAATAACTGTTTGAAATAGTTGTACAAAAGCTGTGGCTGATCTGACAAAACCGCTAACGGAGTATCATTTCCCATAGAACTTAATGCCTCTGCCCCTTGGATTCCCATAGGATTTATGATGGTCTTTAAGTCTTCCAGTGTATATCCAAAGAGTCTTTGTCTGGTCTCAAAATCAATATTTTCTACAGGAATTTGATTATGAGTATACGGTATTTGAGATAATTGTACTAAATTTTCATCCAGCCATTGCTGATAAGGACGTTTTGTGACAATTGCATTTTTGATCTCGTCATCTTCTATAATCCGGCCTTCATTCATGTCCACGAGAAACATTTTTCCGGGTTCTAAACGACCATGTTGCACTACATCTTCGGGTTTAATATCAAGAACACCAATTTCTGAAGACATAATTACGAAACCACTTTTAGTCAATGTATAACGAGAAGGACGCAATCCATTTCTATCTAACAAAGCACCAATAACATTACCATCAGTAAAAGGAATAGAGGCTGGGCCATCCCAAGGTTCCATGATGCAAGCATTGTATTCGTAAAAAGCTTTTTTATCGGCGGACATCGTCTGGTGTTTTTCCCACGCTTCAGGGACAACCATCATCATAGCTTCCGGCAAGGAGCGGCCTGTCATCAATAACAGTTCAATTACCATATCCATTGAAGCAGAATCTGATTTTCCTTCTAAAATGATTGGAAATAATTTTTTGATATCGTCACCAAAAACATCACTTTTCATCAATTCCTCACGAGCACGCATGCGACTAATATTTCCACGTAGTGTATTGATCTCACCATTGTGGCACATGTAACGGAACGGTTGCGCTAATTCCCAAGATGGGAATGTGTTGGTGGAAAAACGTTGATGAACCAAAGCTAATCGGGTTACCAAATCGTCATCTAATAAATCCGTATAATACCTACTGATGTCTTCCGGCATCAATAATCCTTTATAGATGATTGTGGTGGTGGAACAACTGGAAAAATAGAACATGTGGCTTTCTGAAATCCTTGAATTTTGGATCGCATGTTCTGCAATTTTTCTCGCTGCAAATAATTTAGCATTAAATTGTTGTTCCGTTAGGTCTAAGCCTTTTTTACCCACAAACACTTGTTTCACGGTTGGTTCTTTCTCACCGGCAATTCGTCCTAAATTAGTGGCATCAACCGGTACGTCTCTCCATCCTAATATTTCTAAATTTTGATCGCGTATCGAAGTTTCGAAAGTCGTTTTACAAAAAACAACTTGGTTTTTACTTTTGGGCATAAAGACCATTCCTACGGCATATTGTTTTGTCTCGGGGATTTCAAAATCACAAACTTTCTTAAAAAAATCATGAGGGATATCAAATAATATTCCCGCTCCATCTCCCGTTCTGCCATCTGAACTCACCGCACCCCGATGTTCTAATTTGATTAGAATATCCAATGCTTTGTGTATAATATCATTTGATTTGATTCCATTTAGATTACAAATGAATCCTGCTCCGCAATTGTCGTGTTCAAATTCGGGCAAATAAAGGCCTTGTTCTTTAACTTTCATGCTTAATATTTTTTATACAAAATTAAAGATTTAGTAACATATAATAGGTGTAAAAGTTAAAAACGGCTTGTTTTTACAGTTATAGTAGAAAAAGGTTAAATAAAACATAATAATAGGATTTTAACGCATTCGATTTGATTTTTCTACAACGAGAAAACCAAATAGAAGCCGATGGATTGATAGTTTTGAAAGAAATATTTTACTGATCATTTTGCTTTTGAATTTATAACAAATTTGGAGTTAATCTTTATATTTTTTTATTTTGAAAGGAGTTGTAGTTTTGTTTGGACTATTGAAATTTAGACACCATTTAAATCAAAAAAAAAATAACAGTTACGTTTAATTTTGCTATTTTTGTGGCACTTTTATTCTGGAATAAATTCAGAATCCAGACAAATTCTATATTATGAACATACACGAATATCAAGGAAAAGAGATTTTAGCTAGTTACGGGGTTCGCATTCAACGCGGAATCGTTGCTAATAGTCCAGTAGAAGCGGTTGCTGCTGCTAAACAATTAACTACCGAAACTGGTACAAGTTGGTATGTTGTAAAAGCCCAAGTTCATGCAGGTGGACGCGGAAAAGGTGGTGGAGTTAAACTAGCAAAAAACTTACAACAAGTAGAAGAAATTGCAGAACAAATCATCGGGATGCAATTGATTACACCTCAAACTTCTGCGGAAGGTAAGAAAGTACATAAAGTTTTAATCGCTGAAGATGTTTATTATCCTGGTGAAAGTGAAACTTCTGAGTTTTATGTTTCTGTTTTATTGAATAGAGCTACAGGTCGTAACATGATTATGTATTCTACTGAAGGTGGAATGGATATTGAAGAAGTTGCGGAGCACACCCCACATTTAATTTTTACCGAAGAAGTGGATCCTTCTGTTGGACTGCAAGGTTTTCAAGCCAGAAGAATTGCTTTTAACTTAGGTCTTTCTGGAAATGCTTTCAAAGAAATGGTTAAATTCATCGATTCTTTGTACAATGCGTACATAGGTTCTGATGCGTCGATGTTTGAAATCAATCCGGTTTTGAAAACATCTGACAATAAAATTATGGCTGTAGATGCTAAAGTAAATATCGATGATAATGCTTTATACAGACAAAAGAAATATGCTGATATGCGTGACGTTCGTGAGGAAAACCCAATCGAAGTGGAAGCAAAAGAAGTAGGTTTGAACTATGTAGATCTTGACGGTACAGTAGGATGTATGGTGAACGGAGCTGGATTAGCGATGGCAACTATGGATTTAATTAAATATGCTGGTTTTGAACCTGCTAATTTCCTTGACGTAGGTGGAACTGCTGATGCAAAACGTGTTGAAACTGCTTTCCGTATTATCTTAAAAGATCCAAATGTAAAAGCTATTTTGATTAATATTTTTGGTGGAATCGTTCGTTGTGACCGTGTGGCTCAAGGAGTTGTTGATGCATACAAAAATATGGGAGACGCCATTAAAGTGCCTATCATTGTTCGTTTACAAGGTACCAATGCAGCTATTGCAAAAGAATTAATTGATAATTCAGGAATGCCAATTTTATCTGCTGTTGAATTTCAAGAAGCTGCAGATCAAGTAAAAGCTGCACTTTCTTAATTAGAAAATTGTTATATATTGAAAAATCCTGAGTGAAAGCTCAGGATTTTTTTTGGATTAATTTTTAAATTATTTTGACCGAACAAATCATAATAATAATCGAAAGTGCAAAGTTTTCTGGCTTATAACAATTATCTTTGTTTTTAATGTTTTTTAGTATTATGAAACTCCACATAAAAAATAATTTCACTTCTGAATTGCCGGCTGACCCCATTGAAATCAATACACCAAGACAGGTTCAGCAATCGGCATATTCGTATGTGTTGCCCAAAAAACCATCCAACCCATCACTAATTCATGCTTCTAATGAAGTGGCTCATGCCATTGGCATTTCTGATGAAGACCTACTTTTAGCTGATTTTTTGCACATTTTTTCAGGAAGCACCATTTATCCGGAAACAAATCCTTTTGCCTTGTGTTATGCCGGACATCAATTTGGGAATTGGGCCGGACAATTGGGAGATGGTCGCGCCATCAATCTCACCGAAGTTATTCATGAAAATAAGATATATACTTTACAACTAAAAGGAGCAGGTCCAACTCCATATTCCAGAACTGCAGATGGTTTTGCGGTATTGCGTTCTTCCATACGGGAACATTTATGCGCTGAAGCCATGCATTATTTAGGTGTTCCCACAACACGTTCGCTATCGCTTATGCTTTCTGGCGATCAGGTATTGCGCGATGTAATGTATAATGGAAATCCTGCCTATGAAAAAGGCGCTATCGTTTGCAGAGTGGCTCCGTCATTTATCCGTTTTGGTAGTTTCGAAATGTTTGCTTCTCGAGAAGATTATGTTAATCTCAAATTACTGGCTGATTTTACGATCAAACATCATTTTCCTCACATTCAAGGGGAAGGTATCGAAAAATATCTCGCCTTTTTTCAGGAAGTAACCCGAACTACACTTAAAATGATTCTACACTGGCAACGCGTTGGTTTCGTTCATGGCGTTATGAATACTGATAATATGTCTATTCACGGGATCACGATTGATTATGGGCCTTACGGTTGGTTGGAAGATTATAATTCCGGCTGGACACCTAATACAACGGACAGTCAACATAAAAGATACCGTTTTGGCAATCAACCTGAAATTGCACTCTGGAATTTGTATCAATTGGCGAATGCGTTGTATCCTTTGATTAAAGATGCAAAACCACTTGAAACTATTTTGGACGCTTTTAGTACGGAATACGAAAAGGAGTATTTGGATATGATGCGAAATAAACTCGGTTTCCAAATTAAAAAAGAATCCGATATTGTTTTGATTCAGAGTTTGACCCAATTGCTGGAACGGGTAGAAACAGATATGACGATTTTCTTTAGAAATCTGAGTGATGTTACTAAAGCTGATCTTGCAATTACCGCTTTCGATTCAATAAAAGACGCTTTTTACAATGAAAAGGATTTGGATGAAACGGTGTTGAAAGATTGGTACGATTGGTTGGAGAAATACAGCATTCGAATCAATGAAGAAATACTTTTGGATACAGAAAGAAAAAATCAAATGAATGCCGTGAACCCAAAATATGTATTGCGGAATTATATGGCACAATTGTGTATTGATGACGCGGATAAAGGAGATTATTCGTTGCTAAACGAATTATTCGAAATGCTTAAAAAGCCGTATGATGAACAACCAAATTTTCAAAAGTGGTTTGCCAAAAGACCCGATTGGGCCAGAGATAAAGTGGGGTGTTCTATGTTAAGCTGTAGTTCTTAAAAAGGGATTTGAAAAATATTAAATAGGTGTCCGTTCGTTGCATCAAGCTACATTTTATGAATAAAATTAATTACATTGGTATTCACAAAGCACAGTCATTTAATATTTTTTTTTAAAATCTATTTAACACCAATTATCTCTTGACCTCTTATTAAAATATTATTTTTATTATCTAAATTTTCTTTGGTTTTTCCCAAAATGTTTATAATGTCAAATTTGGTGTCACTTTTTCTTAGATTGTAATGTGCTTCTGTATTGGTGACTTCAACTTCTAAAATATAGTTTCGGTCTAATTTGAAAGTCTCAATATTGTCTTTTATTAGTGTTCCGTTTACCATATAAATGACATCATTACTTTTGATTTTTGTGAATTCAGATTTAATTTGGTCTAAACCTATAAAATCATATTTCTTGGGGTTTTTAGAAGCAATATAAAGTTGGCCATGATACAAAACAGCATTTATTGTAGTGTCTTTTTTGATTACATTCACAGATTCAATTTCATTTGGGTCAAAATATTCCATCATATTTACAGGCATTAAAATTGAATCAAAAAACATAGCTGCATCTGAATTTTTAGTGTTTTGTCCAAAAAATAATGTTGTAATAAATAATATAGAAAAGGTTAGGAGCTGTTTCATTTTGATGACGTAAATTCATTAAGATGAACTAAATATACAAAAAATCCTGAATTCTCGTTCAGGATTTTATAATTTAATATAGTAGAGGATATAAATCTTTACTACTTATGATTTTTTATTTTTTCCGAAATTAAATTTCACTTTCTCCACTATTTGGACTTTTGAATTTCCTTTTGGATACTGTTTTTTAGAAGTATTTTTGGTAGCAGGTCTTGATTTTGATGGTGCTTCGTCGCCTCTTGATTTTTCTTCGTCTCTTGGTTTTGCCTTAAACTCGGGTCTGTCTTTAGCTCCTTCTTTTGCAGGAATTTGAGCTTTGTGCTTGGCTAAAACATCATTTGGGTTTTTTGGATTTTCTTTGGTTCCACGCAAGTGAATAACCAATGCATTTAGAAAATTACGCAACACCTGATCACCACATTCTATGTAATTTTCATGTTTTTCATCGCGAAAAAATGCACCCAATTCGGATTTAGTGATTCTAAAATCTACCAATTCCAATATTTCAACTATTTGATCGTCACGCAGCATTAAAGCGACGCGAAGTTTTTTAAAGATATCGTTGTTTGTCATCATATTCTAATTTTTTACAAAGGTACGGTTTAAAAGCAATTGCAACACAATTTTAGATTTAGAATTGGTTGCAATTCAAAATCTGAATTAGAGTATCTAAATCTTCTTTCCTATGATTGGCAGTAATTACAATTCTATTTAAATTCTGAGTATCTGTCAAGTATTTAAAATTGGTCACTATGATCTTATTTGCAGTCAAAATTTCAGTAAGTCCAATGATTTTCGGATAAACAAGCGGATACTTGGGGTCAAAATGAATGGCTTTGTTTTTAATTAAATGAGCATCTATATACTGAATGTTTTCTTTTAGTTTTTGATGCTGTTGCAAATAAATTGCTGCTGCATCTGCCATAGTTTGTACAAATGCGGCATTCATTCCGGCACTGGAAATATAAGTATCGTAAGTTTTTATCTGATTAATAAATTCAGAATCACTGGCAATTACGCCACCCGTTAATCCAAAGGCTTTCCCTAAAGAGGCCATCATGATTTTTCTTTTGATGTTAGGAAGATTGATGGTCGAATAAATTCCGCAACCATTTGTTCCCAAAATTCCAAGCGAATGCGATTCGTCAATAACCAAAGTGATTTCTTTATTGGACGGAATCGAATTTAAAATCGAAAGATCGATTGGTCTTATCTGAAAGGATGGAACAGAATCCGTTAGAATCGTAATTTTTTCAGTTGCGGTATCTAGTAAACGAGGATTTAATTCATTTTCAGTAAAAACAGGTAAGCTGTTAGGAGCTTTGATGGCGGCGTGTGTGCCTGGAAAATGAAAAAAACAATTGGTTTGCGACTCGAGTATTTCAATAACTATTTTCCCTGCCAGCATACCGGATGAAAGAGTAAGTGCAGCATCTGCTTTGATAAAATGGGCTATAAAGCGTTCTCCGTTTTCGTAGGCAGTCAGTTGAATATTGGCACTTCTGGAACTTCCGTACGCCGTTCCCCATTGCAAAATATTTTTGATAATTAAGTTTTGAAATTCGGAATGTGTAGGCAAACCCAAATAAGCTGTTCCGCCAAAATAAAGATATTCTTCATTTTCTACTTCAATTATTCGATCTGGAAATTGATTGACTTTCATTTAAAACTACATTAAAGTTACACCGGTTCCGTTCAAGTCAGAATAGCTTATTTTGCCGAAATCAATGGTAATACCTGTGGCAATATCCTCGGATAATAATAGTGCGCCATCCATATCTACATAATCCAGTTGCGGTAATAAATGCGCAATTGCGGATATTCCAACTGTTGATTCGGTCATGCAGCCCACCATGGTTTTTAACCCTAATTTCTTGGCTTCCTGAATCATTCGTCTTCCGGGAGTTAGTCCGCCACATTTTACTAATTTGACATTTATCCCATGAAAATGATTGTGACATTTGGCTACATCTTCTTCTATAATACAACTTTCGTCGGCTATAATTGGTAAAACAGAATGTTTGAAAACTTCCTTGTGTTCTTCCCAATTGTTTGCCTTCATGGGTTGTTCCAAAAACTCGACACCTAATTTTTTTAGTTCAACGGCATTGTTTATGGTTTCTGCTACACCCCAGCCGCAGTTGGCATCAATTCTAAAAACAGCGTCAGTATGTTTCCTAAGTTCAGTAACAATGGCAATATCTTCCTTTGTACCTAATTTTATTTTATAAATTGGCCAAGGTAATTCTTTCATTTTAGCCACCATTTTTTCTATCGATGCAATTCCTATTGTGTAATCTGTCAATGGATTTTTATCGGTAGTGTAATTCCACAATTGGTACAGTTTTTTTTCTTTTTTACGAGCATACAAATCCGTAAAGGCCATATCCAAAGCGCATAAGGCAAACATATTGTTTTTTAAATACGGATGAATCGCAGCCCAAAATTCTTCAGGGGTTTCATTTGTTTTAGTTTCAATTACAGATCGAATTTTTTCCAAGTCCTGCATCATCACCGGAACAGTTGTCTTGTAGTACGGATTAGAAGTTGCCTCGCCAAAACCTGAATAACCATCACTTTGTAATTCCACAATCAAAGAAGGCTGAAAGTCTATAGATTCTCTCGAAATCGTGAATGTATGTTTCAGTTTAAGGTTGTATGCTCTTAAGATTAGTTCCATAAGGAATGTGATTTTAATGTTTGTTGTGTTTACTTGCAGCAGAATAATTTAGTAACCAAGCCATAAAACAGCTTTTACAAAACCATCACGCCATAATTTTTCATTGTGTTGTCCGCCTTTTACAATTTTCTTTTCATTCAAATTAAGGCAGGAACATCTATTGGAATTCAGTAAATATTCCATTTTATTCAAATCGGTCACCATATCTTCACTTTCATTGTCTCCACATAGAAAATAGATTTTAGACTTTATTTTTTTAGACTTTTCAGTCAGATCATAAATATCTTTGGTAAACCAAAAGGAAGGGGAAAATACTCCCGCTTTTCCAAATATCTCTGGGTATTTTAAAACAGCGTAATACGAAGTAAGACCGCCAAGGGAACTTCCCATGATGATAGTGTTTTTCTTGCCGGTTTTGGTTCTGAACGTTTTATCGATGTGCGGTTTTAAGGTTTTTACGATAAATTCTAAATAACGGTCTGCTTTTCCTCCTTCATATTTCTCGTTTTTAAAAGGCGTCAGTTCATCAATGCGTTTTTCATTTCCATGTTCAACTCCTATAACAATAACGGGTGCTTTTAGGCTATCCAATTTTTCGTCTATATTCCATTCACCTGAATAAGAAGTTGTAGCGTCAAATAAATTTTGAGCATCATGCATGTAAATTACGGATAATTTTCTTTTGGATGTGGCATATTTTTGGGGTAAATACACCCAAATTTTCTTTGTCGATTGAAGCTGTGGAGCCTCGATAGTAAAAGTGGAAACTTGTTTTGATGCCGTACGCTGCTTCGAAGTTCTAACTGAAGGTCTTGGCTCTTGAGCGTTGATTTCTGGTATCAAAAAAAGGATAAACAGCAATAATAGGTATCGTTGAATCATTAGTTCGTTTTGTAATTCAATTTAAAAACAATATTTTAGCTAAAAATAATAATTTGATGGATACATTCGAAGAAAAGAGAAGTTTACTTTTGGAGATGATTGCTTTTTCTACAGTTGATGGTCATTTACACAAGAAAGAATATGATTTTTTGTTTATTATAGCCAATGAATTGAATATAGAAAAAGGAGGTTTCAATGATTTGTTTCATTTAGAATTGCCCCAGTTGCCCATTAAATCCGAATTTCAGCGGATACAGCAATTTTATAGATTGGCCTTACTGATGCATAGCGACGGAATTTTGCACAAGAAAGAAGCTGTTAACATCCAACAAATAGCAATTGAAATGGGACTTAATCCTGCTGCAACAAAACGAATTCTGAAGCTGATGGATGAAGCGCCAAACGCAATTATTAATTCTGAAGTCTTATTGACTGTTTTTCAAGAGCAACATAATTAAGTTAATTGTTGCTGCAATCTCTTGATGTCATCCCGTAATTTTGCCGCCTGCATAAAGTCCAGATCTTTTGCGGCTTTTTCCATCGATTTCCGTTTTTCCCGGATAAGTTTCTCGATTTCCGTTTTTGATAGATATGCAGTTTCCGGTTCTGCTGCGGCATTCAAAGTGAGACCCAATTCATAGTCTACCAAAGGATTTTTGGTAAATGCACTTTCTATTTTTTTGTTTAATGCCTGTGGTGTCTGATTGTTTTCAGTGTTATAATTGATTTGTTTGGTTCTGCGATAATTTGTTTCATCAATGGTTTTTTGCATGCTGGCGGTTATTTTATCCGCATACATAATTGCTTTACCGTTCAGGTTTCTTGCTGCGCGACCAATTGTTTGCGTAAGTGAGCGGTGGCTTCGTAAAAAACCTTCTTTGTCTGCATCTAAAATGGCCACCAAAGAAACTTCCGGTAAATCCAGACCTTCACGAAGTAAATTGACACCAATTAATACATCAAAAATTCCTTTTCGTAAATCTTGCATGATTTCTATTCGTTCCAAAGTGTCGACTTCAGAATGAATATAGCGACAGCGAATATTGACTTTCGTTAAATATTTTGCGAGTTCTTCTGCCATTCTTTTGGTTAAAGTTGTCACTAAAACGCGTTCGTCAATTTCTGCCCGAACCTGAATTTCTTCGATTAAATCATCAATCTGGTTTAAACTTGGTCGGATTTCGATAATGGGATCCAATAATCCTGTCGGACGAATTACCTGTTCCACAACGACACCTTCCGTTTTTTGCAATTCATAATCAGCAGGTGTTGCTGAAACATAAATTACCTGATTTTGCATGGCTTCAAATTCTTCAAACTTCAAAGGGCGATTGTCCATTGCTGCAGGAAGTCGGAAACCATATTCCACTAAGTTCTCTTTTCGGCTTCTATCCCCGCCATACATAGCACTGACTTGTGAAAGTGTTACGTGACTTTCATCAACAACCATTAAGAAGTCACTTGGAAAATAATCCAGCAGGCAAAAAGGTCTTGTTCCAGGTAAACGACCATCCAGATAACGAGAATAATTTTCAATTCCGGAGCAATAACCCAGTTCCCGAATCATTTCCAAATCAAAATTGGTACGTTCTTCCAGTCGTTTAGCTTCCAGATGTTTTCCAATTTCCTTAAAATAATCGACTTGTTTTACTAAATCCTGTTGGATTTCCCAAATCGCACCTTGTAAAACATCCGGTGAAGTCACGAACATATTGGCCGGATAAATCGTCAGTTTATCAAATTTTTCAAGTACTTGAGAGTTCTTGGTGTCAAAACTTTCGATCTCTTCAATTTCATCACCAAAGAAATGGATTCGGTAGGCTTCGTCAGCATAACTAGGATACACATCAACGGTGTCTCCTTTTATTCTAAAACTTCCAGGATTAAAATCGGCTTCCGTTCTGGAATATAAACTTTGCACCAGTTGATGTAATAATTTGGTGCGGGAAATAATTTGTCCTTTTTCAATTGGTATCAAGTTTTTCTGAAATTCGACAGGATTTCCAATACCGTACAAACACGAAACGGAGGCCACAACTAAAATGTCTCTTCGTCCAGAAAGCAAGGATGCAGTGGTTGACATTCGCATTTTTTCCAGTTCTTCATTGATGGATAAATCCTTTTCGATGAAAACGCCGGTTACAGGCATAAAAGCTTCGGGTTGGTAATAATCGTAATAGGAAACGAAATATTCCACGGCATTGTTCGGGAAGAATTGCTTGAATTCCGAGTATAATTGTGCCGCCAACGTTTTGTTGTGTGCCAAAACCAAAGTGGGTCTTTGTACTTCCTGAATTACATTGGCTACCGTAAATGTTTTTCCGGATCCGGTAACACCTAATAAAGTTTGGAATTTATCACCATCAATAATCCCCTGAACTAATTTGTCAATCGCTTGTGGTTGGTCGCCTTTGGGCTGGTAATCGGATACTACTTGAAAATTCATTGGTGTTAAGTGGCAAAGTTTTAGAGCTGTAAAGATACAAGTTTGGATTCTTTTTTTTACCAAAGGATGAGCCAAAAAAAAACCATTCGCGTGGGCGAATGGTTTTTAGTGTAAAACAGGGAGTTCTAGAAACTCAAGCTTAATCGAGCGAAAAGAAATCTTCCGTTTTGACCAAATTGAGAGGTGTTTCTTGAATATGCAAATTGATTTGCATTTGACAAGTCAATTGTTGTTGCATTGGCAGCATAAGTTACATTGCCATTTGTGTCAACACCATTTGCTCTTTTTGCAGTTTGTGTACCAAGATTTACATCAGGATAGATATCAAAAATATTGTTAGCCCCAATTACAACTTTTGTAGTTTCCGTAATTTTGAAACCAACAGATAAATCAGTGATTATTTTTGCGCCCCAGATTGGATGCTCAATTTCGACTGCTAGACCATTTATTATTGCTCCTTCAACTCTTCCATCTCCATTTACATCAGCCGTATTTGGATCAGTAACCTGGCCGAAGTAAACATTTCTCAAAAAGAAATCGAATTTTTTATAAGTAAAGGAGTTGGTTAAATTTCCTTTAACTCTTGGAATGGCTTCTTCTAGATAGACTCTGCTCATTTCAGAAAAATAGCGGTTGATTTGACCATTAGCAACTAAAGTAGGTGAACCTTTAATCGCGCCCACTTGTCTTGTTTGAGAAAAAGTAGTAGCTAAATCAGATTTGATTACTATGGCTCCTAAATTTAGCTTATGTGTTATAATGATATCAATTCCTTTAGACTCTGTACTAATAGCATTGGCAAAAAAGGTTGCCGCATTTGCTCCAGCGAGATCAAATTGTAATTGAAGCTCTCTCTGTGGCGTTCCGTCAGCAAACGTTCCCGATGGACGAGAAAATTGATCCGTCAAAGTTACTCTGTCATCTATTCTTACAATATAAGCATCGGCAGTCAAAGTAATGTTTCCTTCTGGAATCTTAGCGGTAAAACCAATACTGGCACTTTTAGATTCTTCTTGTTTCAATTGTGGGATTCCAAGGGCTTGTGCTGCCGGGGAATCATTACTAAATGTACTTACTTCAAATGGTACACCACCAACAAATTGAGTCGCTGTAGCATTAAAATTGATTTGATGTAAAGAAGGAGCGCGAAAACCTGTGGAAACGGCACCACGCAAATTAATGTTGTCTGTTAGTTTATAACGACTGGCAACTTTAAAATTAGTAGTGTTTCCAAAATCAGAATAGTTTTCAAAACGAACGGCTCCGTTCAATAACCATTTTTCTGTAACATCATATTCAAGATCTCCATAAATAGCGGTACTGTTACGACCTTTGTCAATAGCATTTGCTGGTCTGAAACCCGGAAATACTTGGGACCCATTCCCTCTAATAGATCCAAAGAAATCAGTTACGATCAGATTAGCAGGGGTTACTCTCGGTAAAGCGACATCACCATTTATATCATATAAATTATATGATTCTGGTTGTCCAGCATTGATGCTATATTTTTCATTTCGGTATTCAGCTCCAAAAGCAACGTTCAAATCACCAAATTTTCGGTTCATGTCGAAATTGGTTGTGTTTTGGCTAAAGGCTAATCCACCAGCGTCAAATTCAGTAGGAGAGTTTTCTCTTAGAGAGGCATTTACGGTATTTTCAACTCCATAATCAAATGCATTTCTTCCAAAAGTATTGCTTAAGTCAAAATTCCAATTTTCGAAAATTATACCTCTAAGACCCGCTGCTGCTGAGACATCGTTGATTGTAGAATGTATTTCTGGCAAAAAACCATTTGGATACAAACCGGTATACGATCTAGATTGATTTGGTCTTCTGTAAAAACCGGCAGCTTCACCAGTTCTGTAGCTGTTCCCTCCAAAAGCATACAATTCTAATTTATCAGTTAAAGGATAGGCAGCATTAACAAAGAATTGTGAGCTTTGTAGTGATGATTGACCTACTCGCATATTAAAATCATTTCGTACTAAACCTCTAAAGGCTAGTTCGTCAGTTGTGGCATCAATTCCTAATAAAGTTCTCATTCCCGGTAAATTCCCTGATGTAGCAGCATTTTGGATTGCAGTTTTTGTTGCTGCATCAAAATAACTTACTTGTTGCGCATACGTATTAATTGTGTTCAGCAAACCGTTGTAAAAACCAGGGGTAGGGTTTAACGTATTTGCATACAAACTATTAATGTTAATACCTGCAATTCTGGCTCTTTCTTCAACAGCATTGTATCTGTTAAATAAATTTCCTGTAACTTCTTTAGCACGACTTGTTTGACCTCTCAATTGAGCACTAGCCGTAACATTAATGAAACTTTTTTCCTTTCCTAAATTTGTTCCGTAGTTCAAGTCAATTTGGATGTTGTTTCCATCATTTCCACCGGTATGGTCGTTAGCATTTTTAGAAAAATGACTCCCACCAAAAAGATTTATTTCTAATTTTTTAGTGTCTTTTTTCATGTTGATGTTGATTACACCAGCAATAGCATCTGAGCCATATTGAGCTGAAGCCCCATCTCTTAATACTTCAATTTTTTCGATAGCAAAAGCGGGAATAGAATTCAAGTCGGTACCTACAGCTCCTCTACCAGGTGATCCATTGATGTTTACTAGAGATGATGTATGACGTCGTTTTCCATTGATCAAAACCAATACTTGGTCTGGTCCTAAACCTCTTAATTGTGCAGGGTCAATGTGATCTGTTCCATCAGCTACAGTTGTTGTATTTGAGGTAAATGATGGCGCAACCATATTTAAAATCTGATTCAAATTCGTTTGAGCACCTTGTGAAGCGATCTCTTTCATAGAAATAACATCAATAGGTACTGCAGATTCCGTTACGGTTCTGGTAGGATTACGGGAGCCCATTATAACTATATTTTGTAATGTTTCGCCACTTCCCGTTAAAGTAATGTTTAGTGTACTTCCTGTGATTTTAACTGATTTTGTTTCTAAACCTACATAGGAGAATTGTAAAATATCTCCAATTTTTGCAGTAATGGTGTATTTACCATCTATATCTGAAGTAGTGCCCTTTGCAATTCCTTTGATCATAATGGTTGTTCCAGGTAAGGTGGCGTTGGAGTCGTCAGTAACAACACCGGAGACTCTAATTTCTTGGGCAGTTATTACTGCTGAAAAAATTAAAGTTAGAATAAAGAAAAGTCTTTTCATTTTTGGTAATTTAATGTTAGAACCGTAAAAATACTACTTAAATGGCGTTAATTAGAATAAAAACAATCAAGATATTTGTTAAATGGCAAATAATTATTATTTACATTTTTTTTTATGAAAAAACTAGTTTGAGTTCTTTTTGTTGAAGATGTACTATTTTTATTGATAAAGATCTTTCATTTCTAACCAGAACAAGGAGTAATTAGGCTGATTTTTTAAAATTTCCAAGCTTTTTGTTGTGCTTCACTGAGGAAAGTCCAAGCAATAATTCGGCTAGTTTTTTGGCCTTGAGCCATATCGATGGTTTTGATTTCGACCACACTTACTTTGTTTAATGTTTTGTAAAGACTGGAAAGATTCTCTTTTTTAGATACCAAAGTTGTAAACCACAAGCACTGCATTGGATATTTTGCACTTTCGAAAATCATCTGGGTAACAAAACCTAATTCACCACCTTCACACCACAATTCAGCATTGTGACCACCAAAATTTAAAACAGGTTTAGCTTCACCTCGCTCGGCTGTACCGCGGGTAGTAGTTTTAGCATTTTCTAAATTGTTGATTTTTCGAACCGTGCTTTTCGTGGCTTCATCCTGTGATGCATGAAAAGGAGGATTACAAATAGTGAACGTGAATTTGTCTTCGGGAGTGATTATATTTTTAAAAATAAAACGCGATTCCGTTTGTTGCTGTAAACTTATGGCATCAATCAATTTTGGATTTTCTTCAATGATGGCACTGCAATTTTCAATTGCTTTTAAATCGGTATCAGTTCCTACAAAACTCCATCCGTACGCTGAATTACCAAGTATAGGATAAATGCAATTCGCACCTACGCCTATATCTAAGCCTTGAACGGTTTCTCCTTCAGGAATGATTCCGTTGTTGCTTGAAGCTAATAAATCTGCTATATAATGGATGTAATCCGCTCTTCCGGGAATGGGCGGACAAAGATAATTTTTAGGAATATCCCAGTTTTGAATGTCGTAATGGGACAACAATAATGCTTTGTTAAGCGACTTTACCGCATCGGGATTACTAAAATCAATTGTTTCTTCCAAAGCGTCTGGATTGTGCTTATTGGCGGAAACAAAAGGCTT
This sequence comes from Flavobacterium bomense, assembly GCF_003970355.1. Classification (NCBI taxonomy): domain Bacteria; kingdom Pseudomonadati; phylum Bacteroidota; class Flavobacteriia; order Flavobacteriales; family Flavobacteriaceae; genus Flavobacterium; species Flavobacterium bomense. The sequence continues at coordinate 147,918 of NZ_RYDJ01000006.1, read as the reverse complement.
TAATTCAGGGGATTTTTGAATTAGTTCCTCAAAATCATATCCAAATCTATCCAGATTTCTGGGATGTAAATTAGTCTTTTCGGTAATCGTTTTCGCTTTCATTTTTTTTATTTCGATGCAAATATAGGCATAACTATTTTGTAAAAGTACAAAGACGACTTTGACTCATTAAACAGATGAAAAAATGAACCACATAGAAACATAGAATTTAATTTAATTTTTGATTTAAATCTGTTCCGAACAGTCAAAATTTAGGTGACATAGAAAAAAAGCCAATGCTTTTTTTTCTATTGTGAACTCTTATCACTGTCAAAATTTATTTTTACAGGAATAAACACTATGTTTCTATGTGGTTTAAACTTCAATTTGTTTTAATGCGTTTGATCTGACTATGACCCATTAAACAGATCGAAAATAAATCATAAAATTAGAATATTGCCGTTTTTTAGAACCATAAAAACGGTTACTTTTATAAAACACACAAATAGTATGACTTTTATACCCGCTACTTTTCATTTCAAAAAGAGATACATAGTTTACAGTTTAATTTTTTTGTATATCGTAATGTGTCAGTCTTGTATGACGATGCGATTTTCGAATAAAGAGACATCAAAATTTTTTGCTCCATCAAAAATAGAATTTCAGGATAAAACAATTGCTTTTGAAGGCTATAAAATACATTATGTAGAAACGGGTAATGCGCAAAATCCGACATTGTTTTTTGTACACGGTTCGCCCGGAAGCTGGAATGCCTTCAAAGAATATCTTAAAGATACTTTATTGCTGAAAAAATACCGAATGATTGCGATTGATCGACCGGGTTTTGGATACAGTGATTTTGGTGATGCTCAAAATTTAAGGGTACAATCTCAAAGAATATCGGAGTTTATCAAAAAAATCACATGTGATGTAACGATTATTCATGGAACAAAAGATGTTTTGGTGCCGTACAGCAATGTTGCTTTTATGCAAAAAAAGTTTACCAATGCTAAATCAATCGATTCAATAACGATCAAAAAAGCGAATCATTTTATTCCTTGGAGTCATTATGAAATTATAAGAAATGTATTGTTGAACATGCAATAAAACTAATCCAGGCATTCCATCATTAATAGATCACCTTCATTATGTTCTATTGTTACGATTCCGTCTTTGAGGACGTGGTTGCTGCTGCCGGTTCTGTAACCAATAGTCAGACTATCATCTTTCAGCGGATAAAATAAATTATCAGAATGAATTCCAGTGACGTGACCTACAGGGATTAATGAAATAGGAGTGTTTGCCGTATACCATTTTTCGAATTTTTTAGGCAAAAGGAATACTTTTGAGTGATCGTCCAGAATGACAATTTTCAATAAATTTCTATATCTCGTAATGTTGGTAATATTGGTTATGGTATGATCAGCTCTTCGTCCGGTGGCCCAAACGACGTTTACAGCAGGAATTTTTCTTTCGATTAAATAGTCAAAAGCTTTTTCTAAATCGGTTTTATTCTGATCCGGAGTATGAATAATTTCGATGGGATATTGAGACGTTTTATAAATTTCTGGGTCAAATCCTCGGTCAAAATCTCCTAAAAGCACATCGACTTTGATGTCTAGTTCCATAACGCGAACCATAGCCGAATCTAATACGACCACGAGTGGTGACCATTCCAGTAATTGACCCAATAGTTCCGGGTTACAGGAAGCGCCATTGGCAATGATTAAAGCAGGTTCTTGGTCGTCGCGAACGATATGGTGTGAAGACATTGTGAATTATGAATTATGAATTATGGTGTAAAAGTAAATAAAAGTTCTCGTTTTATCTCTCACGTACTAGCCCGGATGGCAATGAAAACCAAAACAGGTTGTAAACTTTAGTTTTCCGGCAGTAGAAGAGCGACCAAAGGAAGCTCCTTATACGGTCTAGAAAACTGTTTAGAGCCTGTTTTTGGTTGTAATGAACAGCCGGATTAGCTCCTGATTATTCAATCGTGTAACTTCTAACATCAACTTCGCTAAGGGAGAAATAACCCAAAGGATAATTAACCGAATCCGTGGTGTTGATGATGTTTCCTCTTACGGTAGCAGGCGGAGATTGAAACGGTCCGCCACCATTATTTCCTGCAATACTCACTAATACACTCATGTAATTGTAGTATGCTTTTGAAATTCCGAAGTGGATTATTTCAATTTTATCGTCTTTTTTTAAATCATCATTTTGTGACATACTGAAAAATTCGTTTCCGTTGAAAAACTCATCTTGGTCAACATAAAAATTTGATTTTGCTTGGTTTGAATACACATATTTGTACAGGTAATAATTGGTTTCACCCGCTGGATCTTGGTAGAATGTTTTAATTTCAATGTCAGTCCCTGTAAAACCGCCTTGATTGTTTTGAACAATTTTTGTGATTGGCGTAACGGGTTTTAGTGTATCGGTTGCGGTATACGTATTGCCATTGCTGATAACTGTCAGTGTATAGGTTTCGTTGATTACCGGTATAAAAGTAACGCAAGTATATTCGCCGGTATTTGCAATTTCCGAAAAAGTAAAAACCACATTAGCACTATTTTTTATAGACACTGTTGCTCCGGAAACTTTTGGAATAGTTGTACCGTAAAATCCAGTTGTTGTAGTCAGTTTTATTTTTTGTTGATTTCCCGAAGTTCTTTTTTTCCAATTAATTGCTGCTTCAATTACCAGTTTTGGTGGAGCATTATCTAAATCTACTTCGACAACATCTTCGCAACTTGCCGAAAAAATAGCGATGAGAAGTACCAGATATAGTGTTATTTTTTTCATGGTTTTATTTTTTATTTAGTTGCCTTGTAGAATGCTAAGCTTAAAATTTAAAGTTATAGCTCACCGCTGGAACTACACCAAATATCGAAGTTTTTACAGCTTCATTGATTCCTGTATCTGTATTTTGTCTAAAATTAATAGAAGCGGCATTTTTCCGATTGTACAAATTGTAAATGCTAAAAACCCATTCGCCTTTCCATTGGCGGTCTTTATTGCTTTTAGGAGTCAAAGTAGCGGCAATATCCAGGTGGTGGTAAGCGGGGAGCCGATTTCTATTTCTCAATCCATAACTGGGTAGATTGATGCCTAAGTATTCATATTGTCCAACAGGATATGTTACCGGTTGCCCGGTTTGCAGGGCAAAATTAGCTCCAAAAGACCATTTTTCATTTAGATTGTAGGAACTGGTTATTGCAATATTGTGCAGTTTGTCATATACGGAATTGTACCATTGGCCGTTGTTGATTCCGGTTTCGATTGAGGTTCTTCCCGGAGTTTGTTGCTCGGATTTGGATAATGTATACGATATCCAGCCATTAAATTTTCCTTCGTTTTTTCGGAACATGATTTCTAAACCATAAGATCGTAATTGCCCGTTCAGGATTATTTGCTCAATGGCTTTATTGGCAATCAAATTAGCACCATCAATATAATCCAAGCGGTTTTGCACTTCTTTATAATACGTTTCTACTTCAAGGGAATACATTCCTTCTTGAAAATTTTTAAAATAACCCAAAGCCACCTGATCTGCAATTTGGGGTTTAATGAAATTATCGCTTGGCGTCCAGACATCAAGTGGAGTTGGCGATGTGGTGTTCGAAATTAATTGTAAATACTGCACCATCCTGTTGTAACTTGCTTTTATGGATTGGTTGTCATTGATTTTGTAGGCCAATGAAAAACGAGGTTCCAGATAATTATAGCTTTGGATGACTTTATTTTTGTCGTAAAATTCAGTGTTAATTGGAGTTGCTTTTTCATAAATCTGTAATTCCGAATTGAAGAGAACCGGATTGTCATTTTCATAAATATTCACGGTAGATTGCCCTAAACGGTAAAATATACTGTATCGAAGTCCGTAGGAAAGGGCTATTCTGTCGGATATTTCGTGATCAGCGTTGATGTAAACTGCGGGTTCAAAAGCATATTTTTTATCCAATTGAGCAAAATTTATTCCGGAGTCCGTATCAGATGGCTTGATGGTTCCCGGATTGAATTCGTAATAAATTCCGTTTACTCCGTAATTCAATTTGAATATATCTGAAATATAATTCTTGAAATCGTATTTGATATTGTAATTTTTGATGCCGGAATCCCATTTGAACCCTACAAAATCCAAATCCAAACCGTAATAATAATCGCTGTAAATGAGCGATAAATTAGAAAATAATTTTTCAGAAAACAAGTGATTCCAGCGCAAGTTTAAAGTGGTGTTTCCATAAATATTGGTAAAACTTTTGTTCAGGCTGAAGACATCTCGGCCAAAATAACCCGATAAATACAGACTGTTATTTGTATCTAATTTATAACTCAACTTGGTATTTAGGTCATAAAAATAAGCGGAGTTGTTTTTTTGTTTTTCGGATAGCTTCAGGAATAAATGCGCATAGGAACTTCTGCCACCAATCAGGAAGGAACCTTTGTCTTTTACCAATGGTCCTTCGGCCAAAATGCGACTGGAAATCAATCCGATTCCTCCATTGACATGAAAATTTTTGCTGTTGCCGTCTTTTTGATAAATATCCAACACAGAAGAGGCTCTTCCACCATAACGAGCTGGAATTCCGCCTTTGTACAACTTCAAATCTTTGATGGCATCCGGATTAAAAACAGAGAAAAAACCAAAAACGTGGGAAGAATTGAATATGGTAGCTTCATCGAGCAGAATTAAATTCTGGTCGGCACCGCCACCACGAACATTAAATCCTGAAGCGCCTTCACCAGCATTTGTAACACCGGGCAGTAATAAAATAGATTTTAAAACATCGACTTCGCCCAGCACAACGGGCATTTTCTTGATCGCTGAAATGGAGAGTTTATTGACGCTCATTTCGGGTTTTTTGATGTCTATTTTGGTTTCATTATCCGTAATAACAACTTCTTTCAAGGCGGTTTCATCACTGAATAAATTAAAATTATTTTTTAGGTTTTGACTCAAGTCGATTAGCTCTTCCTTGGTTTGAAATCCCAAATAGCTGATTTGGACGTTATAGATTCCTTTTGGAACTGTGATGGAGTAAAATCCATATTCATTGGTAGTTACTCCGGTTTTGAGTTCAAGGATTACAATGTTGACGCCTATTAAAGTTTCGTTGCTGTTGGCGTCAATAATAGTTCCGCTTAGCGTAAATTTCTCTTGAGCGAAGCATGAAAAGGAGCATAGTAATACCACTAAAAAGGGAATAATTTTCTTTGGAGTCATTGTTTAAATTTTTCTAAATACAAAAATGCAAATTACATTAAATAGAACAGTATTTGACATATAACAACCGTTAAGGTATTGCTAAGGTAAAAAAAAAGACAACTGTTTCCAGTTGTCTTTTTAATATTATGTAGTAAAAAAATTAAGCTAGTTTAGCATCTAAATTTTCTTGTATCGCTGCTAAGAAAGCCTCGGTAGTCAAGTAATCTGCAGCAGTCAACCCTTCTGGTTTTACTAACATCGCTAAGTCTTTAGTCATTTTTCCGCTTTCAACAGTATCAATGCATACTTGTTCTAGAGTATGACAAAAATCAATTAAAGCTTGATTTTCGTCCAGTTTACCTCTGTGTTCCAATCCTCTTGTCCATGCAAAAATAGAGGCGATTGGGTTTGTTGATGTTGCTTTTCCTTGTTGGTGTTGTCTGTAGTGACGTGTAACTGTTCCGTGAGCCGCTTCTGCTTCTAGAGTTTTTCCATCAGGAGTAACTAATACTGAAGTCATTAATCCTAACGAACCAAAACCTTGTGCAACAGTGTCAGATTGAACATCACCGTCATAGTTTTTACACGCCCAAACAAAACCACCACTCCATTTCATTGCAGAGGCAACCATGTCATCGATCAAACGGTGTTCGTAAGCAATTCCTGCTTCAACGAATTGTGCTTTGTAGGTAGATTGATATACTTCTTCAAAAATATCTTTGAAACGTCCGTCATAGGCTTTCAAAATAGTATTTTTTGTAGAAAGATATAAAGGCCATTTTTTTGTCAAAGCCATTTGGAAAGAGGAATGTGCAAAACCGTAAATACTTTCATCCGTATTGTACATTGCCATTGCGACTCCGTCTCCTTTATAATCGTATACTTCCCAAGTTTGAGTTTCTCCTTCTTCAGGAACAAAAGTCATTGTTAGTTTCCCTTTTCCTTTGATAACAGTATCTGTAGCTTTGTATTGGTCTCCAAAAGCATGACGACCAATAACGATAGGCTGTGTCCAACCCGGTACTAAACGAGGTACGTTTTTCATGATAATTGGTTCACGGAAAACGGTTCCGCCTACAATATTACGGATGGTTCCGTTTGGAGATTTCCACATTTTTTTTAAACCAAATTCGGTAACACGGTCTTCATCAGGAGTAATTGTGGCACATTTAATACCAACATTGTATTTTTTTATTGCCTCAGCAGAGTCAATAGTGATTTGGTCATTACTAGCATCTCTGCTTTCCATTCCTAAATCGTAATATTTAATATCTAAATCTAAATAAGGAAGAATTAATTTTTCCTTGATAAAGGACCAAATAATTCGTGTCATTTCGTCACCATCCAATTCAACTACCGGATTAGCTACTTTAATTTTTGTCATAATGTATTGATATATGTAATTCTTATTTTTTAAATTTAGCTACAAATGTAATAAAACGTTATCGTAAAAGAAAATGCGTTTTCATTTGTTTAAAATGAATTGTCAAATTATTACTTTAGGATGGTCAAAATAAGAATATGGAAAATATATTCCTTATTTCTTGTCAAAAAATAAGTGCTTCAAATGCATTCAATTTTAATAAAATTGGTAGAATAGTATTGAATAGCTTGACTTTAAACCAAAAAAAAATCCTGACAACGTCAGGACTTTTATAATAAAGAGATATTTGACTATCTTCTTTTGTCTTTAATTTTAGCTTTTTTACCAGTAAGTTCTCTGAAGTAGAAAATTCTAGCTCTACGAACTGCACCTTTTTTGTTGATTTCCACTTTTTGTAAAGCTGGTAAGTTTACTGGGAAGATACGCTCTACACCAATAGCACCTGACATTTTGCGAATCGTGAACGTTTCTGTATTAGCAGAACCTCTTCTTTGAATAACAACTCCTTTAAAAAACTGAGTTCTTGTTTTTTCACCCTCTCTAATCTCGTAGTAAACAGTGATAGTATCTCCAGCTGCAAAAACTGGGAAATCTTTTCTTGTTACAAATTCGTCTTGAACGAATTTCATTAAATCTGCCATGATATTTTTTAATTATGGTTTGTATTAAGTCAACATTCACGGATCTCGCCAGAGGTTGAGCTAATGTGGGTGCAAAAGTAAATAAAAAAGTTTAAAGTTTAAAGTTTTTCTTGTTTAAAGTTTAGAAGTTCTTGAATACCACCTTTAAACCTTAAACTTCAAACAAATTTTAATCTTCCAACAAATCCGGTCGTCTGTTCTTCGTGTGTTCGTAGGCCATATCCTCGCGCCATTTGTCAATTTTGGCAAAATTCCCGCTGGTCAAAACCTCCGGAACTTTCCATCCGTTGTAATCTGCCGGACGAGTGTATATAGGACCTGATAATAATCCGTCCTGAAAACTATCCGTCAATGCGGAGGTTTCATCACTCAAAACACCAGGAATCAATCGGATCAATGCATCTGATAATACTAATGCTCCTAATTCACCACCACTCAAAACGTAATCACCAATAGAGATTTCCTTGGTAATAAAATGATCGCGTACCCGCTGATCTACTCCTTTATAATGTCCGCAAAGGATAATAATATTTTCATACATTGACATCGTATTGGCCATTTTCTGGTTTAGGGTTTCCCCGTCCGGCGACATGTAAATGATTTCATCGTAGGCTCTCTCGCTTTTCAAATGCGTAATACAGGCGTCGATAGGCTGTACGGTCATCACCATTCCGGCGCCACCGCCATAGGGATAATCATCTACGCTTTTTTGTCTGTTGGTCGTGTAATCCCGCAGATTATGAAAATGAACTTCCACCAGACCTTTGTCAATAGCTCGTTTCATGATCGAAGCCTCAAACGGACTTCGCAATAATTCTGGCAGAACAGTAACAATATCAATGCGCATAATTTTAAATCTTAGTTTGAAAAGGGTAAAGGTACAAAGATGCCAAGGTTTTCAAATAACCATTTAACCAATTCAGCGATTAAACTTTTCTTCAGGAGCTATTTCCAGCTTTACACTGTATCTTTCCTTGCTTAAAGAAAGCAAGAAAAGGATGCCGTTTCAATCTGGGCTAGGTGTTTGTCAAAATAGGATGTTTTAATTAATAATTGTATCAAACAAAGCAGCAGTATTTTTTTATGGTGCTTTCTAAACGCTATCATAAAGGAAATATTTGTTAAACATTGCGTTTAAAGGTTTGAAAATGAATGTTTGAAAATGAACGTTTGAATTCGTGTGTTGTAAGCTCTATTTGAAGGGGATTATTATGCTTTGAATTAGTAAACCCAACGAGTTACTTTTTTGTATCAAACGCTAGCAATTTTAAAACCTGTTATAAAACCAAACTTTATCTTTCAACGTATATAAACTAATATTTAATTATACAGTTTGCGGCGATGGGTAAAAAAATAGATAAATGGATTTATGTTTCTTTAGTTGTATTGTTTTTTACTAAATCATTTTCTCAATATGAATTCAGTAATGGAACTATACCCAAAGAAGTTTCATTGCACAATTACACTACAGTTGCAGATGTTGGTCAAAGAAATCTAGATATTCACTATGTTCTTGCCAACTTTAATTCATTTAATCCTAAAAAACTTCAAACTGAAAATGATGATTTAGGTTTTTCTCAAAATAATTTTTGGTCAAAAACGGAGCTTATAAACGCTAGTGATCGGACTTTGAATTATTATTTAGAAACGGCCAGACCTATAACGGATTTAGTAGAATTGTATTTTATTGATAGCACTTCGGGGAAAATCACCAAAATGGTAAGCGGTGATAATATGCCCTTTTCTGAGCGAAGTTTTGATAATCGTAAAACTATTTTTAAGATTAAAATTTTGCCAAATTCGAGGCAGCAATTATTTTTGCATCTAAAAAGTGATGGTGAAGTTGTCAACATGCCGGTCATGTTGTACTCTTCAGAAAACTTTATAAAGTTGATTTCAAACGAGCAGTTGTTTTTTGGTATATTCTATGGTATTCTGGCCATTGTTTCTATTATTTATTTATTCTTCTATTTTGCCTTACGCCAAAAAGCATTTTTATATTATAGTTTATATGTTGTTTTTATCGGCTTAATGCAGTTCTCTTTAGATGGTTATTTTTATGAGTTAATTACCCCTAAAGGCGGTTGGTTTTCGCTTCGTGCAGTGTTGCTTTTTGCGATGATTGCAGGTTTTTTGCTGGGCAAATACAGTGAAGTTTTTTTGAATATCAAAAAACATAATAAAATAATTTACTTTTTGTTTACTGTTCTTTATTTTTTAGCTTTTGTTTTAATTGTATGTATTTTATTTGTTCCTAAGGCTTTAGCTTTGTGTTATCCATTGGCAAACGTGCTGGGATTGCTGATTCTTATCTTGATTATAAGTTCTGTCGTGTATCTGTATTGTAAAAAAATACATGTAGATGGTTTTTTTACAATGGGTATTTTCTTTTTGGTGCTCGGCTTTGGCATTTTTATTCTCAATAACTTCAGTCAAATTCCCAATTCGTTTCTAACAGATAACAGCTCTAAATTAGGTACTGGTTTGGAAGTTATTTTTCTTTCCCTTTCTATGGCTAATTTGATTCGGAATCTTAAAAATGAAAAAGACAACCTCAATCGTCTTGCTTTGATTCGTTCTGAAGAAATGAATGATTTGAAATCTTATTTTTTATCCAATATTAGTCATGAATTACGTACTCCATTGAATGCTATTATGAATTTGATTGAGTCAATTTCTAATGAAGTTGAAGATGATACGATCAAACATAAATGCAAAATCATAAAGTATTCTTCGTATAGTTTATTGAGTTCGGTCAATGATATTCTTGATTTTTCTAAAATTGAAAAAGGGGAATTAAAACTGGAAAACAATCCATTTGATCCCGTACAGGTTTTAGAGTATTTAAATAATAATGCGATCAATATAGCGAATGAAAAGGGACTTGAGTTTCAATTTTCGAAATCAAAGAATATTCCTGATTTTTTGATTGGAGATGCTAATCGATTGGTTCAGATCGTTAATAATGTATTAAGTAATGCCATTAAATTCACCTTAAAAGGGTGTGTGAAGTTTACTATTGATGCGGAATTATTGCCCGGCAACAGGGCGAGCTTGATATTGACCATTTCAGATTCCGGGGTGGGGATTTCTCCTGATAAAAGGGAACGTATTTTTGATTCTTTTTATCAAAAGAGTAGTGATAATAAGAAAAAATTCAGCGGACTTGGATTAGGACTTTATATCGTGAAAACATTGGTAGATATGCAAAACGGAAGTATTAAAATGAATAGCGTGATTAATGTGGGAACCACCTGTGTCATGACGATTGATTTTGAGGTCTCTGAACAAAAAAAAGGCATAGGAACAACTGCTAAAATGGGAATTGAAAATGATTTAGAAGGGAAATCCATTTTAGTAGTTGAAGACAATCCTATAAACCAGATGGTGATCAAAATGATTACTAAAAAATGGTTGAATACCACAGTTATGTTTGCTAATAATGGTCAGGAAGGGATAATGGCATTGATTAAAAGTCAATTTGATATTGTACTGATGGACCTTCAAATGCCAGTGATGGATGGTTATGAAGCTACAATTGCAATAAGAAATGGAGCAGCAGGTATACACAATAGTCATATTCCTATTATTGCTGTAACAGCGGATGTCATGGAGGCCACAAAACAGCGGGTTAAGGAAATAGGAATGAATGATTATTTGTCTAAACCAATCAAAAAAGAAGTGCTATATGAGGCAATCAAAAAATTAGTTAACTAAATCGCAATCGTACATAAACGTGTTTGATTCCTTTTTTATCGGAGTCTCTTTCGTCAATTTCCAGAATATCGGTCAATGATTTCAACATTGGAGTTAATTTAGAAAAGCCATAATTTCTAGGATCAAACTCTGGTTTTTTCTTCACAATAAGATTTCCTACGTCACCGAGAAATGCCCATCCACTGTCATCACCTATGTCTTCAATGGTTGATTCTATTAATTCAATGGTGTGCAAATCAATTTTGTTCAACGTTTTTGGGGCAACTTTTTTAGGATCAGTGGCCGTTGGTTTTTTTGTTTTTTTCTTGATTGCGCCATCCAGAACCTCAATATAGATGAAGCGATCACAGGCGACAATAAATGAATTGGGTGTTTTTTGTTCTCCAATACCAATTACTTTCATACCGGATTCTCTAAGCCTAATTGCTAAACGGGTAAAATCAGAATCACTGGATACAATACAAAAACCATCCACTTTGTCAGAATATAATAGATCCATTGCGTCAATAATCATCGCTGAATCTGAGGAGTTTTTTCCTACAGTATAGCTGTATTGTTGAATAGGCGTAATGGCATGCTCTAATAAAACACTTTTCCATCCACCAGCATTAGGTTTCGTCCAATCAGCATAAATACGTTTGGTGGTTGGTGTGCCAAATTTAGCAATTTCTTCCATCATTCCTTTTACATTGCTGTAGGGAACATTATCAGCATCAATTAGAACCGCTAATTTTAACTCTTTTGTGTCCTGTGCCATAAACTTTAGTATTGAAATATTTATTCAAAGATACAATGTTTATTGATAAAACGATTTTGAATCAAAATCGTTTCAAAGTTTTGTGAGATATACTTTTTGTTGTGTTATTAGCAGGAATGAAGCATTTTTTTTTAGATAATGTAACAGATATCGCATATAGTAGGAAATTGTCAGGAATTATCGTTGTAATAAACTAAAAATAAATTTGTTTTCAAGTCCTTTATAAAATATAAATAATTATTTTTGCAACTTCTTAAAAATTAAAATTATTACTTAATATATTATGGTAAAAGATTTATTCGAAAGGATTCAAAACAATAAAGGACCATTAGGAAAATGGGCTTCACAAGCGGAAGGTTATTTTGTTTTTCCTAAATTAGAAGGTGAGTTAGGTCCAAGAATGCAGTTTGATGGGAAAGATATTTTGAATTGGAGTTTAAATGACTACTTGGGTCTTGCTAATCACCCGGAAGTACGGAAGGCAGATGCTGATGCGGCTGCACAATATGGAGCAGCTTACCCTATGGGAGCCCGAATGATGAGTGGACATACCAAATATCATGAGCAATTAGAAAATGAATTAGCTGCTTTTGTAAGCAAAGAGTCAGCATATTTATTGAATTTTGGCTACCAAGGAATTATGTCTACAATTGATGCATTAGTAACTAAAAATGATGTAATTGTGTATGATGTTGATGCACATGCTTGTATTATTGATGGTGTTCGTTTGCACATGGGAAAACGTTTTACATACCGTCATAACGATCTTGCAAGTATGGAAAAAAACCTGCAACGCGCCACAAAATTAGCTAAAGTAACTGGAGGAGGAATCCTTTTTATAACGGAAGGCGTTTTTGGAATGCGTGGACAGCAAGGAAAATTGAGAGAGATTGTGGACATGAAACAAAAATATAATTTCCGTTTGCTTGTTGATGATGCACATGGATTTGGAACACTTGGAAAAACAGGTGCCGGAGCAGGTGAAGAGCAAGGAGTTCAGGATGATATTGATGTTTATTTTTCCACTTTTGCTAAATCAATGGCTAATATTGGTGCTTTTGTAGCTGCGGATAAAGACATTATCGATTATCTTAAATACAACATGCGTTCTCAAATGTTCGCTAAGTCCTTGCCAATGATTCAAACAATTGGTTCTTTGAAACGATTGGAATTGTTGCGTAATCACCCAGAATTGAAAGACAAACTTTGGGAGAATGTTAATGCATTACAAAACGGATTACGAACCAGAAACTTTAATATTGGAGACACAAACACATGTGTTACTCCTGTTTATTTAGAAGGCAGTGTTCCGGAAGCTATGGTTATGGTGAACGATTTGAGAGAGAATTACGGAATTTTCCTTTCGATTGTAATTTATCCTGTTATTCCAAAAGGAATTATCTTATTGAGAATGATACCTACAACCTCACATGAATTATCAGATATTGAGGAAACACTAGTTGCTTTTGAAGCCATTCGTGAAAAATTAGTAAATGGAACCTATAAAGAGATTGCAACTAAAACAAAAGTTGATTTAGACGCTTAGTCTTATAAAATAAGTTATTCTAATCCATCCTGCTTTCTTTAGCAGGATGGATTTTTTTTATACTTAAAAAGAAGTGATATCTTTATACAACAAAAAACAAAGGGTATGAAAAAAGGGATTGTATTGGGTGTCATTTTTTTTAGTTTTTTAATTTCATGTCATAAAAGTAAACAGCTGGAAGAAGCCGCAAGTCCAAATGTTTCTATAGAAAAGGATGTTAAAGAGTCTATTCTGGAAGAATGTTACACCGGCGTTATAAAGAATGATACCATTTCTATGATTTTGAAAATAGAAAATGAGCAATATGTTTCAGGAAAATTAAGGTATAATTTCTATGAAAAAGATAAAAATAATGGGACATTAGTAGGAGAAATAAAAGGAGATACGCTTTATGCAGCGTATACCTTCATGTCCGAAGGGCTTGTGACTGTGCGGCAAGTTGTTTTCTTAAAAAAAGGGAATACTTATGTGGAAGGTTATGGCGATGTGGTTGATAATAAAGGGAAAGTAACGTTTAAAGATAGAAAGCAATTAAAATTTAATGTAAGTGTGGTGTTGTCAAAAGTAAATTGTATCCTTTGATTTATAATTTCCTTTTAAGAATTTAGCATGCAGGCATTTAAAACTAAAAATTCATCAGCAAAACTGATGAATTTTTTTAATTCAATACTTGTCAAATACTACAATTCTAACCGATACGTGCATCTTCGTTTGTGAATTAATGGATTAAAATGTTTCCACAAGTTTAGACTGGGAGCATTATCAGCTAATTCAGGGGTTCTAAAACAATTAACAATCCCTTTTTTTCGGAAAGTTTCATAGTATTCTTTAAAAATAATTGCGGTAACGGCTTTGTTTTGATATTCCGGCAATACGCCTATCAGATAGAAAATGACATCTTTGCTGTATTTTTTTGCCAATAGTAAATGTAGAAATCCAAACGGGAATAATTTTCCTTTGGATTTTTGTACTGCCTTTGCAAAAGAAGGCATCACAATGCTAAAGGCCACGATGTTATGATCTTTGTCTTCTACAAATTTTATAAATTCAGGATTGATAAAGCTGATGTATTTTTTCTTGAAATACTCTTTTTGAGTGTCGGAAATAGCCACAAATGACGATAGGGAAGCGTAGGATTTATTAAATAAATCAAACATTTTATCCACATGAGGCATGACCTCTTTAGTTGTTTTGAAATTAAGCGGACTTAACTGGTATCTTTTTTTGACTAAATCATTTGCTTTTTCAAAAAATTGTAGTTTTACGTTTTCAAAAGGAAATTTACTCTCAATATATTCTTTCTCTTTTACATAGCCCAATTGCTCAAAATGACGTGCATAATATTCATGGTTGTACCAAGTAATCATGGTTCCTATTTGGTCAAAACCTTCGGTCAGAATACCTACTTTGTCTAGATTTGAAAATCCCATCGGGCCTTCAACATGTTCTAAATTGTTTTTCCGTCCTAATTCATATACTTTTTCTAAAAGGGCTTTAGTTACCTCGATGTCATCAATGACGTCAAACCAGCCAAAACGCACTTTCTTTTTTTGCTGATCATTTACCTCACTCCAATTGATAATTGCCGTAATTCTGCCTACTATTTCGGTATTTCTTTTAGCAACATAAAAATAGGCTTCGGCAGTTTCAAAAGCGGGATTTTTTGTTTTATCAAATCCTTCCAGTTCTTCAGCAATTAATGGCGGAACCCAGTTTTTATTGTTTTTGTATAAAGAAAAAGGGAATTTGATAAAATCAGTTAATTCGCTTTTTGTTTTTGCTTCTTGTATGGTGATCATTGCGTAGGATTGATTCAATGTATAGTTACTGTTTTATTGAGGCACAAAACTACGAATATAATTAACTTATACATGAAAAAGTAAAAAAAGGCCATATTATTCCTTTGTGTGAAGGACTCGTATTTTAGGTTTTTATTGGTAAGGAATATGTCACGGATATTTCTATCACTATTGCTGTATTTGAGTTTGTCGATGAAGAGCTGGTTTTTCCTTGCGGATTGGCGTTGTATAAATAGTTAAAATAGTATATTTATAACTCAAAACTAAAACTAAGATTTTATGGAATTATCCTGGACTGAATTCGAAAAAGTAGAGATGCGTATAGGAACAATTCTGGCAGTGAATGATTTTCCCGAAGCGAGAAAACCAGCGTATCAGCTCACAATAGATTTTGGTTCCGAAATTGGAATCCGAAAAACATCCGCACAAATAACGAAACGGTACCGGAAAGAGGATTTGCTAGACCGACAGATTGTTGCCGTAGTCAATTTTCCTAAAAAACAAATTGGAAAATTTAGTAGTGAATGTTTAATTTTAGGAGCAGTTGGTCAGGAAGGGGACGTGATTTTACTGGCGCCGGATTTCAAAATTCAAAACGGATTGCGAATTGGCTAATTTGTGAAAGGAATTCTTGCAATCAACTGTAAATTAATTTTCTATAA
This sequence comes from Flavobacterium bomense, assembly GCF_003970355.1. NCBI lineage: Bacteria > Pseudomonadati > Bacteroidota > Flavobacteriia > Flavobacteriales > Flavobacteriaceae > Flavobacterium > Flavobacterium bomense. Next base: position 132,221 of record NZ_RYDJ01000006.1, on the reverse strand, counting down.
CAAAAAAGTCCAAAAATCAGATGGTTTTTGGACTTTTTTATTGGTAAGTAAGGAACTAAATATTAAATATCATCAAATTCTATATCGGTAAAAGTTGATGTTTGCGGTATGATTTCATCTTCTGATTTCTCAGAGGCATATTCTTTTTTGAAATCTTTTTGGTGTCTTTCTGATATTACTTCGTCGCCTTTGTGGTTCAAAACATAAGAAGTCATTTCGCCAAGAATTTCTGCAAAAGCAGCAAAATCTTCTTTGTATAAATAGATTTTATGTTTTTTGAAATGGAAAGATCCATCTTCTTCCGTAAATTTCTTGCTCTCAGTAATGGTAATGTAATAATCATCTGCTTTTGTCGCTCTCACATCAAAGAAATACGTTCTTCTTCCAGCTCTTAAAACTTTAGAAAATATCTCTTCTTTTTCTAACATGTCATGTTCTCTCATAATCCTTTCTGTCAATTTATGGTTGTTAACTAGTATCCAAAAATCTATAAAAAATATGTATTATACAACAATTATAGCATTTCTTTTTCTGAAAGTTGTTTCAAATACAAAGCAGCATAATACCCTTCTTGATTTATCAATTGATTATGAGAGCCTTGTTGGATAATTTGTCCTTTTTCGATAATGATAATTCGATCGGCATTTTTAGCTGATGATACGCGGTGACTCACTATAATAGTTGTTTTGTCCTTGCAGATTTCTTGCAAATTGTTTAATATCGCTTCTTCGGTCTCAGTATCCACTGCTGACAAGCAATCGTCCAAAAGTAAAATAGGGGGATTCTTAATAATTGCTCTGGCGATGGAAACTCTTTGTTTTTGACCTCCGGAAAGTGTAATTCCTCTTTCGCCCAGAACCGTTTCGTATTGTTTGTTGAAGCCCATAATGTTGTCATGTACCACAGCACTTTTGGCAGCAGATTTCACTTCCTCTTCTGAAGCATTTTCTTTCCCAAACATAATATTATTCTTGATACTGTCCGAAAACAAAAAGGCATCTTGTGGCACAATACCAATGCTGTTGCGTAAATCAAACAGATTAATGGTGCTTATTTCATTTCCGTCAATATTTATTTTCCCGGCTGTAACATCATACATTCTGGAAATCAACGATAAAATAGTCGATTTTCCGGAACCTGTTTTTCCTAAAATGGCTAAGGTTTCTCCTTTTTTTACTGTGAACGAAATATTTTGTAACGCTTTGATGTTAGTGTCCTCGTAGGTATAACTTACGTTTTCAAAAGAAATAGAACCTTCAATTATGGATTTGTTTTCGTTTTTGTTTTTTATCTCGGGTTCAATTTTCAAAAATTCATTTAACCTTTTTTGAGAGGCTTCGGCCTCCTGAACCATTGACGAAACCCAACCTAGTGAAGCCACGGGCCAGGTCAGCATGTTGACATATAGGATGAATTCAGCGATGGTTCCAATGCTTTTGATCGTTCCATCAATGTACATCAGACCACCAAAATAGATGACCACTAAGTTACTGATTCCTATAAGGGCAAGCATTAATGGTCCAAATAAAGATTGTACTTTGGCTAAATTCAAGCTTTTGCTTTTGCTCTCATGGGCTAAATTCACCATGTTTTTTTGGTGTTGATCTTCTAATGAATATGCTTTGATCACTCGGATTCCTGAAAATATCTCCTGTGAAAAACTAGAAACTTTAGATAAATATTGTTGAAAAATAGTGCTTCTTACGTTGATTTCGGAACTAAGTTTAAAAATGGCATAGGACAATAGCGGCAAAGGCAGCAAGGTATACAGAGTCAATCTTGGCGATACGTTATACATATACACAATTACAATAGCAAAACGAATTACGGTATTTATAGTATACATCACCGCAGGACCTACATACATTCTGACCTTGGATACATCTTCGCTGATTCGGTTCATCAAATCGCCGGTACGATTTTGTTTGTAAAAATTTTGAGATAAATTCTCATATTGCCGAAACACTTCGTTTTTTAGATCAAATTCGATGTGGCGCGACATCACGATTAGGGTTTGTCTCATCAAAAAAGTAAGAAAACCAGCAATGATTGTTGTGGCAATAATTAGTAAAATATTCGCAACTAATTCCTCGTGAATGACTGATTTGGCTACGGTTTTATCTTTGGCGAAAGCCTCAATTACCTTAAAAGACTTGCTGATCAGCTTGGGTGTAAAAAGCATAAAGATCTGTGCAATAATGGTAAAAACAATCCCCAGTAAAAAACTGTATTTGTATTTGACGAAATATTTATTTAAATAACGTAATTCTTTCATTTTTATGATATTCTATGTTGAAATAGTTTTATTGATGGTGTAAAATTTTTCTTTTAGTAATTTTAATAATAATTTTTCGATTGTGTAAATTGCTGAATAAACAATTTTTATATAAGATGTTACCGCATATTTATTTTTTGTGTAATTTTGGATCGTCTTTTTGACAAATTCATAATTTTATCATTATAAAAATTTCACACTATGAATGCAGCTTTCACTACTGTAAAGGAACTTCAAAAAATGGATCCCGTTTTTGGTCAATTATCATTTGATGATCATGAACAAATTGTATTTTGCAACGACAAAGATACAGGTTTAAAAGCAATTATTGGTATTCATAATTCGGTTATGGGTCCTGCTTTGGGTGGTACGCGGATGTATAATTACGCGAATGAATGGGAAGCCCTAAACGACGTACTGCGACTTTCACGCGGAATGACTTTTAAAGCAGCAATTACAGGATTGAATATTGGTGGCGGTAAAGCGGTGATTATTGGCGATGCCAAAACACAAAAAACCCCGGAGTTGATGCGTAAATTTGGTGAATTCGTACATTCTTTAAGCGGACGATATATTACTGCTGAAGATGTGGGAATGGAAACTAAAGATATGGATACCGTAAGAGATGTAACGCCGTATGTTACTGGAATTTCTGAATCAAGAGGTGGTTCCGGAAACCCATCACCTGTTACGGCTTACGGAGTATATTTAGGCATGAAAGCGGCTGCAAAACAACAATTTGGGTCGGATGTTTTGAGTGGTAAGAAAGTATTGGTACAAGGAATTGGTCACGTTGGCGAAACATTAGTTGATTACTTGACTAAAGAAGGAGCTATTGTCACCATTGCTGATATCAATGAAGAAAAACTGAATGAAGTAGGAGCGAAGTACCATGCAGCAATTTTCAGAGGAGACGATTTGTACAGTGCTGATGTTGATATTTACGCGCCTTGTGCCATGGGAGCAACTTTAAATGACAATACAGTTTATAAAATTAAAGCCAAAGTTATTGCTGGAGCTGCTAATAATCAATTAGCGGATGAGAATGTTCACGGAGCAATTCTGCAAGAAAGAGGCATTTTATACGCGCCTGATTTTTTGATTAATGCCGGAGGAATTATCAATGTGTATGCTGAATTAGCACATTATGACAAAGCGGAGATCATGCGTAAAACAGAAAATATTTACAACACAACCTTAGAAATATTTGATTTTGCCCTTGCAAACAACATGACAACGCATCATGCGGCTTTGACGATTGCTCAAAATCGCATCTATCAAAGAAAAATAGAAAACAATAAAAAGTAGTTTTCAAGGCTCAGTTTTCAGTATTCAGCGAACATTTTTGTACCATTCACTGAATACTGTTGATTGAATGCAATAAAATAACCGATTATATATTTTATTTTAAAAAATGAAATACTTATTTTTGCACCCTAATTAATAAAAGTTCTTACAAGGTGGTAAATAGAAGACACATTCGCGTCAAGGTTATGCAATCCATTTATGCGATGCATCAAAGCGGTTCAGATAATCTGGAAAAAGAAGAAAAATTCCTTTTTTACAGTATCGACAATATTCAAGATTTATATCTTATAATGCTTTCTTCGCTGATTGAAATTTGCAAAACAGAAACTATCTTTTTGCATAAATCCAGTTTGAAACATCTTGCAACTCCTGAGGAACGTAAACCAAACGAAAAATTCATCAAAAATAGAATTTTTCAAATTCTTTCCGAAAATAATTCATTAAGTATCGCGCTGGAAAACCGTAAAATCAATAATTGGACGTTAAACGACGATTATATTTTATTGCTTTTGAATGATATTAAAGCCAGCACATTGTATGCGCAATACATGAGTAATGCGGTGAACACTTTTGAGGAAGACCGACAGTTTATTGTTGATTTATTCATGGATGTAATTGTTCCTAACGAGAAATTGTATGAGTATCTGGAAGATGATAAATTGACTTGGGTGGATGATATTCCGTTAGTAAACACACATATTATCAAGCAATTGAAGGTAATCAAATCTGGTGAAGATGATAATTTCAGAGTGCCAAAGTTATATAAAGACAATGAAGATAAGGATTTCGTGAAAGACTTGTTCCGAAAAACAGTCTTGAATGAAACGGAATTAGCTAAGGAGTACGTGGATAAAACGCCCAATTGGGACAGTGATAGGATTGCCGAAATAGATACTATCATTCTAAAAATGGCAATTTGTGAGTTCTTGAAATTCCCGTCTATTCCCGTAAAAGTAACTCTTAACGAATATTTAGAGGTTGCCAAAGAATATTCTACACCAAAAAGTAGTATTTTTATCAACGGAATATTAGATAGTCTCGTAAAAGAGCTTCAAGCCAGCAAAAGAATTATAAAAGCCGGTCGTGGCTTAATGTAATAATTAACAAATAAAAATAAAATTATGGAACAATTAACTCAATTTGCACCGTTTATATTAATGTTTGTGGTGATCTATTTCTTCATGATCAGACCGCAACAAAAAAGAGCAAAAAACGAAAAAGAATTTGAAAGCACACTGAAAGTAGGGGATAAAATTATCACCAAAAGTGGTCTTCACGGAAAAGTTTCTGAACTAGCGGATACAACGGTTGTTGTAGAGACGATGTCAGGAAAATTAAAAATGGAGCGTTCTGCTATTTCTATGGAAATGAGTGCAGTATTGAACAAAAAATAATTTTTGGTTTAAGAAATTAAAAAAGTCCCATCCGGTTTCGGATTGGGACTTTTTTTGGATAAAAAATAATCGAATTATTTTTTGTTTTTCTTTGCTTTCTTTGCTTTTTTAGATTTTGCTTTGGCTTTCTTGGCTTTTATCTTGGCTTTTACTTTTGCTTTTTTTGCTTTATCCTTTTTTGCTTTTTTTGCCTTTTTTGCTTTCGCTTTCGCTTTTTGCTTTGCTTTCTCTTTTGCGTCAGCTTTTTTAGCCTTTTTCTTGTCTTTGTCTTTCATGTCTTTGTCTTTTATTTTTAACTTCTTTTTAAGATCTTTTGTATCGTCCTTTTTATTTAGAACTTCCACAGTTGTATCGTCTTTGTCTTCTACTGAAATTTCTATGGTTTCTTCTATTGTTTCAGTTATTACTACTTCATTAAGTGGTACTATAGTTTCTTCAGAAGGTTGGATAACTTTGTTTTTGGGTGCCCTTACGGGTTTATCAATTTCAGGTTTTACGGAAGTAGGTACTGTAGGATTTTCTTTTTTTTGTATCATAGTGTGTATTATTAGTGTCGTTTTTGATTTTATTAAAAACTTAAAAAAAACGGCTCAATGTTAATAAATGGTTAAGTAATTGTTAGCAAATATAGTGATTTAATTTATTTTCGAATGTTAAGCTTTTCAATATTCTAAATTGGAAGTTTCAAGTATACCAGAAATAGAGGTAGGAGACAATTGTTGATGAAATACAAAGAATAAGATTTTAAAAGTAGTTATTCTGAATGATTTGTAGTGAATGTTCTTTTCTTAGTGTTTTTTAAATTAAAAAGTCCCACTCTGAGTTCTTAGAAATGGGACTTAATGTCATCCATATTTGTCATTAAGACTAATATTTTCTGATAGTATTCGTATTCTTTTTTCAATACTGGAACGTTTAATTTCGTCTCGTTTTGCTGTTTCAAGATATGCTAAGAATTCGTATTGTTTGCAAGGATAGAATTTCTGAAATACTGCTGCTAATTCTGTTGTGGCAATAATTAATTTGAGAAATTATAATTAGGCATACCAATTATTATTTTTATCCCAAGATAGGTATTGATTTTTGAATATTCTAAATTAGGCTTATTTTATAATTGAATCTCCTAATGCTGTTAGCTCAGCAATTTTCACGATTACTTCAACTGCTTTTTGCATGCTTTCAGCAGGAACGTATTCGTATTTTCCGTGAAAGTTGTGTCCTCCTGCAAATATATTAGGACATGGCAATCCTTTATAGGACAATTGTGAACCGTCTGTTCCACCACGAATAGGCTTAATAAGCGGTTTGATTCCTATTTCTTTCATTGCTTTTTCAGCAATATCTACAATGTGTTTTACAGGCAGAACCTTTTCTTTCATATTGTAATATTGATCTTTAATCTCAGTGATAACTATGTCTTCACCAAATTGTTTTGCAAATTTCTTATTGATTTTTCGAACAATTTTCTCGATTAATTCTTTACGCCTTTCGAACTTTTTCTTGTTATGATCCCGAATAATAAGTTCTAAAACGGTTTCTTCGATGCTTCCTGTTATGTGATGTACGTGAAAGAAACCTTCGTATCCTTTAGTTTCTTCAGGTGTTTCTCCGGAGGGGAGTTCATTGATAAAATCATTGGCAATCAGCATAGAGTTGATCATTTTCCCTTTGGCATAACCAGGATGTACGCTTTTGCCTTTGAAAGTGATTTTGGCACCAGCTGCATTAAAATTTTCATACTCTAATTCGCCTACCTGGCTACCATCCATAGTATACGCCCATTCAGCTCCAAATTTATCTACATCAAAATGGTGGGCACCACGACCAATTTCTTCGTCTGGTGTGAAGCCAATTCGTATTTTTCCGTGTTTGATTTCCGGGTTATTGATCAGAAACTCCATTGCGGTAACAATCTCTGTAATTCCGGCTTTGTCATCAGCTCCTAGTAATGTTGTGCCATCTGTAGTGATTAGTGTTTGTCCTTTATACTGCAGTAAATCTTTGAAATAACTCGGGGATAATACAATGTTTTTATCTGCATTTAATACAATATCTTTTCCATCATAATTGCGCACAATTTGAGGTTTTACATTGGCTCCACAAAAATCCGGAGAAGTGTCAAAATGAGAAATAAATCCTATGATTGGCACTTCATGAGCCACATTACTGGGCAAAGTAGCCATAATATATGATTTGTCATCTATTGTTACGTCTTGCATTCCTATAGCTTTTAATTCGTCAACCAGTTTATGGGCTAAAGTCCATTGTTTTGTGGTACTTGGAGTAGTTTCTGAGTTTGAATCAGATTCGGTATCAATAATTACATAACTGATAAAACGGTCTATGATATGTTGCATTTTTCTTTGTTTTATGCAAATATAATCATTTTTTAAGGAGCATTTTTAAGTAAATGTTGGTGTGAATTTTGTTTATTTTAATCTTTTGAAATAACAATGCCTGCACTATTATTTTTGTGTCGGTATAGGCAAATAATTAACGATTACATTTTTGCCATTGGTATATCAGCGTTAAAACAATCGCGGAAAAGTTTCCATTTTCCATTTTTTTTGTCCAAAGTCCCAGTGATTTTCCTCTATCAATATAGGTACTATTTTTATATAAAAGTTGGTGATTCCGTCTTTTATTAAACCACTAAAAATAGGAATTAGATTTTTTCGGACTACTATTGCTTTACTGTTGGGCATCATGAATTAAAAGCATTACAATTTGTAATTCCTGCCGAGTCACCATTTTTACGGATCAGTACCTCTAATACGCGTTGTACTCCCGGATATTTTTAGTAATCAAAATGATTTATATAAATTATTTTCTAAATATTTATTTATCGGTTAGATAATTCTATTTTTGTACTCCATAACAACGCACCCATGTACAAATTACTTTTACGTCCCATACTTTTTTGGTTTGATCCTGAAAAAGTGCACTATTTTACTTTTTCATTAATTCACTTTTTGTCTAAAATCCCAGGGTTTTCTTCTCTTTTTAAATTGCTTTATGAAGTCAAGGATCCCCGATTAGAAACAGAAGTTTTTGGACTAAAATTTAAAAATCCCGTAGGACTTGCGGCTGGGTTTGATAAAGACGCCAAGTTGTATAAAGAATTGTCCAGCTTTGGTTTTGGTTTTATCGAAATAGGAACACTTACCCCAAAAGGGCAGGAAGGAAACCCTAAAGAACGCTTGTTTCGTTTGAAAGAAGACAGCGCCATTATTAACCGAATGGGTTTCAACAACAGTGGAGTTCAAGAAGCGGTGGAACGATTAAAAAAAAATAAAGGTATTTTGATAGGTGGAAACATTGGAAAAAATAAGTTGACACCAAACGAAGAAGCGACTTCAGATTATGAAATATGTTTTGACGCTTTGTACGATTATGTGGACTATTTTGTAGTGAATGTGAGTTCGCCAAACACGCCAAATCTCCGTGCTTTGCAAGACAAAGAGCCATTGACGCAACTGTTGCAAACGTTGCAGAATAAGAATTTGGCAAAGCCAAAGCAAAAGCCAATTCTGCTGAAAATTGCTCCTGATTTGACAGATGAGCAGTTACTTGACATTATTGCTATTATAAAGGAAACTAAAATCGCGGGCGTTATTGCTACTAATACTACAATTTTCCGTGAAGGATTGCAATCCGAAAATAAAGCTGAATTAGGGGGTTTGTCAGGAAAACCATTATCAAAACGGTCTACTGAAGTAATCCGTTTTTTAGCTGAGAAAAGCAATAAAGCCTTCCCGATTATTGGAGTAGGTGGAATTCATTCAGCCGAAGATGCAATAGAAAAATTAGACGCCGGTGCAAGTTTAATTCAGTTGTATACCGGTTTTATTTATGAAGGACCAGCTTTAGTGAAAGCCATAAATATGAAAATTTTAGAAAAATTCTAATATCCCATATTGTACTAAAAGCCCTGTCAATAAAGCAATTCCAAAACTTAATAAGGTTCCGATAAGAACATATTCAGTAAGTTTTCGGTCCTTGGCTTCTTTTAAATCTCCAAAACGAAAGATAGATTTTGCAGCCAATAGAAAACCGATGGCTTCAAAATGGGCACTAATTACAAAGTAAAAGACAAATAAGCGTTCTAATATTCCAATATAATTTCCAGCATTGGATAGAGAATCATCGTTTTTTTTGTTTTCTGGAGTCCAAATCGAAATGATATTTTTTATCAGTATCGATGTAGGTTGTGTCAGTAAAAGTATTCCGGTTGCAAAGATCCAAAATTGATTGTCAAATGATGCAAAATCGATACGGTCGTTATTGTAAAATAGTGTAATTGCTATGAGCACGATAAGATGTAAAAGTTGGTCAATTAGGAACCAATTGCGTTTTGTTTTGTCTTTTTGAACGTGTAATTTCATAAAATCAATTCCTCCATGTGTTACCGCTAGTACAGTCGCAAACCAAACAAAATTAGCCTTACCAATTAAAATCCAAGCCAGAAAAAAGTGAATAAACGTGTGGATATAAAGATAAATACTTTTATGTTTCCTGTTTTCTTTATCTAAAACCCAAGATGTGGGTTGCAACAAAAAATCACCAAGTAAATGGGCCAATAGTAGTTTTACAAAAATAATCATACACGGAGGTTTTTAATTTTTTTCCGAAAATGATTGTCTAATTCTAATACCAAATCAAATTGTGCTCGTTTTCGTCTCCGACTTACAGCGGCTTGATTGATACCTAATTTTGTGCCTATTTCTTCTTGAGAAAGCATTTTGTTTGCCATAGAAACCACAATAAATTCAGCCGATTGCGCCAGCCAATTATCCATAAAGGTCAATCCTAAACGCAGCATTAAATTTATTTCAGTATCTAAATCGGTAGTGCCGGAATTAATGGCTAAGGTCGTTTTTAGTTTTTTTAAAGTTTCAAAAAGTTCCCCGGATCGAACGAATGCAGTTCCGTTACTTTCGGAAATTGTTGCTCCAGAATAGGTTTTATCACCAAAACCAATACTCATTCTCGCATCGAGTTTCAGCGTTTTTAGATACGCTTTAATTTGCAAAGCTGTGAGTAGTGCTTCTTCAGGATTTGTAATTTCTATTTGAAATTCGTCACCCCGATAAATTTCCCATTCACTCGGATTTTTACCTTTGGTATTCAATAGCTCTTTCAAGCCGTCAATCCATATTGCAGAAGGTAGTTGTCTCGAATTAATAATGTCTCCTGTGATTATACTTATCATATTTCAACTGTAATTAAAAAATCAAATTCAATTTCAAAAGATTAGAATCAAATTATTACCAAATTACGTAATAATATTTGTTATTACCAAATTACGTAATATTTTAATTTATTACCAAAATAGGTAATAATGTCAATTTTAGAAATTTTAAAAATCATAATTTAATAATCTTAATTGTTTTTCTATCTTTGGCTTTCTATGGAACCAATAAAAATTATAGAATGTCCACGGGATGCCATGCAAGGCATCAAGCCCTTTATTCCTACGTCAAGAAAAGTGACTTATATTCAGTCTTTGTTGCGTGTGGGTTTTGATACTATAGATTTTGGAAGCTTTGTTTCACCAAAAGCAATTCCGCAAATGCAGGATACAGCAGAAGTTCTGGCACAACTTGATTTATCTCAAACCAAAAGCAAATTATTGGCTATTATTGCCAATACACAAGGAGCAACTCTTGCGGCTGTTCATCCTGAAATACGCTATTTGGGCTTCCCATTTTCGATTTCTGAGAATTTCCAAATGCGGAATACCCACAAAACCATAGCTGAATCGTTAATTACCTTACAAGAAATTCTTGAAATTGCAGCTAAAAGCAACAAAGAAGTCGTGGCGTATTTATCAATGGGTTTTGGAAATCCTTATGGTGATCCATGGAACGTTGAAATTGTTGGCGAATGGACTCAAAAATTGGCCAGTATGGGAGTCAAAATCCTGTCGCTTTCGGACACAGTAGGAAGTTCTGCCCCTGATGTAATCTCGTATTTGTTTTCAAATTTAATTCCACAATATCCAGAAATAGAATTTGGTGCACACCTCCATACCACACCTGATAAATGGTTTGAGAAAATTGATGCCGCTTATAAAGCAGGATGCCGTCGTTTTGATGGTGCCATTCAGGGTTTTGGTGGTTGTCCGATGGCTACTGATGATCTGACTGGGAACATGCCCACGGAGAAATTATTATCATATTTTACTGCCCAAAAAGAATATACGAATATGAGTCCAATGAGTTTTGAAAGCACTTATAATGAGGCTTCTAAGTTGTTTGGAGAGTTTCACTAGAAATAAAAGAAAGGAAACCGTGTGGAACTCTTTTATTTTGGCAATAATAAGTTTATCATTGATGCGTTAAGTATACGAATCAAATTTTTTCTTTAACGTATCATACCATGAGACTACTGGCTTTCAATAGAGTTATAGGAATACTAATATTGTTGTTGTTCTCTTTTTCATGCGCGAGTGATTTAGATTATGATCAGGTGAACACTTTAAAGTTAGAGCCTGTTTTTGTATCTAATTTAGCATATTTTGATATTCCGGCAAAAGATTTTGTCACCAATGGAGTAGAGCAAATCGTGATCTTTGATGCACCCGTATTGGATGTGTTTAATGATGATTTTTTTAGACAGCGATTAAAAAAAGTGGAACTTTCATTTGAAATGGAAAACACCATTAGTAGAGCATATTCAGTGGATCTAGTGTTTTTGGACAAAAATTACCAACGCCTTCACGCTATAAATTTTACTGTTCCGGCTTATACCGGTTCGGAAAACAAAATGACTAAGACAGAAACTTTTGAAAATGCCCAGCTTGATTTATTAAAAAGAACTACCAGAATTGCTTTTACACTGACAATGTCGCCTGGTGCACTATTGAACGAGGATAGTGCTGGGAGTTTGAAACTGCGTTCAGGTGCAACCGCTTATTTAGTGTTGGAATGAGAAAAGTAATCTTAATTTTTATTTTATTTCTAGTTGTAGATTGCTTTTCGCAAAACAAACAAATTTTATATAATTTCACTTCAGTTCCTCAGTCTTTGATGACTAATCCGGGAGCAGATTTCAAATATAATTGGTATTTTGGAGTTCCTTTATTGTCTGGAATTTCTGCAAATGTAGGCTCAAGCGGATTTTCGGCGTATGATTTATTTGCGGATAACGGAGTCGATTTTAATGTAAAATTACGCAATGCAGTATTCTCATCTTCTAGAAAAGACAGAGTAGCGATCAATGAACAAATAGAAATTTTTAACGGAGGTTTTAAAATCAAAGGAGAACAAAATGATTCTTATATTTCGTTTGGGATGTATCAGGAATTTGATATGTTGAGTTATGTTCCTAAAGACATTGCCATTTTAGCTTTAGACGGAAATAGTGCTTATCTGGGAAAAGTTTTTAATTTAGGTGATTTGAGTGTCAAAGCAGAATTGCTAACGGTATTTCATGTTGGATTTCATAAAAACATCAATGAAAAGTTTATTTTAGGAGTACGAGGGAAAATTTATTCGAGTATTTACAATGCTAATTCTACCAATAACTCAGGCTACATTTACACTATTCCTTCCACTACAGGAGTCTATGAACAGATAATTTATTCACAATTACAACTCAATACGTCTGGAATTGCTCAATATGATGATGAGAATTACGAGCCTAATGTGGCGAAAGACATTACTAAAAGAGCTTTTTTAGGAGGTAATTTAGGTTTGGGATTTGATGCTGGTTTTACCTATTATCCAAAGAAAAACATACAGCTTACGGCCAGTGTTATTGATGTGGGTTTTATTAAACACAGCAAAGAAGTAGAGAGTTTAACATACAAAGGAACCTATAAGTATGAAGGTGTGATTCCAAATTTCAGTTCCGGTAATTCAGCAGGAAACGGATACAAGGAATTCAATGATGCCATTCCTTTGGACACCTTATATGCGGATTATACAACTTGGCGACCAGCAAAATTTAATACTTCGGTTCAGTATTCGTTTGACGAAGAAAGACCAGAAGATTGCAATTGTCTTAATTATGATCCGGAAACTATTTATAAAAGTGCAGTTGGCGCCCAATTATTTGTTATGTCTACACCACGAACTCCACTAGTCGCTTTTACCACCTATTACAGGCGAAAACTCTTCAAGGCATTGCAAATGAAAGCCACGTACACCATAGATTCGTATTCGTACAAGAATATAGGATTGGGATTGTCCAGTCATTTTGGACCAGTAAATTTCTATATTCTTGCTGATAATCTTTTGGAATACCGCGATGTTACCAAGGCAAATAGTCTTTCTTTTCAACTGGGGTTAAATGTTATTTTCAAAAACAGTAAAAGATAAAGTACTATCTAACAATACTTCGTTAGTTTTTAAGCTGCTATTTTTCCATGATTCAAGAGTTCCCGAATGATTGCCCTATTTTTATGCCTAGTTGAGTTTTGTTGCCAACAACTATTTCCTCGCTTGAAATTTCAATGATTTAGCCGTTGCAGATGACTTTGCTTTTGGATCGGGATAATTTTTTAAGGCTTCAATTACTGTTCTGCTTTTGGATTCCGGATACAGTGAAATAGCGGAAACCAATACAATTGCTACACTCATCAAAATTCAGTTTCCATAATCACTAATAATGAAATAAGCACTAGTTGCGGAGAGTAATAGTAAGAACATTAGTTCCTTTACCATTTCGAATAGGGATTTCAAGAACTGATTTTTATCCTGATTGACTATTGCATTCGAGCCAAATTTTGTTCTCGAAAGAAAAACGGCTTCATTAGAAAGTCCTTTTAATTGGTGTGGGTTTCTGTCATAGCAAAATAAATTAAACCGATTTTCTGGATTGGAAACCAAGGTGTATTTTAGAACCAAAGAATTGACTTTGAACGGCAATTTAATTATTTATTGGAAAATGATAGCGATTTTTTGCTTAAAATTATCTATATTTGCACGCAATTAAACTCCAACTACAATTGCAATGATCGCACACAACTCTAAGATTATCGGTGAAGGATTAACTTACGATGATGTTCTATTAGTTCCCAACTACTCAAATGTGCTTCCTCGCGAAGTGAGTATTCAATCCAAATTTTCAAGAAATATAACGTTAAATGTTCCTATTGTATCCGCTGCTATGGATACCGTAACCGAAAGCGCGATGGCAATTGCGATGGCTCAAGAAGGCGGAATAGGCGTTTTGCATAAAAATATGACCATCGAACAGCAAGCTGCGAAAGTTAGAAAAGTAAAACGAGCCGAATCCGGTATGATTATCGATCCCGTTACTTTGCCATTAACTTCAACAGTAGCAGATGCCAAAAATGCCATGAAAGAATTTGGTATTGGAGGTATTCCAATTGTAGATGAAAATCAAATATTAAAAGGAATCGTTACCAATAGAGATTTACGTTTTGAAAAAAATAGTTCAAGACCTATTGTTGAGGTTATGACCAGTGAAAACTTAGTAACTGTTGCCGAAGGTACCTCTCTGGAACAAGCAGAAGTAGTTTTGCAAGGTCATAAAATTGAAAAACTTCCAGTAGTAAATGCTGATTATAAATTAGTGGGCCTGATTACCTTTAGAGACATCACTAAATTGACTCAAAAACCAAATGCAAACAAAGACAAATACGGACGTTTACGTGTAGCTGCAGCGTTAGGTGTAACTGCCGATGCTGTTGAAAGGGCTACTGCTTTGGTTAATGCCGGAGTAGATGCAGTTATTATCGATACTGCTCATGGACATACGAAAGGAGTTGTCGATGTACTAAAATTAGTTAAAGCGAAATTCCCTAACTTAGACGTTATTGTTGGTAATATTGCCACTGCTGAAGCAGCCAAATATCTAGTTGAGAATGGTGCAGATGGAGTAAAAGTAGGGATTGGTCCAGGGTCTATTTGTACGACTCGTATTGTAGCAGGCGTTGGTTTTCCTCAGTTTTCAGCTGTTCTTGAAGTAGCTGCGGCGATCAAAGGTTCTGGAGTTCCAGTTATTGCTGATGGTGGAATTCGTTACACTGGAGATATTCCAAAAGCTATTGCTGCAGGAGCTGATTGTGTAATGTTAGGATCATTATTAGCAGGTACCATGGAATCTCCAGGAGAAACTATTATTTTCGAAGGCAGAAAATTTAAGTCGTACCGTGGAATGGGTTCTGTTGAAGCAATGCAAGAAGGTTCTAAAGACCGTTATTTTCAAGATGTAGAAGATGATGTAAAAAAGCTGGTTCCGGAAGGAATTGTAGGAAGGGTTCCCTACAAAGGGGAATTGAACGAAAGCATGCAACAATTTATTGGTGGTCTTCGTGCCGGAATGGGGTATTGTGGCTCTAAAGACATTCCAACTTTACAGGAAACCGGTCGTTTTGTTCGCATAACAGCTAGCGGAATCAATGAAAGTCACCCTCATAATGTAACCATTACAAAAGAAGCTCCTAATTATTCAAGATAATTTTTAGTTTTTTTAAACAATAAAAAAAGGCATAATTAATTCCGCTTAAGGTTTTAATTATGTCTTTTTTCAGTTTTCGGAAAATCGTTATTCTGTAGTATCTGCTAAGTTGTTTTTCAAATGCTCGCTGTCCCAACTGTGATTGGTGGCTGCAACTTGGGAATAAATATCACTTTTCAACAATTGTTCCTGTAATTCAATTTCTTCTTTTACGGTGATCAGATAGGCCATTTTATCATGACGTTTTTCCGCTAATTTTCGGGTGGTAATTTCATCATATTTTATAAATTGTTGCCCTTGTCTGGTAGCGGTATATTTTCTGTGACCTAATTCTACTAAGGCATCTACCCCCATATTGACCGCACTGTATAACGTTTCCCGATAAATGTGTTCTACTTTATGGTCAATTAATTCATAGGCATCAATTCGGTTTCGGGCACGAGTTAAGATCTTTAAATTTGGGAAGTGTTTTTTTAAGGTTTCAATTACTTGCAAATTTACCGTAGGATTATCAATGGCAGCAATAAAAAGTTTGGCAGTATCACAACCTGCAGCTTTCAATAATTCTAAACGAGTGGCATCTCCATAATATACTTTGAATCCCATTTTTCGTAATACATCTATTCGATCAGAATCATAATCTAGGATCGTTGATTTTACGTTATTGGCTCTTAATAGGCGTCCAACTGTACTCCCAAAATGACCAAAACCAGCTATGATTACAGGATTGTCTTCATCAATATAATCACTGTCTTTTTTTGTTTCCTTTTCTTGAAATTTTGAATTAGGATAAATTAAGCGTTCATTTATTAACAGCAAAAAAGGTGTTGCTATCATACTCATAGCAATAACAGCCATGATTTGATTGGCCAAAATGTTAGGAATGATGTTCAGCTGCATAGAGAAGCTCATGATTACAAAACCAAATTCTCCTGCCTGACTTAACCCAAAAGCAAATAATAGGTTTTGGTCTATTTTCTTTTTATGAAAGCGGCTGATTATAAATAAAACGAAAAACTTGACCAAAGTAAGAATAGCTCCAAAAACAAATATGAAAAGGGGATTGTCAAGAATCAGTTTAAAGTTTATCGATGCGCCTACTCCAAGAAAAAAAAGACCAAGCAGTAATCCTTTAAACGGAGCAATATCCCCTTCCAGCTCATGACGAAATTCAGAGTTGGCCAGTACGACTCCAGCCATAAATGCTCCTAGAGCGGGACTTAACCCAACCAGCTGCATCAAATAAGAAACGCCTACAACTAATAACAATGCCGATGCGGTGAACAATTCCTGCAACCGAGTTTTGGCGATAATATGCAATAGCGGAACAAATAAAAAGCGGCCTGCAAAATATATTGTTGATATACATCCGATGACTATTAAAGTTTGCAACCAGCTGGAGAAACCTGTAATTAGGGATTGTTGAATTTCATTTGTAGTTTCTAGATTTACGGTAGATAAAAGCGGCAAAAATGCTAAAATCGGAATTACGGCGATGTCCTGAAAAAGAAGAACAGCAAATGACGAACGTCCCACGGAAGTATTAGATAATCCTTTTTCTTTTAAAGTTTGCAATACAATGGCCGTAGAGGATAATGCGAGCGCTAAGGAAACGGCCAGTGTGGTTTCCCATTTCCAATCCATAAAATAAAGACATCCAAAAAATAAAAGAAGCGTTGTTCCAACTAATTGTGCGGAACCCATTCCAATAATAAATTTCCTCATTTTCCAAAACTTACTGGGTTCCAGTTCTAAACCAATTAAAAACAACATCATCACAACGCCAAATTCAGCAAAATGCATAATATCCTGGCCTTCCTGACCAATAAACCCCATTACATAAGGGCCTATTATTATGCCGGCAAATAAATAGCCTAAAGTAGAACTTAATCCTAATTTTTTAGCAATAGGAACACAAATAACGGCAGCTGATAAATAAATAATAGCCTGAAGTAAAAAATTGGTATCCATGTTATTGTTGTATTGTGGCAAACCATTCGTTCAAATAATGGTACTGCAAAAGTACTTCCGTATCTAAATTATTGTTGTTTATGTAATCTAGAAAATGGCCATACATTAAACCGTTTTGTTTATAATCATCTTTGGACATATTGTGTGTGCCATGCACAACAAAAGGGGGTAAGTAAATCATGTTGCATACTTTTGCGGTTTGGTTAAACGGCTCGAGCAATTCGGGAATACTGTACCGTTCACTGCCGGTTTTGCAATAATTTTCTTTGTCTCCGCCGGTAGTAATTACTTGAAAAATAATTTTATCTTGCAAGGCTTTTCCTTTTTTTCCGTATGCCCAGTTGTGTTCCAGTACCATATCAATCCATTGTTTCATCAATGGCGGACAACTATACCAGTACATGGGATGATGCCAAATGATGATGTCATGCTGACTTAACAAAACCTGTTCGTGTTTTACATCAATATCAAAATCAGGATACTCTTCGTATAAATCATGGAAAGTTATGTTTTCTGATTCTGGAATATTTTCCACCAAGGCTTTATTTGCGTGCGATTTCTCGTAAAGTGGATGGGAAAATAGGATTAATATTTTGTTTTTTGACATAAAATTGATAAGGTGATTAGCTTATTGAATTATATTTTTTTTTTCGCATTTAAAATTTAATAATGATATTAATTGCTACAGTACTACTAAAAATAAAACAAGAAATCCTGGCAAAAAAATCGATAGATTTATTGAGAACGTCTCTTAATAAAGATAATAATTTATTTTAGACGATGGTAAAATACATCTCAAATAAAAGAGGACCCTGTTGAATTATAATTTTATCAAACTTGGAGTACAACAAAAGACCTTGTTTTACTTTTCAAAAAAGGCAGTGAGTAATTTTTCGTTTCCTACAATCCAAAGAATATCATTTTTCTCTAAGATAATATCCGAATTCGGGTTAAGAATCCGTTTTTCATTTCTTTCAATCCCGACGATCAGACCATTCGTTTTTTCTCTTAGCTGTGATTTCCGAATGCTTTTTCCGATAAATTCTTCATTTTCTAGTTCTACTTGTTTTAATATTATAGCGGTTTCTTGTACTAATTCAGGAACTTCAATTTCATTCTGATCCAGATAAGATTTAAATATTTGAACTTGGTCATCGGTTCCAATGACGCAAATTTCATCACCGGGAAATACACGTTCATTGCCATCAGGAATATTTATAGTAATGCCTCCACGTTTTATAAAAGCAATATTAATACCCATGTTTTCTCGGATTTCAAGTTCATTCAATGCTTTACCTGCCAGATTTGATTCTTTGGTAATTTCGAAAAATGCCATATGCCCGTCCCAAGGAGTTAAATCACTTCGTTTCTTCTGTGCTTGAGAAATTTCTCTATCATTGAAATTTCGAAAAAAGTGAAGTTCAATTTTATTGTACAAAGTGTTTAATTTTTTTGGGAACAATAAATAAACAGATATTGCAGCGATCAAAGCGACGAAGGCTATCCAAGGCGACAAAAAATTATTTAATAAGAAGCCAATAAAAAAGATTCCTAAACTAATTCGGATTAGAATCAATACCATTATTGGACCACGATGTTTGCCGGCTTTTTGTAAAGCTTCAATCTGCTCTACCGCCACTTTTCTGAAGGATAACGCCCATAAAAAAGGAGCTATTATTATGGATGTTACCAAGGCTGCTGCTGCGTTTCCAAATTTAGAACTTTCTGTCATTGGAATAATATAGCGGTCAGATAAAATAATTATGGCAATAATAATTACAGAATGAACCACAATTTGTGACAACTTTGCTTTCAAAACAATCTGCCAATTACTGGTCGTTTTTACAGATTGTGAATTCACACTATATCGATCTATAGCATCTATCAATTTTTTAGGCAGTATTTTTATTAAGCGTTCATAAACTGGCAACGCTATTTTGATCATAAATGGGGTAGTGAAAGTCGTTACTGCTGAAACTGCAACAATAATTGGATACACAAAATCACTTGTCACTTTTAATGTCATTCCCAAGGTGGCAATGATAAAAGAAAACTCGCCAATTTGTGCTAAACTCATCCCTGACTGGACTGATTGCTTTAGGGGCTGACCGGCAATTAGCGCTCCAAACATCGTACTTATCGATTTTCCAAAAATTGTAATTAACGTGATTACTACAACAGGGACTGCATATTCTACTAAAGTATTTGGGTTGATTAACATTCCTACCGATACAAAGAAAACAGCTCCAAATAAATCTTTTACGGGTTTAATTAAATGCTCAATTCTTTCTGAATGAATGGTTTCAGCAATGATAGAGCCCATTATAAAGGCACCTAGTGCTGGGGAAAAACCTGCTTTTGTAGCTAAGATAACCATCATTAAACAGAGTGCGATTGATATTATCAATAGGGTTTCCTCATTGAATAAATTTTTTGCTTTTTTAAGAAGGGTGGGTATGAAAAAGATACCACCTACAAACCATAATATTAAGAAGAAAAAGAGTTTTAAAACAGATTCGAATAACTCCATTCCTGAAAATTGTTTACTGACAGCTATTGTTGAAAGTAAGACCATCAGCAAAATGGCTACAATATCCTCTATTATCAAGGTTCCAAAAACAATTCCAGCAAATTTTTTCCCCTTTACATTCAGCTCATCAAAAGCACGAAGAATAATTGTTGTTGAAGACATCGATAAAATAGCGCCTAAAAAAATACTATCCATCAAGGACCATCCCATCCATTGTCCGACGAGATACCCTAAAACGATCATAGTGGTTATTTGAAACAGCGCCGTAATAGCGGCTGTACCTCCAACTTTCATCAGTTTTTTAAAACTAAATTCCAGGCCTAAACTAAATAAAAGGAAAATAACACCAATCTCAGCCCAGACTTCGATACTGTTTATTTCTTGTACTGATGGAAAAAAAATAAAATTTGGCCCCGCTAAAAAACCAGCGATTAAATATCCTAAGACTAAAGGTTGTCTTATTTTTTTGAATAAAAGTACCGCAACTGCAGCGGTCATTAATATTAATCCTAAATCACTGATCAGAGGATGTAAATGTTGTGTTATTTGTGATGTTGCTTCTATGGGATTCATTGATGGATGTACTGATTTGTATTAAATGTTTTTTGGTATTGTTGTAATATATAATTTTATTATTATTTATCAAAAAAAACGTTAAAGGATAACTTTTTTTTATGATAATTTTAGTCTTAAAAGAAAATTCTGCTCCCATAAAACGTTAAAATTTTATAGAAGCAGAATTTAATAAGAAGACGGGTTATTTTTTTTTAGCTGATTCCCAAAAAATTACTAGGAGTTATTTGCATTAATTCAGCTTTAATGGCATCCGAAACTTCAAGTGTTGCTATAAAACCGTGAATCGCTTTTTTATCAATAGCTTCATTGGTTCTGGTCAATCCTTTTAATGCTTCATACGGATTAGGATATCCTTCACGACGCAAAATTGTTTGAATTGCCTCGGCAACTACAGCCCAGTTTTTTTCTAAATCTTCGTGGAATTTTGGCTCGTTCAATAACAATTTGTTCAAGCCTTTCAAAGTAGCTTCAAAAGCGATTAACGTATGTCCTATTGGTACACCAATATTTCTCAAAACGGTACTGTCCGTTAAATCACGTTGCAATCTAGACAAAGGTAATTTAGCTGATAAATGTTCGAAAATCGCATTGGCCATTCCTAAATTTCCTTCTGAATTTTCAAAATCAATAGGATTAACTTTATGTGGCATAGCTGAAGAACCTATTTCTCCCGCTTTGATTTTTTGCTTAAAATATTCCATCGAAACATACGTCCAAATGTCTCGGTCCAAATCAATGATGATTGTATTTATTCTTTTCAACGCATCAAAAAATGCAGCAAAATGATCGTAATGTTCAATTTGAGTAGTAGGGAAGGAGTGGTGTAAACCAAGGTTGTCCTCCACAAATTTCCCTCCAAATTTTCTCCAGTCAATTTGAGGATACGCCACATGATGCGCATTGTAATTTCCAGTTGCACCACCAAATTTAGCTGCAAAAGGAATATTAAACAACAAACGCATTTGTTCTTCCAGACGTTCTACAAAAACACCAATTTCTTTACCCAAGCGCGTTGGTGAAGCCGGTTGTCCGTGGGTACGGGCAAGCATTGGAATATCGCGCCATTCGACACTTAGATCTTTTAATTTTGATGTCAAAGTGATCAAGGAAGGCATGTATACTTTCTCGAAAGCTTCTTTTGTCGAAAGCGGAATCGCCGTGTTATTAATATCTTGAGATGTTAATCCAAAGTGAATAAACTCTTTATATTGGGATAAGCCTAGTTTTTCAAAAGCATCTTTGATGAAATATTCTACCGCTTTTACGTCGTGGTTGGTTACTTTCTCCGTCTCTTTGATCCAAAGGGCATCTTCAGTAGAGAAGTTTTTATAAATATTACGTAAACTGTCGAATACATCTGGGTTTACGGTTGCAAGTTGAGGCAAAGGTACTTCGCACAAAGCAATGAAATATTCAATTTCAACCAATACACGGTATTTGATTAAGGCTTCTTCAGAGAAAAATGGAGCCAGCGAAATAGTCTTGTTTCTATATCTTCCATCAATAGGAGAAATAGCATTCAATTCGTTTAAAGTAGTCATTGTTTTGTTGTTTGTTCGAAAGGCGCAAATATAACCCTTTCGTGACAAAATAGAAAACGAATGGTTTTTAAATAAAGCCGATTAGCTTCTTTTTTAGTGTTTTCATTCCTTCTGATGCCACTTCAGGAATCACATCTAATGGATTTCGGAGATTTGGAATTTTTATGGGTTTTGGATCAATATAAAAAATAGGTGTTTCGCGGGATGTAAAATCGATTAATCCGGCTGCAGGATACACTTGCAAAGATGTCCCAATCACCGCAAAATAATCTGCACCTTCACTAATTCTAATGGCTTGATCAAGTGCTGGAACTTCCTCGCCAAACCAAACAATATGTGGACGCAATTGATTTTTATTTTCATCGCAATCGCCAAAATTCAAATCGTCCTGCCAATCCAGAATGTAATTTGGGTTTTTGGTGCTTCTTACTTTCAACAATTCGCCGTGCAAATGCAACACATTCGTGCTTCCGGCGCGTTCGTGTAAATCATCTACATTTTGTGTGATGATGAAAACATCAAATTCATTTTCTAATTCAGCCAGAATTTGGTGGCCTAAATTAGGGTGCACTTCCTTGAGTTGTTTTCGTCTTTGATTATAAAAATCCAGCACCAAAGCCGGGTTTTTATGCCAACCTTCTGGAGTGGCCACATCCAGCACATTATGCCCTTCCCAAAGTCCGTCGCTATCCCGAAAGGTTTTGATGCCACTTTCGGCACTAATCCCCGCTCCTGTCAAAACCACTAATTTCTTTTTCATTTTATATCAATTTGGGCGTGACCACAAGGGTCGGGCTTTCAGCTTTATCTTTTTGGCTAAAAAGCCCAAAAAGGATACCGCCTCTATCCCTCACGCAAATTCCGCAATCATTTATAATTCAGCTTTTATGGAACAATCCCAAAAGCAGCTGTCAGAATCTACTTTTGAAGCTATAAAGCTAGTCTTTTTTACTATTTTTGCATAAATAAATATTCTAATGGTCGACATTGATTACCTTAATTTTCTTGAAAATATCCTAACGGATAACCGCAAAGAAAAATTCCTGAAAATATTAGAAAACAGAACCAATCATTTTACCATTGCTGTAGAAGATATTTTTCAAATGCACAATACCAGTGCAGTGATGCGAAGCTGCGAGATTTTTGGAATTCAGGAGTTGAACGTTATCGAGCAACGCTACGGAAAAAGTATCGACAAGGAAATTGCCATGGGCGCCCAAAAATGGGTCGATATCAATACCTTCGACAGCATTACAAACTGTGTGGACGCGTTAAAAAGTAAAGGATATCAAATAATCGCTACCACGCCACATGAGAATGATTGTTTGATGGAAGATTTTGACATTTCGAAACCCAGCGCTTTATTTTTTGGAACAGAAAGAGACGGATTATCAGAAGAAATTTTGAAGCGCTCCGATGGTTTTCTAAAAATTCCCATGGTGGGTTTTACAGAGAGTTTAAACATTTCAGTCTCAGCTGCAATCATCATTCAAAACTTGACGAATCGATTGCGCAATTCAAATATTGATTGGCATTTATCCGAAAATGAAATTTTAGAAAAGCGATTGGCTTGGGCCAAAAATTCAATAAAAGACATTAAGCGAATTGAAGAACGGTATTTTGAGGAGCATTAAAACGTTGTTTCACTTTCTAGTTGTATGTCTTTTATATTGTTCGGATTCATTTTATAGCGATAGACGCCGTTATTTCCAATGACAAATAAAGCGAATCAAGGGTTAAAATATTAAGTTTATAAAGGCAGCTGCAATCTTGCCAAGCAGCTGCACTAATAATCCTTTTGCGGATCTAACTTTGCATGCTCTTTGAATATTTGTGTTTTTAATCAACTAATTAAAAAGAGATTCTATAGACTGTCTGATTCTAGACCTTCGCTAGCGCGAGCGTCCCGCTCGTGCCCACAATCTAAATCAATTCAAATCAATTTCTAAAATCGTTTGGTCGTTATTTCCATAATTCCTAGCACTACTATATTTCCAATAGATCCCCGCTAGCGCGTGCGTCCCGCTCGTGCCCACAATCTAAATCAATTCAAATCAATTTCTAAAATCGTTTGATCGTTATTTCCATAATTTCTAGCACTACTATATTTCCAATCTATCGGATCGGTTACAAAACCAGATTCTACAGGGTTTTGATGAATATAGGTAAGCTTTTGTTCAAAAACTTTTAACGACCAAATCTCAATGGGATGATTATCCTGTCGCCAAAATTGTCTATGCTTTACATTGCTATTCTTTTTTCCTGCTCGTTCCATAATCCAAAGCATCCATTCTCTTCGACTTTCTTGAGCGTTTTCTTCAATTGTTTTGAGCAATTTTTTTGATGTAAAACCTTTGAAGTCAAGCATCAATCCTGATGGGTCTCCATTTTCGGAACGAAATATTAAATGCACATGACTAGGCATAATACAATAGCCGTAAATCTCCATTCCCTTTTTCTTTCGACAAAAGTCCAATGACTCAATAATATTACAAAAATATGCGTCTCTAGTAAATACATCAATCCAATTTACAGTTGCGAAGCTCACAAAATAAGCTCCCGTTTTCTCTCCAAATTTATATTTTGTGCTCATTTAGTTTATATTGTGTTTACTTTGTGGGCACGAGCGAGACGCTCGCGCTAGCGGGGGAATTATGCAAATTATTTGAACGATTTTTTGTATAAATTATCTAACATAGAGAAAGGAGGTATTAGACAGTTTGACGTCCCAGCGCTTTGCGAGGTTGCGGACTAAATAAGCCTTAACTTTTAGGTTATTACTGAACTTTATTGATATGCCAAAACTTTGAATTAATCACTTACCCCGCAATCTTGCAAAACGCTTGTTATACCACGTTATACAAAAAAGTGAACTCCATAATTTATGAAATTCACTCTTTATTATAAGTTAAAATTCAGATTTAATCATTCAAAGTACATTTTGTGCAAGAACCAGCATCACAATATTTTGCACCCATAAATGATTTTTTTACACAACCAGAACCACTACTACAACTGCAAGTAACAGCTGCATCATCAATTTCAGAAATACCTAATTCTGTTGAAAAAGAATTTGATTTTACTGGAACCATTATTTCATTACCAAATAAATTAACTTTTGAAAATGAATAACCCGCAGGTGGATTTTTGTTTTCAGTAATAAAACTTGGTATATTTTTATCATAAATTACAGAATAAAATTCCAAAAGTGCTTTTTTAACTTCTGTTTTATTTAAAAAATGCTCTGAAATACTTTTAGAAATAATTTTGTTTTTCGATGAAGTTAAAAGACTTTTTGATTCAGATACAAAACTAACCCCCATATTATAATCAATTATTCCAAGAATTTTAATATTTTGTTTTGTTCCAATTCTAGCTGTTGACATCGTGCATGTTGTACAACCACTATTCATTACACAATAATATTCACCTTGAGCTTTTACAGGAGAACAACCTGAACCTTTTGTGAATGAACATGTAACACTTACATCAGAAATTTCAGCGATTGCTCGATGACCTGAATTACCATTTGAGTCTAATTCTGAAATTAAAAAGTAAAAATCTTTTGGCAAACGTATTTCAAAGTTATCTTCGGATTTTTTAAAAACTTTGCTACCTTCAGGAAATGGAATGCCTTCAGTTCCAGAATTTATAATATCTGCAATTCTTTTTGCATCTTTACTTGAGTCAAGTGTTTCTACTTTTATCTCATTTTCTTCATTGGAACAGCCAATAAAAAGAATAGATAATGCCATAATGATTACTAGATTTGTAAAATATTTTTTCATTTTTTATATAGTTTAAATTATTACTTTTAAAAGTATAAAATTTATTTTATTTGTTCGCAAGTAATTAAATTATAATTACTTGCGAAAATTCGGAAAGATTTTTTATCTTTTTTTCATAACGTTATTCAATAATGTGGTATAACGTCCCGCTAGTAGGCGATGGTCGGGCTAAATAAAGCTATTATTTCGGATAATCACTATTTTTTCAAGTACAAAACCAACTTCAAATTAAGCCTAATTCCCGACTATTGCTTACTAGCTGTTAGCGGTAGTGCTTAGTTCTCTTTAAATTCTATTCCGTTAAATTTCGCCCCATTTTTTGTCATGTAACCTTCATATTTTTTTTTATCTAAAACATCTTTAATATCACCATTTTCTCCAACTTCAACTATTGGTGGGCAATCACTACATTTATATTCAACAGCAACAAAACTCAATTTATTTCCATTCTTTTTAACCGCTCCTTTGTAACGATACATTTCACCAGTTTTTTTGAAAGCTGATTTTTCATCTGTTGTTATCGAAACTGAATTTCGTTCAACTATTACGCTATCATTTTTAAAAGTTAAATTTGTTTGAAAGTGCTGGTTTGCAGCATCAAAATATTCATCTTCCTCAAGTCCCGATAATGTTTTTCCATTGAGCGAGTTATTTTGACAAGACGATAAAACTAAACATAAAAAAGTCAAAATAATTTGGTGTGTTTTTTCCATAATAGTGTTTTTGCGTTATTTTTTCAGAGCATTACCGCTAACTTGTATATAGGCGATACAAACTTTCGCATATACACCCATATATGGGTAGATTGGCGAAGGTTTCTTTCGCTTTATTAATTTCCAAATATGTAAATAATTCTTTACAAATCATCAAATGCGTTTTTTATTTATTGTACGTTTTTTTGTAAACGTGTATTTGATCGCTACTCTTTTATGTATCGCAAAATCACTAGCCCCGACAGCAGCGGAAAGCCTATGCCGGTTGAAAAACATTTTTTTCTGGTGGTGGCAGAGCAACCAAAGGAAGCTACTGACAGCGGCTAGAAAAAGGGTTTGAAACCAAATAGCTTGCAGCGTAGGGCGGGAATGGCTCCTGAAATAAATTAAGAACAAAAAAAATTCCCCAACTACTTTCGTAATTGAAGAATTTAATTTTGAGGAATTTAAACGGTTTTTAGTTCACGATAACCCATTGTCCTGAAGCGATTAAGCTCTCGGCTTTTTTGTATTTCATTTCCTGCGTTTGTCCGTTGGCCACGTTCTGAATCGTAACAGTATCATTGCGATTAATTTTTGGCATATCTCTCACGATAGTTTCGGTAACTTGGCGTTGTTGCGTTTGTCCCGCTTCACGATTTTGTGTTGCTAATTCATCAGAATTCAGCACCTCGTCTTTGCTCAATTGAAAGTCTTCTTTCTGACGTACTTCTTTTGCCTCCTGAATTTGTTGGTTTTCTTGAGCCGGTAAATCGCCTTTGAACAAGAACGAAATTACTTCTTTATTGACATTGTCAATCATAGCTCTAAACAAATTGAAAGCCTCGAGTTTGTAAATTAGCAATGGATCTTTTTGTTCGTGAACCGCAAGTTGTACCGATTGTTTCAACTCATCCATTTTACGCAAGTGTTTTTTCCAAGCTTCATCAACAATAGATAATGTAATATTTTTTTCAAAATCAGCAACAAGTTGTGCTCCCTCAGTTTCGTAGGCTTTTTTCAAATCAGTAACTACATTCAACGATTTGATTCCATCTGTAAATGGAACAACAATGCGTTCAAATTGGTTGTTTTTGTCTTCGTAAACATTTTTTATAATAGGAAATGCTTCTCTGGCGCTTCGTACTGTTTTTTCGGTGTAATATTCTAATGTAGCTTTGTATACTTTGCCAGTTAATTCCATTTCGCTGAGTTTTATGAACTCACTTTCAGTAACCGGTGATGTAATAGAGAAATAACGAATTAACTCAAACTCAAAGTTTTTGAAATTGTTAGTCGCTTTGTTTTGATCAATAATGAGTTCGCAGGTGTCATACAGCATGTTGGCAATATCCAATTTCAATCGCTCTCCAAACAAGGCATGACGACGGCGTTTGTACACTACTTCACGTTGCGCATTCATGACATCATCATATTCCAGTAAACGCTTACGAACACCAAAATTGTTTTCTTCTACTTTTTTCTGGGCACGCTCGATCGATTTAGTCATCATAGAATGCTGAATCACTTCGCCTTCCTGCAATCCCATTCGGTCCATTACTTTTGCCACTCTTTCAGAACCAAACAAACGCATGAGGTTGTCTTCCAGAGAAACATAAAACTGAGAACTTCCCGGATCACCCTGACGTCCTGCACGACCACGCAACTGACGATCCACACGACGCGAATCATGACGTTCCGTACCTACAATTGCTAATCCACCTGCGGCTTTTACTTCGGCAGATAATTTAATATCGGTACCACGACCAGCCATGTTTGTTGCAATTGTTACCACACCAGGTTTCCCTGCTTCTTCAACGATTTGCGCTTCTTGTTTGTGCATTTTTGCATTCAAGACATTGTGTGCAACACCTCTCATTTTCAACATTCGGCTTAACAATTCTGAAATCTCTACTGAAGTTGTACCAATAAGAACCGGTCTCCCTGCTTTAGATAATTCTGAAACGTCTTCGATTACGGCATTGAATTTTTCACGAGTAGTTTTATAAATAAAATCTTCTTTATCTTTTCTGGCCATTGGTCTGTTCGTAGGAATTTCTACTACGTCCAGTTTGTATATTTGCCACAACTCACCTGCTTCAGTAGAGGCTGTTCCTGTCATTCCTCCCAGTTTGTTGTACATTCTGAAGTAATTCTGTAATGTAACTGTTGCAAATGTTTGTGTTGCTGCTTCAATTTTTACATTTTCTTTGGCTTCAATAGCTTGGTGTAAACCGTCAGAATACCGGCGACCGTCCATTATACGTCCCGTTTGCTCATCAACAATCATGATTTTGTTGTCCATGATTACATATTCTACATCTTTTTCGAATAAAGCGTATGCTTTCAAAAGTTGTGTCAGGGTGTGGATGCGCTCACTTTTGATTCCGAAATCTTGAAATAATTTTTCCTTCTCTTCCGCTTCTGCATCTTTATCAAGTTTTCTTTTTTCGATAGCGGCAATTTCGGTTCCAATGTCCGGAAGTACAAAAAAGTCAGAATCAGTATCTCCGGAAAGGAATTGGATACCATTGTCAGACAGTTCTACCTGATTGTTTTTTTCTTCAATAACAAAATACAAAGCCTCATCAATCTTGTGCATTTCTCTTTTGTTATCCTGCATGTATTGATTTTCGGTTTTTTGAAGCAATTGTCTAATTCCTTCTTCACTCAAAAATTTAATCAATGCTTT
This sequence comes from Flavobacterium bomense, assembly GCF_003970355.1. NCBI lineage: Bacteria > Pseudomonadati > Bacteroidota > Flavobacteriia > Flavobacteriales > Flavobacteriaceae > Flavobacterium > Flavobacterium bomense. The sequence continues at coordinate 103,023 of NZ_RYDJ01000006.1, read as the reverse complement.
ATTTTTTGGTAATGCTCGGTAGGCTCTTAACAATTGGAATCCACCATCTTTGGTATTTCCTTCTTTTATTAATTTTTTAGCTTCAGATAGGAAGCCGTTTGCCAATTGACGTTGTAAACTAACCAAATTTTCAATTTTCGGTTTCAATTCATTAAACTCATGGCGATCTCCCTGAGGAACTGGACCTGAGATAATTAATGGTGTTCTTGCATCATCAATCAAAACAGAATCGACTTCATCGACAATCGCATAATTGTGTTTTCTTTGAACCAAATCTTCTGGTGAATGTGCCATGTTATCTCTCAAGTAATCAAAACCAAACTCATTATTGGTTCCGTACGTGATATCAGCATCATAGGCTTTTTTTCGTCCTTCTGAGCTTGGCTGATAATTGTCAATACATTCTACTGACATACCATGAAATTCAAATAAAGGTGCTTTCCATGTACTATCTCTTTTTGCCAAATAATCGTTGACAGTCACTAGATGTACTCCGTTTCCTGTCAATGCATTTAAGTAAAGCGGCAAAGTTGCCACTAATGTTTTTCCTTCACCTGTTTGCATTTCTGCTACTTTTCCTTCATGTAAAACCATTCCGCCAATTAATTGTACGTCATAGTGAATCATGTCCCAAGTAATTTCTTTACCCGCAGCACTCCAAGAATTTGCCCAGATCGCAGTGTCTCCATCTAGAGTTATATAGCTTTTTGTTGCCGAAAGTTCACGGTCTTTTGCAGTGGCAGTTACAATTACTTGTGTACTGTCTTTGAAACGTCTAGCCGTTTCTTTGACTACAGCAAAAGCTTCCGGAAGAATTTCTAACAACGTTTTTTCCGAAATATCATAAGCCTCTTTTTCCAGCGCATCAATAGCGACGTAAATATCCTCTCGTTTGTCGATATCTTCAATACTTTCAACTTCTACTTTCAGAGCACTAATTTTAGCATCTTTTTCAGAACGGTCTTGTTTTATTTTTTCTTTGAAAAATGCAGTACGCGCTCTAAGCTCATCATTAGATAATGCCATTAAAGGAGTTTCAAAAGTTTTAATTTTGTTAAGATACGGCTGTAAAGCTTTCACATCTTTTTGAGATTTATCCCCAACAAAGACTTTGATAATACTATTTATAAAACTCATAATATGTTTTTATTTCTGTTTGTGTAATTCTGTAAATTTAAACAAAAAAAAAGCCTCTTTAGAGACTTTTTCTTGGTTTACTTTTTAATATTCATCCTCATTCCAAAGATAATCTTCGTCTGTAGGATAATCTGGCCAAATTTCTTCCATTGATTCATATATCTCGCCTTCATCTTCTATAGACTGAAGGTTTTCTACTACTTCTAATGGAGCTCCAGCTCTAATAGCGTAGTCAATAAGTTCGTCTTTGTTAGCAGGCCACGGTGCATCACTTAGATAGGATGCTAATTCTAATGTCCAATACATCTTGTTGTCTGTTTAGTTTTGTGCAAAAATAAATTTTTTACTGAAAAAGACAAGTAAAAAATCATTTATTTTAATAAAAAGTTAAGAACGTTTTTTTTGATTTAAATTTTGCGGTTAAAAAGTTTGCATTTTTTCACTATAAATACAACTGAAAAAGACCTTAAATGCTGCAAATTATTTTCTAGGAATCCATTGAACTTCCGTAGCTTTCAGATCATGAGACAACTTTCGTGCCAACACAAAAAGGTAGTCAGAAAGTCGGTTCAGGTACTTTATTGCGATTTCTGCAACCGGTTCGTTGTGGCTTAAATGAACTGCTAAACGCTCCGCTCTACGGCATACGCAACGTGCTATATGACAATATGACACGGTTGTATGTCCTCCAGGAAGTACGAAATGAGTCATGGGTGGTAATGCTTCTTCCATGCTGTCAATTTCATTTTCCAACAGTTCAATATCTGATTCAATTATTCCGAGTTTTTTCAAACGAAGTTCGCCGTTTTTCAGTACTTCTTTTTCCGGTGGCGTTGCTAATATAGCGCCTACTGTAAACAAACGATCCTGAATCTCGATTAGAATTTCTTTGTAATGGGAATTCATCTCCTGATCTCGGATTAGTCCAATGTGAGAATTCAATTCGTCTACCGTACCATAACTTTCTATTCGTGCATGATCCTTTGGGACTCTGGTTCCGCCAAAAAGTGCCGTGGTTCCTTTATCACCAGTCTTTGTATATACTTTCATCCAAGGTTTGTGTTAATTTGTAATTTGTTTGATGGAAACAAATTTACTGTATTAATTCCACTATTGCCGTAACAAATCGTTCCAGTGAACCTTCACTTAAATTGAAATATAAATCAGGTTCAATGCATTCAATTTCCATTAAATAAAGTTCATTATCAATCAGTATCCCATCTACCCTGGCGTACAGTAAGTTCTCTTGAAAAGTATCAACAACTTTTTGTGCTTTTTCAATCAATTCTGAACTGGGATGTACCAAATTATAGATGCCACCAAATAGGGATTGTACTCTAAAATCTCCATTTACCGGCTTTTTGTTAACCGCATGAGAGAATTTTTTATTGAAAAAGATAAATGAAGTTTCACCTAGAGTCTGAATCTCCGGCATAAATTCCTGTAACAGCAAGTCTTTCTCTGCAGCTATGGTCGCATATTTCTGGTTTATTTCTTCACTATCTGATGTTTCAAAAACTTCAGTGAGATACGATCCTGCCGAAAATGCGGGTTTTATGACTGCTTTTTTCCAATGGGAAGGTAGGTGTTCAGCTAGATTCAGAGTGTCTGTTTTGTCAATAAATACGGTTGGTAATATTGTGATTCCTTGCTTTTGCATTTCACGCAAATAAAACTTGTGTATGTTTTGTTTGATTATTTCAATCGGGTTAAGTGTTTTGATACCCAGTTTTTCTATTTGGTGGAGCCAAATATTAAATTCGGTTTCTTTTTCGAAATAATCCCAAGTATTGCGAAAAATTAGGTAATCAAAATCAGCCCAGTTAATGGTTTTGTCACTCCAAATCACCGCTTTGGCGTTAATATTATGTTTGGCTAGTGCAGGAATTATTTTTTGATCTTCAGGATTTAAATCGGGAAGTTTTTGGCAGGTTAGTATGGCGATATTCATTTTAGGTACTAGTTTTTATTTGGGGTTTAAAAGATATTTGTAAGTGAGATTTTTTAGCCCGGATAGAAGCGGTATCCTGTTTCTTTTTTCTTTTTAAAAAAGAAAGAGATACAAGCGTATAGCCGGAAAAAGCTCCTAAAAAAAATTATTTGGTCGTATCGCTTTCAATAATTCCGTCACGCAAACGTATAATTCGATGCGCATACGCGGCAATTTCTTCTTCGTGCGTTACTAAAATAACGGTGTTCCCATTGGTATGGATGTCTCCAAAAAGTTTCATGATTTCAAGAGAGGTTTTGCTGTCTAAATTTCCTGTAGGTTCATCCGCTAAAATGATGGACGGCTTATTGACCAAGGCACGTGCAATTGCCACCCGCTGGCGTTGACCTCCTGAAAGTTGGTTGGGTTGGTGATCCATTCTGTCAGCAAGATTTACTTGTTCTAAAACTTCCGTGGCGCGTTTATTTCTATCAGATTTAGAGAAACCGGCATAAATCATGGGTAAAGCTACATTGTCTAGTGCGGTTGTTCTGGGTAAAAGATTGAAAGTTTGGAAAACAAATCCTATTTCTTTATTGCGAATTTCGGCTAATTCATCATCTTTCATCTGGCTGACATCCTTCCCATTCAGGATGTAACTACCAGAAGTTGGCGTGTCTAAGCAACCTAATAAATTCATTAAGGTAGATTTTCCGGATCCTGAAGGTCCCATTAATGCTACGTATTCGCCTTTATTTATTTCTAAATCAATGCCTTTGAGAACATATACAATTTCATTTCCAAGCACAAAATCTCGTTTGATATTGGTTATTTTGATTAGCGGGTTTGCCATTAGAATGTATGATTTTTTGACCTTCGACGGTGCGTAGGGTGCTATTAAATTAGATTTTAAAAGTACAAAAGACTTTTGAATTATTAATAAGTAGATGTTTTTTAAATTTGTTACATTTTGAGCTTAGATTTATGCGGTCAGATAATTTTTTATTAATGAAGTACTTGCGTTTATTTCTATTTTCTTGGTAAATGTATTTTTTAATACGTTAAATCATTCTATTAAATTTTATGTTATTATAGTATAAATTTGTATAATTTACACTTTATTGGTATTTATTTCATAATTATTTTAATTATTTATAACATTTTTTGGTTATAATTGATAATATAATAATATTACTTATTTTTGTTAAAAGTATTAATCAAATCAAGAAGTTATGAAAAGTACAAAAATGGTGTTAGGAATAGCGGTAGTCGCTTTAGGATTTGCCTCCTGTAAAGATGAAAAAACAGAGCAAGCGGAGAAAATAGTGGATTCTTATGTGATGTATGTGGATTCATTAGGGAATGTTTCTTCCGAGAATGCTAAAGCAAACTGGCAAGGAATTGAAGCTACGTATCAATTAAAAAGTGGTAATGCAAAGGCAGCATTGGCAAATATGAAAGACAATGCGGAGGCGCAGAAATACCTTGATGAAGCAAATGCTAAATACGAGGCTTTGAAAGCAAAATACGAAGCCGAAATAGAGGCTCAAGATAAAGCCGCCGCTGCTGCAAACCCAAAACAACAAATGAGGAATGCTTTATTTGGTGAAGGGAAAGTGGGTGAGGATATGAGTTTTGTCTGGGTGGATAAAGACAATGTTCTTAGCGTGTACCAGCAATTTGTAGATGCAGTTGAAACGAACAAAGATAAGTATTCTCGTGAAGACTGGGACGAAATCAAATTGATGTATGAAGCATTGGACAGTAGAAAAAATACAGTTGAAAAAGAAGGACTTTCAGTGGATGATAACAGAAAAATTTCGGGTTTAAAATTAAAATTTGCACCAATTTATACGCTAAACAGAATGGGAGCAAAATCTGGAGAAATGAAAAAAGCTAAAGAATAAAAAGTAGTTATTCTATATTGAAAATGGCAGTCAGCAATGGCTGTCACTTTTTTTAGGTTCGAATCACAAAATGTTCTTTTGGTTGTTCTCTCCTAAAAAATACCAATCCCCACTGAAATGTGTCAATTGTTACCGTTACTTTGGGATGGTTTTTTATAATTTCCCAAGCTTGTTCCATTTCTGGCGACCAGTGGATGTCATCGAATATCCAAAGGGTTTCGTTCGTAATGGTAGGAAGTAATACTTCAAAATAGTCTAATGTTGCTTTCTTGGAGTGATTGCCGTCGAAGTAAATTAGGTTATGGGTTTTAGGCTTTAGGCTTTCGGTTTGTAAATAAGTACTGAACTCTGTTATTTCGGAACATATAGTATTGAAATTGAATTTTTTAAATTGCAATTGAGCTTGTCTAGCGGTTTCAGGACAACCTTCTAAAGTGATTATTTGGGCTTTTAAATTCCCTAAAGCTAGGGCAGAAGTCGCCAATCCCAATGAAGTTCCAATTTCTAAAATAGAGTCCGGTTGAAAATAATTGGTGATTCTAAAAAGTAATTCAGCTCGCTTGGGAGAAATCCCTGCTGTTTTGGCAATCTTGGCAATAACTCTGGAATTCGATTTAAACACTTTGGAACCCGCACCAAAATCAGTGACTTCAATGGTATTATTGTTTGCTAAAAGCGAGTTTCTATATTCTCTTAAAATCGTATATTCCGGTTTTGATTTTTTATCATAAAAGCATCTCGTCAATAAAGTAAACACAAATGGCGAATGCACCGCATGCTCATTTTTTGAGTGCCAAAGGAATTGTAAATACGATTTGATTTGAAACAGCATGGAACTTTTTTGTTACACAGAGATTCTCAAAGAGAAAACACGAAGATACACTGAGTTTTTCAATTTTGTGAATCTTTGCGGTTGCTTCGTGCATCTTGGTGAAAGAACATTGTGGGTGCGAAGATAGTAAGATAATAGTCGAAAGTCAAAATACAATTCTATCATCTTTGCGCTTCGACTTCCGACAGTATTGCTTCGAAACATTACGACTTTAAAAAGGCTATATTTGTAGCCTTGGAATTTACACAAGAATAATATCCATTTTTTTTACGATGATGATTGAACAAATAGAACATAAAACTACGATAAGCTCTGAAGAAATTGACCGCTGCATCGCTATTTTAGCACAATTGAATACGGATACGGATCAAATATTTGATATTCCAAAAGAGCAACGCACCGCTTTAATCAAAGCGGCAGGTATGTTTTCCAGACCCGATCGTGACGAGCTTTCCCGGAGAAAAAAAGACGGTAAAGTGGCTGCTAAACGCAAAATGGAAAAGCGAGACCGAACCGCCCGTAAGGTAACCGGAATCCGCCATGCGCGTGAAGCAAGTGTTTTTATGGCGCCAAAACTTTTGGCTTACAATGATCTTGTGAACAAAGAACAATTGGAACTGGAAACTCCACGAAACTGTTACGTGTGTAAAACGGAGTTTACTAAAATGCACCATTTTTACGATACAATGTGTACCGATTGTGGCGATTTTAATTATGCCAAACGTTTTCAAACCGCAGATGTAAATGGGCAAGTTGCCGTTATCACAGGTTCTCGTCTAAAAATTGGATATCACATTACGTTGATGTTATTGCGTGGTGGAGCAACCGTTATTGCAACAACTCGCTTTCCGGTGGATTCCGCATTGCGTTTTTCTAAGGAAGACGATTTCATGGATTGGGGACATCGTTTGAAAATTCACGGATTGGATTTGCGACACATTCCAAGTGTAGAGATTTTCTGCAATTTTATAGAGCAAAAATACGATCGTTTGGATATTCTGATTAATAATGCAGCGCAAACGGTGAGGCGTCCTGCGGGATTTTATACGCATCTAATGGAAAATGAGGAGCGTTCTATCGCTTCTTTGCCGCAACAGGCACAAGAATTATTGCTGGATCATACCAATTGTTTGGATGAATTAAAAGTGTTGACAGCAGGGGCTTCCTCCAATCAGAATATGCCGGTGACTTGGCACGGACCAGAACCTGGAATTGGGTTGCGGGCTTCCGCTAAATTGTCTCAAATTCCGTATTCGTTTGATAATGCTTTGGTGGCAAATGAAGTTTTCCCGGAAGGGGAACTTGATGCCGATTTACAGCAAGTCGATTTGAGAAAAACCAACAGCTGGCGTTTACGTTTGGGACAAATAGAAACCACAGAAATGATCGAAGTGCAACTGGTAAATTCCGTGGCGCCTTTTGTATTATGTAACCGCCTTTCGGAAGTGATGAAGAAAGAGAACACCGGAAAAAAGCACATCATTAATGTGTCGGCGATGGAAGGGAAGTTTCATCGCTTTTTCAAAGAAGACCGTCATCCGCATACTAATATGGCCAAAGCCGCTTTGAATATGCTGACGCATACTTCCTCAGGAACTTTGGCAAAAGACGGCATTTTTATGAATGCGGTCGATACCGGCTGGGTAACCGACGAAGATCCTGCAGAATTAGCCAAAAGAAAACAGGAAGAAGAGGATTTTCAACCGCCATTAGATATTGTGGATGGAGCAGCACGAGTGATGGATCCGTTGTTTGACGGTATTAATACAGGAAAACATTGGTGCGGGAAGTTTTTGAAAGATTACAATCCGATTCCTTGGTAGAAATCCCCCTAACCCCCGAAGGGGGAATTAAAAAAGGATATAGAATAAAACAACCACAGTAGAATTGGATTTTGCTGTGGTTGTTTTGTGACTACTATTGTGAGCGCAAAGTCAGAGACATTTGCGCAGCATAATCAAGAACTATTTTATGCTTTGAAGAGCGGGGCTTCTAAAAAAATAAGGAAAAAATCTGAAATTATATTTAAACCAGACTTTTTTTCAGGGTAATAAAATACTTAAAGCCTGTTTAGATGAGCTAGGAAGGGAACTTTTGATTTTTATTAAAACTTTCGGATAGCTGTGAAAAGAAAACTACAAAGCGTCAAATGGACTTTCTATTAATTCTAATATTTCTTACTAATTTGTAATCACTGTTTTTCCTAAAAAACACAACCTCAACATTTCTAGCGTTACCGCTAAAAATATTGGGGTTGTGTATTGATAATTAGTCAGTTTTGTCATTGCGAGGCACGAAGCAATCACATAACGAGAGCAAAAAATGGGATTGCTTCGTGCCTTGCAATGACTCTAGCCTTCTATCTTCGCGCTCAGTTCAAACCAGCGTTCCTCTTTCTCTTCAATTTTATTGATGAGGTTTTTTTTAATTAGTTGAATCTAGTTTTTAAAAAGATTTGATACAGAAACATTGTGATGAGGTATTATTCTTTAACTTTAAAACGCTTTAATTCTGCTACTGGTTCAATAGCATGGTATCCTTTCCATATTTTAGGATCGTATGATTTTAAGGATACAATGTTGAATTCATTTTCAACAACTTTAGTAACATCAGTATCTGTTACAAGGGAATGTGATAGATTTAAAAATTCAGTTTTAGTCGTAGAGTTTCCTTCATATTTTATGTCTAATGATAGAATGTCTTTGTCTTCTTTGGTGATTTCAATAAATTTCAAAGGTCGGTTTATATAAAAATAATTCCCATTTTCTTCAGAGGCATAATGCAAGTAATAATTCTTGTTTTCAGATTTTTTGCGAAACATTAAAATTCCTTTGTTGTTATTTTGGGCTACTTTAATGCCTAAAAGCCATTTTAAATTAACATTGTGTAGATTTTCTCCTTCATCAAGTTGGTATTCAGCTCTAAGAACTGCATAATCCGACTCATTAATGTAGAGTTTACCGGTAAATTTTGCACTACCTTTTTTTGGTAAAAATGAAAGTACAAATGCATAATCGTTATCCTCAGTAAAAGTAGTTCCTTCAAATTTGTAAGTGTACAGTTCTGGATTATTTATAAAATCATGCTCAGAAGATTTACCTAAATTATTGTTCTTGATGAATTGTGTTAAATTGTATTTGGTAGTTGTTAAGAGCGTACTTTGATCTGCTGTTTTAGATTTTGTTTTCTTTTTGTTGAAATCTTTTCTTAAAGAAATAGTATCTCGAGAACCGATGAGTCCACTTTTAATGCGGTAATACTTTGTAGAATCTAAGTGCTTTAACATTGTTTTTATACCAATTTCTTTCAACTCTTCTGATGAGGTTGTACTTCCTTCATTTTTGAGAACAGTTGCTTTAAGAACGTTAATTTTATGTGATTCAAATGACTTATTATCTTTTTTAATAGTATGAGTAAATAAATTACACAACATGTCTGTATACTCTTTTGGGGGTGATTTAATTAAGGCATTGGTGAAATTTTGAACATCACTATTGACTTGCTTAAGCGCTTGTTTTGAAAAACCTGTCGACTGATTTATATCAACTACAACTTCTTTAGGATATGTCGCCGTTGATTTTCTCACAAATAACATGTCTTTAATAGGATTATCGGTATTTCTATAATTTATAGAAAGATTAGCCTTTACCGCAGCCATTATAACATAAGGATTGGGTTTTTTACCATTTACTTGTACATCATTTAATTCAAAAATAGTAGGAGTGAGTGCTATGATATAATCTAGTTTTGATAATTGACTCACCTTAACTTCAAGATTTTTGTAGCCTAGATAGGTAATGATTAGTGTATTTTCATCTTGAATTGCAGTTTCAGATAGGTTAAAAAAACCTTCGGCATTTGAAATCAAATGCTCTTTTTTATCAATATTGATGGTGGCGTAGGGAATAGGTTCTTTAGTAGTTGCATCAATTATTTTTACTGAAATATTTTGTGACCAAGAATATTGAAAAAACAAAATAGTACTCAACAAGAGCAGGTATGGAATGAATTTAGATTTTTTTTTGATGGATGTGTTTGTAGATTTTACGTTCATTTGAGTTGATTTACAGTTTGATGATTGAAATTGATAGTCAAATGTATATGTTATTTCAATACTCAAGTTATGTAATTGTGCTAATTTTCTGTCAATATACTCATGCGAAAAACCCCACCACAAGCTACTATTATGTAATTTGTGATGGGGTTTTTACAAAAATTGAATACAATTATAAGTTTTTTATCCTTCCATTTTGGCACTTAATTCAAACCAACGCTCTTCTTTGAGTTCCATCTTTTGGATGAGGTTTTGCAATTCATTTCCTTTTTTCTCGATGTCAGCATCAGTAATTTTTCCGTCCGAAAATAATTGCTCAATAGCTATTTTCTGAAGCTCTAAGTCCTTGATTTCTTTCTCTGTTTTCTGGAATTCTTTTTGCTCGTTGAACGTTAGGTTACCGGTTGGATTGTTTTGTTTCCAGTCTTTCTTTTCGGCTTTGTTTTCTTCTTTTTGAGCAACATCAGCACTGTCTTCATAAGCTCTAAAATCAGAATAGTTTCCAGGGAAATCTTCCACTACACCTTGTCCTCTAAAAATGAATAAGTGATCCACAATTTTATCCATAAAATACCTGTCGTGAGAAACCACTAAAAGACAACCGGGATAGTCCAAAAGGAAACTTTCCAAAACATTCAGTGTCACAATATCCAAATCATTCGTAGGCTCATCCAGAATCAAGAAGTTCGGATTCTGAATCAAAACTGTACACAAGTACAAACGTTTCAATTCTCCACCACTCAATCTATCGACAAAATCATATTGTTTTTTGGCATCAAACAAGAAACGCTCTAACAATTGCGAAGCGGAAATTAATTTTCCTTTCATCAACGGAATAAATTCTCCATATTCCTTAATCACGTCAATCACGCGCTGACCCGGTTTTGGGTTGATTCCGCTTTGCGTATAGTAACCTACTTTTATCGTTTCACCAATCACCACTTTTCCACCATCAAGCGGAATAGTTCCAGTCAATAAATTCAAGAAAGTAGATTTACCAGTTCCGTTTTTCCCAATGATTCCAATACGTTCGCCACGTTGAAAATCAAAACTGAAATTATCCATAATGACATGATCCTTGAATTTTTTGGAGATTTTGTGAAGCTCGATAATCTTGCTTCCCATACGTTCCATGTTAATTTCAAGCTCTACTTTGTTTTCACGGCGGCGGCTTTGTGCTTTTTCTTTGATGTCATAGAAGTCATCCTGACGGGATTTAGATTTGGTCGTTCTCGCTTTTGGCTGACGACGCATCCATTCCAGTTCTTTTACAAAAAGGTTTTGCGCTTTATCCACACTCGAATTTTCTGATGCAATGCGTTCCTCTTTTTTCTCTAAATAATACGAGTAATTTCCTTTGTATTGGTATAATTTTCCGTTATCCAGTTCGATGATTTCGTTACAAACACGCTCCAAGAAGAAACGGTCGTGCGTCACCATAAACAACGTAATATTTTCTTTAGTAAAATAGCTTTCCAGCCATTCAATCATCTCTAAATCCAAGTGGTTGGTAGGCTCATCCAGAATTAATAAATCGGGACGATTGATCAAAATAATAGCTAATGAAAGTCTTTTTTTCTGTCCACCAGAAAGATTTTTTACTTTCAGTTTGAAATCTTCCAACTTCAGTTTGAACAGAATTTGCTTGTATTGTGTTTCAAAGTCCCACGCATTGTGCTGATCCATTCCGTCAAAAGCTTTTTGGTAGGCTTCTTCGTCTTCCGGATTTTCTAATGCTTTTTCATACGCTTCAATCACTTTCAAAGTCTCATTATCCGATGCGAAAATGCTTTCTTCAATCGTCAATTCTTCCTGCAAATTGTTATTTTGCGAAAGGAAGGCCATTTTGATACCTTTTCTGAGTACAACTTGTCCGGTATCTGATTCTTCCAAACCGTTAATGATGCTCATGATAGTCGTTTTTCCAGAGCCATTTTTGGCAATGAAGGCGATTTTTTGGTCTTTACTAATTCCAAAAGAAATGTTTTCAAAAAGTGTTCTTTCTCCAAAAGATTTAGAGATATTTTCGACTGATAAGTAATTCACTTTGTAGGGTATGAGTTATAAATTATAAGAGATGCATGCATTACTAAACATAACTTTTTTGCAAAAGTAATTCATTTATATTAGGTTTCAAGTTTTATCGTTTAAGTAATGTTAAAACTAAACATGATAACCTGTTTTTTAGGAGCGAATGACTTGGTTTTAGTTGGAACTAAAGGTCCAGCTTTCATTCTAAATGAAATTCACTGAACACCGATGAAAATATTAACTTGGTGAAGTACTCTTTTAGTCCTTAAAGAAAGAACAAAAAAAATTTTTCCCTTCCTTCGGGGCTAGTGGAGAAACATGTTTTTTTTAATTTTCAATAAAATGACGTAAATTTGAGTGGTTAAAAATTTGTATCATGAAAACGGAGACTTTAAAAATCAGCATCACGCAAAGAATCTTAAGTATTAACGACAATAAGATTCTTAGTAAAATAGCAAAACTTCTTGATGAAGAAAATATAGTTGGTTATGACGCAGATGGAAACCCAATTTCTGAAAAAGAATATACTAAAGACATTCATGAGGCTTTACATCAATTGAATGAAGGAAAGTTAGAAACCTATTCTAGTGAAGATGTCAGAAAAAAAATTCTAGGTTAATGAGGGTGCTTTGGAGTAAAAAAGCATCAAATGAACTAGAAGCTATTTATAAGTACATAAAAAAAGAAAGTCCTCAAAATGCTATTTTAGTATTTAATGAAATTTATGATTTGGCAAATTCTCTGCCGAATTTTCCTTATAAATTTCCGGTTGAGCCAATAATTAATATCCAAAAAGTTAGATTTGTGGTCATTTGGAGTTTTAAAATTATCTATTCCGTAGAGAAAGAAAGTGTTGTAGTTTTGAGAATTTTCAACACGAAACAAAATCCCAAAAAACTAAAACAATAAGCTTTGCAACTATCCGTCATTATTCTCAATTACAACGTTCGCTATTTTCTGGAGCTCTGTGTTTTAAGCGTTCAAAACGCATTAGAAACCATTGACGCCGAAATTATTGTAATTGATAACAATTCTTCGGATGACAGTTGTGCAATGATGCAAAAGCTTTTTCCTAACGTAAAACTCATTCAAAACAAAGAAAATATTGGCTTTCCCAAAGGCAATAACATTGGGGTAGCCCAAGCGCAAGGCGAATACATTTGCGTTCTGAATCCCGATACTGTTGTTGCCGAAGATACGTTTGTGAAAGTATTGGCTTTCGCCCAAAAACAATCGGATTTAGGAATTGTGGGTTGTAAACTCATTGATGGAACCGGAAGATTTCTGCCCGAAAGCAAACGTGGCGTTCCGACACCTTGGGTCGCTTTTACCAAAATCACGGGTTTATACAAATTATTTTCTGGAACATTCGGGAAGTATTATGCGCAACATTTAAGTGAAAACCAAACCGGAAAAGTAGCCATTCTTGTGGGTGCTTTTATGGTTATGAAAAGAGATTTGTATCTTGAAGTAGCCGGATTTGATGAAGATTGTTTTATGTATTCTGACGATATTGATTTGTCGTATCGAGTCCTGAAAGAAGGAAAATTCAATTATTATTTCCATGAAACGACCGTAATTCATTACAAAGGAGAAAGCACGGTTAAGGATGAAACGTATATGAAACGGTTTCAGGAAGCGATGAATTTCTTCTACAAAAAGCATTTTAAAAGTGCTTTATTTTTCTCCCTTTTTATGAAAATTGGGATTATCTTTTTTTCTTTAGCGAAAATGTTTCAAGGGAAACCAGGAATAAAAATCATTCCAAAATCATATCTTTTGTATTCAGCTAACCAAAAATTAGCAGATAAGCTCCATTTGGTTTTGCAAAAAAAAGTCCTGTTTCACGATTTGAAAACAGAAAAAACAGTAATTTCGTCTTCTGTTAAAAGTAAAATAGGTGCAGAAATTATTTTAGATAACGAATTCATTTCTTTCAAAAAATGTATCGCAATTCTCGAATCTTCAAGGAATAAAGGATTTACCTTTAAAATTATACCAAAAAACGCTAATTTTTTAATAGGAAGTAATAATAGTAATGAGAGAGGTGAGATTATAGAAATAGAGTAAAAAATTACATTTAATGTAATTTATGTTTGAAATATTTAGTAATTTCGCAAACTGAAAATCAATATCACCTTTTAGGTTAACAATATGGCAAGATTTGAATTAAAACTTCCAAAAATGGGAGAAAGCGTTGCAGAAGCAACCATTACAAACTGGTTAAAAGAAGTTGGCGACAAAATTGAAGCGGATGAAGCAGTACTTGAAATTGCTACTGATAAAGTAGACAGTGAAGTGCCAAGCGAAGTTTCGGGAATTTTAGTAGAACAACTGTTTGGTAAAGATGATTTAGTTCAGGTAGGGCAAACTATTGCTATTATTGAGACTGAAGATGGAGCGCTTGTGCCAATTGTTAAAGAAGCTGTAGCTCCTGAGGGTATTGCTGAAGTAACAAAAATGGTTAATCCCGAAGCTTCAGGATCCAACGAAAGTGTTGCGACTCCGGTAGATTTGTCTTCCGATTACTCGGAATCTGAAAAATTCTTATCGCCTTTGGTAAAAAATATTGCTAAAGAAGAAGGGGTTTCTGTGGCTGAATTAGCAGCAATTTCGGGAACAGGAAAAGAGGGAAGAGTGACTAAAAATGATATTTTAGAGTATGTAAAAAACAGAACTAGTCAGCCTGCTATTGCAGTTCCGGTGGCAGCAGTTCAAAAACCGGTTGCAGTTCCAACAGCTCAAAAAGCCGCTCCGGTATCCGTAAGCGGTGGTGATGAAATTATAGAAATGGACAGAATGCGCAAGCTAATTGCGGGATACATGGTCGCTTCGGTACAAACTTCGGCTCACGTACAATCGTTTATCGAAGTCGATGTGACAAATATTGTGAAATGGAGAGAGAAAAATAAAGTTGCTTTCGAAAAAAGAGAAGGGGAGAAGTTGACGTATACTCCAATTTTCATGGAAGCGGTTGCTAAAGCGATAAAAGATTTTCCAGGAATGAATATTTCTGTGGATGGCGATTATATTATCAAGAAGAAAAACATCAACTTAGGAATGGCTGCTTCGTTACCAAACGGAAATTTAATTGTTCCCGTTATTAAAAATGCGGATCAGTTGAATTTAGTTGGAATGGCTAAAGCGGTCAATGATTTAGGAGGTCGTGCAAAAGCTGGAAAACTAAAACCGGACGATACTCAAGGCGGAACCTATACAGTTACTAATGTGGGAACTTTTGGAAGTGTTTTTGGTACGCCAATTTTAAATCAGCCTCAAGTGGGTATTTTAGCCCTTGGAGCAATCCGTAAAATGCCGGCAGTAATCGAAACTCCAGAAGGAGATTTTATCGGGATTCGTCAGAAAATGTTTTTGTCACACAGCTATGATCATAGAGTGGTAGATGGAGCTTTAGGGGGCAGTTTTGTAAAAAGAGTCGCTGAATACTTAGAAGCATTTGATGTAAACAGAGATGTTTAAAAGCTAATATTTAGAATAAAAACCCGATTGATTTTTAAAAACCAATCGGGTTTTCTTTTTTTAAGATTTTATGAAACTTTAAACGGTGAACTTTAAATGAAATTAAACCCAAATTTCTATATTTGTAACCACACAAAAATTAAAAATGGAACTCAAACTCAATAAACCAATTTGTTTTTTCGATCTAGAAACCACAGGGATTGATATCGGAAAAGATAGAATTGTAGAAATCTCAGTTTTAAAAGTTTTTCCGAACGGAAATAAAGAAAGTAAAACTTGGTTGGTCAATCCAACAATCCCAATTCCACCTCAAACAACCGCTGTTCATGGTATTACCGATGAAAAAGTAGCAAATGAACCTACATTCAAAGAATTGGCGACTCAAGTGTATAATATGATTAAAGACAGTGATTTGGCTGGATTTAATTCGGATCGTTTTGATATTCCGTTATTGGCTGAAGAAATGCTACGTGCCGGAGTAGATTTTGATATGAAAGGAAGGGTTTCTGTTGATGTGCAAACCGTTTTTCATAAAATGGAAGAGCGTACATTGAGCGCAGCTCACAAATTTTATTGTGAAAAAACACTTGAAAATGCACACTCTGCAGAAGCAGATACCATGGCAACTTACGAGATTCTGAAAGCGCAACTGGATCGCTATCCGGAACTTGAAAACGATATGAAATTATTGTCCGAGTTTACAACAAGAAAGAAAATTGCTGATTTCGCAGGAATGATTGCTTTTGATAAGGATGAGGAGGAGATTTTTACTTTTGGAAAACACAAAGGAGTCAAAGTGGGTAAAATTCTGGAAACAGAGCCCGGTTATTTCAGTTGGATTCAAAATGCCGATTTTCCGTTGTACACCAAGAAAGTTTTAACGGCAATTAAACTACGAAAACTGAATAATAAATTAAGTTAATTTTTGAATTTTTCAATCATTAAATTTTTTAATTACTAAAAAATGAAAATAATCTGTATCGGTAGGAATTATACCAATCACATAGAGGAATTACAAAACGAGCGGCCCACGGAACCTGTGGTTTTCATGAAACCGGATTCAGCCGTTTTATTAAAACAACATCCGTTTGTAATCCCGGAATTTTCGGAAGAGGTGCACCACGAAATCGAAATTATAGTCAAGATAAGCAAAGTAGGGAAATACATCGAGCCTAAGTTTGCTCATAAATATTATGACGAAATTAGTGTGGGAATCGATTTTACCGCTCGGGATTTACAAGACAAATTAAAAGCAAAAGGGCTGCCTTGGGAAAAAGCCAAAGCATTTGATGGCTCGGCAGTTATAGGTGAATTTGTATTAAAAAATCAATTTAGTTCCGTAGAAAATATTACTTTTGAATTAAAGAAAAATAATGAAACGGTTCAAATGAGTAATTCGAGTTTGATGCTCTGGAAAATTGATGAGCTGATTTCATACGTTTCTCAGTTTTTCACATTAAAAATTGGCGATATCATTTTTACAGGAACCCCGGAAGGAGTGGCAGCGGTAAAGCCGGAGGACGTTTTAGAAGGATTTTTAGAAGGGCAACAACTATTTAGAATACAAGTAAAATAATGGCAATAAACTACAACCTGTCAAAAGTGTACGCACTGTCGGACAACGACCCTGAATTTGTAAATGAAATTCTGACTTTGTTTGTGACTGAAGTTCCGGCAGATCTAGAGCAAATTAAAGAAGGAATAAAAAAGAAAGACCACAAGCATGCCTATGCTTATGCACACAAAATAAAGCCAACCCTGGATTTGATGGGACTTAATGTTGCTTTTGAAGAAATTCTTCAAGTTGAAGCCTGGACAAAGACTGAAGGTAAAAAGAAAGAAATCAAAGAAACGTTTAAGAGTGTAAAAAATCAGGTGAAAGAAGCCATTAAAGAAATTAAAAAAGACTTTGATTTGTAAAATTTGGGCGTGACCACGCTTTCACTTACGTTAAAGCGTGGTCGGGCTATCCGTTGCAAACGAAGTTCACTGAACCCCTATTAAAATAATTGTTTAGGTGAAGTAATCTTCCGAAAAAACGGAAGGATTTTCACTGTTATCCCTCACGCAAAAAAAGGAATCTGCCAATTTACACTTTCCTTTTTTAAATACAGTTTTACAAAATAAGCAGCACCAAAAAAAATGAAAGCAACCATAGTTACCATAGGTGACGAAATTTTAATAGGCCAAATTGTCGATACAAATTCTGGTTTTATAGCCAAATCGTTAGATAAAATTGGTGTTGAAATCAACGAAATGATTTCGATTAGTGATGATAAAAAACACATTTTTGATACGTTTACAGCACTTCAAAACAAAGTCGATTTGGTTATTATAACTGGAGGTCTAGGGCCAACAAAAGATGATATTACCAAGAAAACATTTTGTGATTACTTTGAAGATGAATTAGTTGTTGATCAAAAAGTGTTAGCTCATGTCACGCAACTTATAGAAGGTTTTTATAAGCGAACCATTACGCAAATCAATAAAGATCAGGCGCTGGTTCCTTCGAAATGTACGGTACTTCACAATCAGGTAGGTACGGCACCAGGAATGTGGATGAAAAAGGAAAACACTGTTTTTATTTCGCTTCCTGGAGTTCCTTATGAAATGAAGTATTTAATGGAGCATGAAATCATCCCGAAAGTAGTTCGGGAATATGAGCGCCCTTATATAATTCATAAAACAATTCTGACCTATGGTCAGGGCGAGAGTCTGGTGGCGGAACGAATAGAGGATTGGGAAAATAACCTTCCTGTATTTATTAAGCTGGCTTATTTGCCTGCTCCGGGACGCGTACGATTGCGTCTTTCGGCACGTGGTACAGATAAAAATAAATTAGAGACTGCGCTACTTGAAAATGTAAACTTGCTGGACGCAATTATTCATGATATCATCGTTGGTTATGATGAAGACGAAACGATTGAAGTTGCAGTAGGGAAACTTTTGACCCAACAAAACAAAACCATAGCCACAGCCGAGAGTTGTACAGGGGGTAAAATAGCAACGCTTTTAAGTGCTGTTGCCGGTGCTTCCAATTATTTTGCAGGAAGTGTAGTTTCGTACTCAACCCAAGCTAAAATAGATGTTTTGGGTATTCCGGAAAGTCTGATAAAGGAATATTCCGCAGTCAGTAAGGAGGTAGCTTCTGCAATGGCTTTGAGCATAAAAAAGAGAATGAATACGGATTATGCAATTGCGACAACAGGAAATGCCGGACCAACAAAAGGCGACTCAGATGCAGAAATTGGCACTGTTTTTATTGCAATAGCAACACCAAAGGAAGTAATTGTTGAAGAATTCAATTTTGGTCAACCCCGTGAAAAAGTGATAGATAGAGCGGTAATAAAAAGTTTAGAACTAGTACAGAAAGAAATTTTAAAAAATGTGCAGTAAATATGTTGCTTAATAGGTTTATTTTTCTTTTCTTTGCACCCTGATTTTGAATAACGATAAAAGATAAGTATAATGTCAAGAGTTTGTGACCTTACAGGTAAAAGAGCGATGGTAGGAAATAACGTTTCTCACGCTATGAACAAAACTAAGAGAAAATTTTCTGTAAACTTAGTTAAAAAGCGTTTTTATCTTCCAGAAGAAGATAGATGGATTACTCTACGAGTAGCTGCATCTACGGTAAAAACAATTAATAAAAATGGAATCGCTGCAGTTTTGAAAAAAGCAAAAGCAGAAGGATTTATTAAATAATCCCTTCCAAAATAAAAAAATAGCAAGATGGCAAAGAAAGGTAATAGAATCCAGGTAATTTTAGAATGTACTGAACACAAAACATCAGGTGTTGCAGGGACTTCAAGATACATAACAACAAAGAACAAAAAAAATACTCCAGACAGATTAGAGATTAAAAAATTTAATCCAATCTTGAAAAGAGTAACTGTTCACAAAGAAATTAAATAATAATTAGAGATTTTAATAGAAATCTAGAAATGGTCACATTTAGAGATTTTATTTAAATTTAAATAACATTTGAATCATGGCAAAGAAAACCGTAGCATCGTTACAGACATCTTCTAAGAGATTATCAAAAGCCATCAAAATGGTGAAATCTCCAAAAACAGGTGCATATACATTCGTAGAATCTATTATGACTCCAGAATCAGTTGATGAATTCTTGAAAAAGAAATAATTTACAACAGCAGTATATAGAAAAGCTACTTTCATTCGGAAGTAGCTTTTTTATTTTCTATATTTACCATTAGAAATTGTATTTGTTCTTTGGACTTAAATACTTCATTCTTAATACTATTTACACAATGAGTTTTTTCAAAAGAATATTTTCATCAGACAAAAAAGACCCGAGCCTAACCGAACAGGCGAAGCAAACATTAGATAAAGGTCTTGAAAAATCAAAAACAAATTTCTTTTCTAAGTTAACCAAAGCGGTTGCCGGAAAGTCAAAAGTGGATGAGGAAGTCCTGGATAATTTAGAAGAAATTCTGGTTGCTTCCGATGTTGGTGTCAATACGACTTTGAAAATCATTGAAAGAATAGAAAGTCGGGTAGCAGCAGATAAATATCTGGGAATTGAAGAACTCAATCTGATCCTTAGAGAAGAAATTGCGGCTTTATTATCAGAGACTAACTCCGGTGAAGCCACTGAGTTTGTAATTCCAACTCAGACTAAGCCGTATGTTTTGATGGTAGTGGGTGTAAATGGAGTTGGTAAAACTACTACTATTGGTAAATTAGCCTTTCAGTTTAAAAAACAAGGATACAACGTTGTGCTGGGCGCAGCTGATACTTTTCGAGCCGCTGCCATTGACCAGTTGCAAATTTGGGCAGATCGAGTAGGAGTTCCTATTGTTCGTCAGGATATGGGAAGTGATCCGGCTTCGGTGGCTTTTGATACCTTGCAATCCGCGGTGGCGCAAGATGCGGATATCGTTATCATTGATACCGCAGGTCGTTTGCATAATAAAATTAATTTAATGAACGAATTGACCAAAGTAAAACGAGTGATGCAAAAAATTGTTGAAGATGCGCCACATGATGTTCTGCTAGTTTTGGATGGTTCAACGGGTCAGAATGCTTTTGAACAAGCCAAACAATTCACTGCCGCTACTGAGGTTACTTGTTTAGCGGTTACAAAACTTGACGGCACTGCTAAAGGCGGTGTGGTGATAGGAATTTCAGATCAGTTTAAAATTCCTGTAAAATATATTGGTGTTGGAGAAGGAATTGAGGATCTTCAGGTTTTTAATAAATATGAATTTGTAGATTCATTCTTTAAATAAAAGACAATTATGGATTTTTCTTCTTTAAAAAATGTACCACCACTATACCTTTATTTTGGGAGTATAGTTTCTTTTATAACGGCTAATCTTATTCGAGATATAAGTATCAGTCTGTATTATTTTTTGATACTTATGGGATTGGTTTTCTTTGTTTTAGGTTTTCTTAAACGTTTGAAAGTCAAGTAGATTTACTGATGTAAAACGCTAGGTTTCTGCTGTAATATTTCATCAAAATCAGGTAAAGCTAAAGTTGGATTATCAAGGTTTACCACCTCTCCCATTCTGATAACGACCATTTTCTTGCTCGGAATGACATAAATTTTTTGATCGTTTTTGCCTAAGGCCATAAACATGTCGGCAGGAGCTGTTGGTATTAAACTACCGTTGAATTCCAATTGGCGTGATGACCATTGAAATGATTTTCCATAACAATTCGGCCGTTGACAAGAATGATACTAGATTTTGTTACCCAAGTGGCGCCGGTTAGTGGAAGGAAATAGAGTGTATCTGTTGGAGTAGGCGTTGGTTCTGAAGTTTCAGAACTGTAGCTTATGCAAAATATTGTGAGGACGATACGGTAGATTATTTTTTACATTTTGCTCTAATTTAGTTCTAATTGCCTTATGGTTATTAATATATAAAATAGTTTAATGTGTTCTACTTTTTTTGTTTTCTGTGAATTTAATAAGAGTAACTTTGTTGTATGCAATTTAAGTATGGTTACTTCAAAATACCTAGCCCTGATTGAAGCGGAAATCCTTTTTTAGCCGCTTTTTAGGCGGATAAAAAGATTGAAGTGAAAAGCAGGAAATAGCTCCTAAAAATATTAATTATATGAAAAATACATTTAGCTTTCTTTTTATTGCATTCCTTTTTGTGGGATGCCAGCAAGAAATTATACCTGCTGATATTGCCAACATAAACGGCTATTGGGAAATTAAAAAGGTTGTTTTTGATAAGGGGGAAAACAAGGAGTATAAGATGAATGAAGTGTATGATTATTTTGAAGTTGACAAAAAGAATAAAGGGTTTCGAAAGAAAGTCATGCCACAACTAGACGGTACTTTTATGGTGAATGATGCGTATGAAAAGGTTTCAATTCGATTTGCAGATGACAAGGCGTTTGTGGATTATTCAACACCTTATATGAAATGGAGTGAGGAAATAATTGCAGTGTCAGCGGAAGAATTAGTATTACTGAACAAAGAAAAAACAGCATATCATTACAAGAAAGCAACACCAATAAATTTACTGGGCGATGGCAAAGAGACTAAATAATCAAAGTACGATAGGGGATGTTTTGAAACAAATTATCCAAGTAAATAAGCTGCAGCCCGGAATGGATCAAATGGACGTAAAATACGCTTGGAAAAACTTGATGGGTAACGGTGTGAACAGTTATACCAATAATGTAGTTTTGAAAGGAAGTACGTTGTATGTAGAGTTGACCTCGTCCGTTTTACGAGAGGAATTAAGTCATGGTAAATCAAAAATTGTGGCTATGATTAATGAGGAACTAAGACGAGATGTGGTGAAGGATGTGGTTTTAAGGTAATGATTTTAGATTGTTGATTAACGAATTTAGATTTCAGATTTTTGATATAAAAAAATCCCGTTTCAATTTTGAAACGGGATTTCTATTTTATTATAATTCGTAACTGTCAATTGCGACTGAAAACCGATACTAGAACTGCTCTCTTCCGGCAAAATGGAACGCACCTTCGATAGCTGCATTTTCATCGCTATCAGAACCGTGAACTGCATTTTCTCCAATAGAGGTTGCGTATGCTTTACGGATAGTTCCTTCAGCAGCGTCAGCTGGGTTTGTAGCTCCAATTAGAGTTCTGAAATCTTCAACAGCGTTGTCTTTTTCTAAAATAGCAGCAACAATTGGTCCTCTTGACATAAACTCTACTAATTCACCATAGAAAGGTCTTGCAGCGTGCACTTCGTAAAAAGCTTGTGCATCAGCAACAGTTAATTGTGTCAATTTTAAAGAAACGATTTTGAAACCTGCCGTAGTAATCATTGCAAGTATGTTTCCGATGTGTCCGTTAGCAACAGCATCCGGCTTGATCATGGTAAAAGTTCTATTAGTAGCCATTTTTATTTTTTTTAATTTTATGCAAAATTAGCATTTTTTTATTGAATATTTTTACAATTAAGTCATTCAAATAATCGTAATCTGATTAAAGTACAATAATTTCAAATTTATTATCCAGCGGTTGGAGTTGTTTGACTAATGTAGGAATCAGATTGTCTCCGTATTCCAAATAAAATTCGGAAAAATTAGTTTGTCGTTCCTGTAAACTTTGGTTGGGAAACAGCTCATTTTGCAAGTAGGTGATGCGTTGTAAAACGTCACTTAGTTTTCTTTTTTGTGCTTTTAGCAATCGTTTTTCCAGATTTTCTAATCCTTTGTTTTGCTTTGTTTCCTGGGCTTTTACCGCTCCAATAAAAGATTTATCGGTTTTGGTCGCAACATCATAAAGCTCCTGAAATTGTTTTTCCAATTGGATTTTGAGATGCGTTAAATCGACTGGGAAATCTGATAATTCTTTGGTTTTAGTAGGTACTAAATTCGCCTGTTTCGAAAATAAATTTTCCCAATTCAATTCTAATTTGTCTGCTTTTTTAGCTTGCTTTTCGGTTGCTAATAGTACGGAATTTCTAAGCAAAAGTATTGGAAAAGTTACTTTTGCAGCGGCAAAAAACGATTGTAGCTCTAGCCAATAGGCAATCTCTCCTCCTCCGCCAATGTAGCATAAGTTGGGGAGAATCACTTCTTGATATAACGGACGCATAATCACGTTAGGACTGAATTTCTCTGGATGATTTTCTAAAAGGGATAGAATTTCTGTTTCAGAAAACTCAATTTTAGTATGGTTTATTTTGTATCGATCATTTTCAAAGATGATGCGTTCTCTGATACTATCTTCAATATAAAACAAATTGATTTCACGAGGATTCACTTGAATCGTATACTCTTTTAATTTTTCGGCAGTTTCTAGTACTAATTTATGCGAGGATTGGTGTAGTAATTCTTCTTTTGCAAAAGGAATAAAAGCTCTTTTTAAGTCTGAATTATCCGCATCTAAAATGACTAAACCATTTGCACCAAATAATGCATTTGCCAAAAATCGTGTGGCATCGGCTAAATTATCGTGTTTCAGATAAGAGTCTTTGAATAATTTTTTTAGAGTATCTGCATTCGTACCGGAACCTAATTCCAGCGCATATACTTCTAGAAAATCGGATAAACCTTTAGTAGACAATCGTCCAACAGGACCTGTACTTTCTTTGTTCCAACGGAATTTTTTGCCTTTAAAATTAAAATAATTGATTTCTTCAAAATCATGGTCTTCGGTAGCCATCCAGTAAATGGGGACAAAATTATAGGTGGGATATTTCGCTTTTAATTCGGTTGTCAAATTAATTGTCGAAATAATCTTGTATAAAAAATATAAAGGTCCACTGAATAAATTTAGCTGATGGCCAGTGGTTACAGTAAATGTATTTGGAAGGGCTAAAGTTTCAATATTTTGTTTTGTTAAAACAGAAGTTGAAATAGCCGAATATTGTTTTTTTAATACTGAAACTAAAATATTTCTTTTATTGTCATTGACATTTTTTTTATCCATTTCGACTCCCTCTCCTTCGGGGAGGGCTGGGGAGGGGAAGTTATTTTGCTTTTCAAGGATTTGCTTTTCAAAGTTTTCCAGCGTTGGAAATCTATTGTATAGAGAATGTAAATTATTTTTTTGATCTAAATAATCGTTCATCAAAGAAGAGAAATATCCTGAATTTTGATAGCTGATACAGTCGGTTGGCATATGGAATTTTATTTGAGGCTAAATTACCGAAAAATATTGGAACTATAATATTTGTTACTTTCGAAAAATAGTATCAATTTTATCAAAAAAAATTAACAATTTTATGAAAGATAATTTAAAGCTTACGAATAAAAATTCTTTAAAACATGTTCTTTTTGGCAGTTTAATTGGTACAACTATAGAGTTTTTTGATTTTTATATATATGCTAATGCAGCAGTTTTAGTTTTTCCTCAATTGTTTTTTCCTTCAACAGATAATACTAATTCTGTTTTATTATCTCTTGCAACTTTTTCGATTGCTTTTCTTTCCCGACCTTTAGGTTCCGCAGTCTTTGGCCATTATGGTGATAAAATTGGACGTAAAACCACCTTAGTAATTGCATTATTAACAATGGGGATTTCAACTGTTTGTATTGGTTTTTTACCAAGTTATGCCAGTATTGGAATTACAGCTCCTTTATTACTTATGTTGTGTCGCTTTGGTCAAGGAGTTGGTTTAGGTGGCGAATGGGGTGGAGCGGTTTTATTGGCAATCGAAAATGCTCCGCCTAATAAGCGTGCTTGGTATGGTATGTTCCCGCAATTGGGAGCTCCAATAGGCTTGTTGCTTTCAGGTGGTACTTTCTTGATTTTGACAGACACAATGAGTGCCGAAGCTTTTCTGGACTACGGGTGGAGAATTCCGTTTATAGGGAGTTCGTTATTGGTTGTTGTAGGTTTCTATATCCGATTAAAAATTGATGAAACTCCTGCTTTCAAAAACTCGAAAAAAGAACAACAAGAGGTTAAAATTCCCTTTTTTACTTTATTAAAATTTTATAAAAACCAATTGATTTTTGGCACATTTGCGTCGATTACAACTTTCTTGGTTTTTTATCTCATGACGGTGTTCACGCTTAGCTGGGCAACGTCAGATTTAGGTTATTCCAAAAGGGATTTTCTATTGATGCAATTGTTTTCGGTATTGTTTTTTGCGCTTTTTATTCCTGTTTCTGCTTTAATTGCGGATTGTATTGGGCGTAGAAAAATGCTTATTTATGCAACGATAGCAATAGCTGTTTTTGGTTTTGCATTTTCATTTTTCTTAAATTCTGCCAGTTCGGTTCTTGTGACTTTGTTTTTATGTGTTGGAATGGCGCTGATGGGATTCACATATGGCCCATTGGGGACTTTTTTATCGGAACTGTTTCCTACAACAGTGCGTTATTCAGGGACCTCTTTGGCATTTAACATGGCAGGAATTATCGGAGCCGCTTTTGCCCCTATGATTGCGATTTGGTTAGCTACACAGTATAGCCTGACCTACGTTGGGTTTTACTTAAGTACAGCAGCCTGTGTCTCTTTATTTTCATTGTTGATGGTCAGCAAAAAAGAGCATAAGTTTTGATAATTTGCTATCGCTTCAAACTAAAATGACCTTTGTATTCATTTTCATCAGTTCTGGTTGCTGTATACCAATAATCACCTGATGGAAGTTGATGACCATTAAGACTTCCGTCACATGAACTATTTTTGAGTTAATTGTTTAATTCTTTGCTATGTATATACCATCGCTTGCTTTCTTTAAATCGGCAGCAGCATCATCATTGCAACCACGTAGGTTTTTGGCACAATCAAAACATTGACTTTGCATTGTAAATGAAAAAGGAAAAATTCGCTTCAGAAGTAAGATTTACAGCAAGATAAATATAATTAAATACCTATATATTACGTTGAAACTAAAAATAGCTTTGTTTTATATTTGAATCCAAAGAATAAATAATAATATGGACTTTTACTTTGGTGATAAGAACAGAATTATCCCTTATTTTTGCACAAAACTTATTTCTTTTGAAAACCAAATTATTCATCATCACGCCTCCGTTTACCCAACTCAACACACCGTATCCGGCGACCGCTTATATTAAAGGGTTTCTGAATACCAAAAACATTGAGTCTGTTCAGGCGGATTTGGGTATTGAGGTGATTTTGGAATTGTTTTCTAAAGAAGGTTTGCAAAATGTGTTTGCTATTGCCACAGCTAGGACCCAAAAGCTAACACCTAATAGCCAAAGAATTCAAGCTTTGCAAGATGAATATGTAAAGACGATTGATCCCGTGATTGCTTTTCTGCAAGGAAAAAATCCAACATTGGCGCTTCAAATTTGTCAGGAAGATTTCTTGCCGGAAGCGTCCCGTTTTGCACAATTGGAAGAACTTGATTGGGCTTTCGGAACGATGGGAACACAGGACAAAGCCAAGCATTTAGCGACTTTGTATCTCGAAGATATTTCAGATTTTATTGTGGAATGTGTTGATGCTAATTTTGGTTTCAGCCGTTATGCAGAACGTTTGGGACGAAGTGCGAATTCTTTTGACGAATTGTATGAAGCCTTGCAACAGGAACCAACTTATATTGATACCGTTCTTCTTTCTATTTTAAAAGAAAAAATAGAAACTATAAAACCTACATTATTCTTGATTTCAGTTCCGTTTCCAGGAAATTTGTACGCGGCTTTTCGTTCGGCACAATGGGTTAAAAAGCATTATCCCAATATCAAGATTTCGATGGGTGGTGGTTTTCCAAATACAGAATTGCGTTCACTTTCTGACGCTCGTGTGTTTGAGTTTTTCGATTTTATTACTTTGGACGATGGGGAAATGCCAATAGAAGAATTAATCTCTAATATTGAATCCCGAAATTTCGGGACAGATTACAATTCTTATAAACGAACCTTTCTGTTGGAAGACGGAAAAGTAGTTTATAAAAATAATTCCCTGAAACACGATTACAAACAATCACAAGTAGGAACTCCGGATTATTCGGATTTATTTTTGGATAAATACATTTCGGTTATCGAAATTGTGAATCCCATGCACCGCATGTGGAGTGATGGGAGATGGAATAAACTTACCATGGCACATGGTTGTTACTGGGGGAAATGTACGTTTTGCGATATTTCTTTGGATTACATCAAAATTTACGAACCCGTGGCGGCCAATTTATTGTGCGACCGAATGGAGGAAATGATTGCCCAAACAGGTGAGAACGGATTTCATTTTGTAGATGAAGCGGCGCCACCGGCTTTGATGCGGGCTCTAGCTCTCGAAATTCTTCGTAGGAAAATAGCCGTGACGTGGTGGACGAACATTCGATTCGAAAAAAGTTTTACCAAAGACTTGTGTTTGCTACTTAAAGCTTCCGGTTGCATTGCGGTTTCTGGTGGTCTCGAAGTAGCTTCTGATCGATTATTAAAATTGATTGACAAAGGCGTTACGGTGGAGCAAGTGGCTAAAGTCACCAGAAATTTTACCGAAGCAGGAGTCATGGTTCATTCCTATTTGATGTACGGCTATCCTACGCAAACCATTCAGGAAACGATAGATAGTTTCGAAATGGTGCGTCAGTTATTTGAAGTTGGGGTATTACAATCGGGATTTTGGCATCAATTTGCTATGACGGCGCACAGTCCAGTAGGCTTGTATCCAGAGAAATTTGGTGTGACAAAAGAAACCGAAATCATTGGAACTTTTGCCAATAACGATATTAATTATACCGATGCAACAGGAATCGACCATGATAAATTCAGTTTTGGACTTAAGAAATCGTTGTTCAATTTCATGCACGGAATCTGTTTTGATTACGAATTGCAGGATTGGTTTGAATTTAAAATTCCAAAAACTAAAATTTCACCTGATTTTATTTTTGATGCTCTACAAGAAGACAATGATTTTAGCGTCAAACCCACTGCTAAAATCGTTTGGTTAGGCGGCAAACCATTTGTGGAACATTTTACCAAATCTAAAAAAGGAAATTCTTGGGAACTAATGACTTTGATATTTCATGATAAAAAAGAAAGTTTCAGTATTCAAACGAATAAAAGGGAGGGAGAATGGCTGGTAGAAATGCTACAGAAAATCGCTGTTTCGAATTCTAAAACTCACAGCTTTCAAGAAATAAAAATAGATTTCGAATCATATCTGGAGGACTTTGAATTGTTTTGGTACTCCAAACCAATTAAAACGCTGCGGGAATATGGGTTATTAGTATTATAATTTTATTTTTGATACCTATACTAAATTAGCATAAAACTTTCTTCATTGGTTTACGAAAACGTTTTCTTTTGCCTATTTTTACGACCATAAAATAAAAGCAAATGAGTATTGGTTATAAAGTTAATGTAAATGACACTTTTCATTTTGATTTAGAAAAGAAAAGTATTTCACAACTGGATGCAGTAAGTGTGGAAACGAATAAGTTTCATGTTTTGCACTCAAACACTCCTTATCAAGCGGAAATCATCACTTCTGATTTTCTTCAAAAAAGCTACACCGTAAAGGTAAACAATAACACCTACACCGTTGCCATTTCAAATCCTTTGGATGTTTTGATTAAGGAAATGGGATTCGAAGTAGGGCTTACCAAACAAGTCAATTTTATCAAAGCACCCATGCCAGGTTTAATTCTCGAAATCAGTGTGGTAGTAGGACAAACCGTCAAAGAGAATGACAACCTTATTATTTTAGGGGCCATGAAAATGGAAAATAGCTTTCTTTCTCCGCGTGATGGCGTTATCAAAACCATATCAGTAATGATGGGCGATGCCGTAGATAAAGGACAGTTGTTAATTGAATTCGAATAAAACACCACTAATTTAAAAGAAAATTTTAAATTATATAACGCAATTGATTGTGAGAGAATTAAAATTAGCGAATCTGCGGTTAAAAAATATAAAATGAAAAAATTATTAGTTGCCAATAGAGGTGAAATCGCCATAAGAGTGATGAAAACCGCACAAAAAATGGGCATTAAAACTGTAGCAGTATATTCTACTGCCGACAGAAATGCACCGCACGTAAAATTTGCTGATGAAGCCGTTTGGATTGGCGAAGCTCCTTCTAATCAATCCTATTTATTGGGAAGTAAAATCATAGAGGTTGCGAAATCATTAAACGTAGATGCAATTCATCCCGGGTACGGATTCCTGAGTGAAAATGCTGATTTTGCCGAAGAAGCAGAGAAAAATAACATCATTTTTATTGGTCCAAAGTCGAAAGCGATCAAAATCATGGGAAGTAAATTAGCGGCGAAAGAGGCTGTTAAGCAATACAACATTCCAATGGTTCCGGGCTTTGACGAAGCCATTACGGATGTCGAAAAAGCGAAAGTGGTTGCCAAAAAAATTGGTTTTCCAATTCTGATTAAAGCCTCTGCAGGTGGTGGCGGAAAAGGAATGCGTGTGGTAGAGAGTGAAGCTGATTTCGAATCTCAAATGGATCGCGCCATCAGTGAAGCGATTTCCGCTTTTGGTGATGGTTCTGTTTTTATCGAAAAATATGTGGGTTCGCCAAGGCATATCGAAATTCAAGTTATGGCAGACAGCCACGGGAATGTGTTGTATTTATTCGAAAGAGAGTGCAGTATCCAGCGTCGTCACCAAAAAGTAATAGAAGAAGCGCCTTCTTCGGTTTTAACACCTGAATTGCGTAAAAAAATGGGAGAAGCTGCTGTTTTGGTAGCTAAATCATGTGATTATTTAGGAGCAGGAACTGTCGAATTTTTATTGGATGAAAATAATAATTTCTACTTTCTTGAAATGAATACTCGTTTGCAGGTAGAACATCCTGTTACGGAATGGATTACAGGAACTGATTTGGTTGAACTTCAAATCAGAGTGGCCAGGGGAGAAGCATTAGCAATAAAACAAGAAGATTTGAAAATAAAAGGGCATGCAATGGAATTACGTGTGTATGCCGAAGATCCGATGAATGATTTCTTGCCGAGTGTGGGGAATTTGGAGGTGTATCAATTGCCAGTTGGCCAGGGTATTCGTGTGGACAATGGTTTTGAACAAGGCATGGACATTCCTATTTATTATGATCCTATGTTAGCCAAATTAATTACGTACGGCGAAACCCGCGAAGAGGCCATTCAAATTATGCTCAAAGCCATTGAAGATTATCATGTGGAAGGCGTACAAACAACGTTGCCTTTTGGGAAATTTGTTTTTGAACACGAGGCATTTCGTTCCGGGAAATTTGACACGCATTTTGTAAAGAACTATTACAATATGGATGTATTGAAAAATCAAATGGAGCAAGAAGCCGAAATCGCTGCTTTGGTGGCGTTGAAACAGTATTTTGAAGATCAAAAAATCGTACACTTACTAAACTCTTAAAACGTCAGTTCGAGTTGAGCAAAGGTTTTAAACAAAAAACCTTTGGGAAGTATCGAGAACTTTACATTTCACAAGGCTTCTCGATACAATTTTAAACATTAAAGCTATCGCATTACTGTTCAAAACCACTCGAAGTGACGAAATTTTAAAAAACAATAGTATCCAATTAAATAAAGTATGGAATCTAAAATAAAAACATTAAACGATAAAATTGCTGAAGCTCATTTGGGCGGCGGTAAAAAACGTATCGAAAAACAACATTCCAATAAAAAACTATCGGCAAGAGAGCGCGTCAATTATTTGATGGATGAAGGCTCTTTTGAAGAAATCGGGATGTTAGTTACCCATCGAACGTCTGATTTTGGAATGCAAAAAGAACTGTTTTTTGGAGATGGTGTCATTACCGGATACGGAACTATAAACGGTCGATTGGTCTATATTTTTGCGCAGGATTTTACCGTTTTTGGGGGATCATTATCTGAAACTCATGCCGAAAAAATTTGTAAAATTATGGATATGGCAGTCAAAATGGGCGCACCCATGATTGGCCTGAATGATTCTGGTGGGGCACGTATTCAGGAAGGTGTTCGTTCGTTGGGTGGTTATGCTGATATTTTTTATAGAAACGTACAAGCCAGTGGCGTAATTCCGCAAATCTCTGCAATTATGGGTCCCTGCGCTGGTGGAGCGGTATATTCACCAGCCATGACTGATTTTACGATGATGGTTGAAGATACCAGTTATATGTTTGTAACAGGCCCGAATGTCGTGAAAACAGTAACCAATGAAACGGTGACTTCAGAGGAATTGGGAGGGGCAAGCACGCATTCTACGAAATCCGGTGTGGCGCACATTACTTCTGCTAATGATGTGGAATGTCTGGAAGATTTGAAACGCTTGTTGAGTTATTTACCACAAAGCAACAAAGAAAAAGCACACAATTTACGGTATGAACTCAATGATGAGGTTCGTCCCAAATTAGCGACTATTATTCCGGATAATCCCAATAAACCGTACGATATGCACGAGGTAATTAGCGGCATTATTGACGAAGATTCGTTTTATGAAATTCATAAAAACTATGCCGAAAATATCTTGGTGGGTTTTGCTCGATTGGGAGGAAAAAGCATTGGGATTATAGCCAACCAACCGATGATTTTAGCGGGTTGTCTGGATGTGAACAGCTCGAAAAAAGCAGCTCGATTTACTCGTTTTTGTGATTGTTTTAATATTCCGTTATTGGTTGTAGTGGATGTGCCGGGTTTTTTGCCGGGAACGGACCAAGAATGGAATGGAATTATCGTTCACGGAGCGAAATTATTGTACGCTTTAAGCGAAGCGACCGTGCCACGAGTTACGGTAATTACACGTAAAGCCTACGGTGGTGCGTATGATGTGATGAACTCGAAACACATTGGTGCCGACATGAATTTTGCTTGGCCCAGTGCCGAGATAGCTGTAATGGGAGCCAAAGGGGCCTCTGAAATTATTTTCAAGAAAGAAATCAATGAGGCCGAAGATCCTGCAGCTAAACTTTTAGAAAAAGAGGCGGAATATGCGGATTTGTTCGCAAATCCGTATACCGCTGCTCAACGTGGTTTTGTGGATGAGGTAATCTTACCGGAAGACACCAGACGCAAACTGATAAAAGCCTTTAGCATGCTAGAAAATAAAGTTAGTGTTACTCCAGATAGAAAACACGGGAATATTCCGTTGTAGTATTTTTTTAAGAAATGAAAAAACCACCTGATTATTTTAGGTGGTTTTTAGTTTTACATTTAATATCAAAAACTAGTTGGTGTTTTGGGGGATCATTTGACGTTTTAGTATCTTTCAATCGGACTATAAAAATTAAATTAGAATTTGGTTAAAAAAACAACTAGATGAAATAGGACAGATGTGGAAAAAGTGGTTTGTTACTGCCACAAATTTCTTTTTTATTCGAATCGTTTTGATCCGGAAACGCTATTGGAGGAAACCATGATGGCGCTGGATTACGCCGTACGAAGCGGAAAAGCATTGTATGTGGAAATTTCTAATTATACAGCAGCGCAAACCAAGGAAGCTACTGAAATACTGAAACAATTGGAGACACCCTGCTTTATTCATCAAGTGAAATATTCCATGTTTGCGTGGCAACCAGAAGCGGGATTATTAGATGTTCTCGAAGACAAAGGAGTGGGTTGTGTTGCTTTTTCTCCTTTGGCACAAATGGCCTTGGCTTGGTTGCTAAAAGAGAACCGAATCACTTCTGTTTTGACAAGGATAAAAAATAATCTTTTTTTAATTCTGAAAAAAAATGAAAAGTTGCCATTTAAAAGAGATTTAAGAAAGATTAGAATGCTTTTTTAAAAGTATACCGCTGATAAATAAGGTTTTATTATAAAAAAAATACTTAGTTTGAAGTGGCTTATTTTTTTTACTGATAAAAATGGTTAACTTGCGGCATAGAAAAAAACTGATATGTCTTACAAAAGTAGGCTGTGTTTTAGTTTTATTCGAGTGATTCCATGAAAAGATTGATTAGATTAAATACGTACTATAAACTACTGATGTTGATACTTTCGGCAAGTATTTTCTTTTTTGTAATTTACATCACCTTATATCTTTATACTATTCAGGAAGAACGGAATTTTTACAAAATCACTTACAATCAATACGATAAAGAAGTGAGATCTTTGTTTAGACTCAATTCTAAAACCACTACCGCCACCATTATTGATGTTACCCATTGGGATAATTTGGTTAGTTATACTATAACAAAAGATAAAAAATGGTATGATAAATATATTCTAAGCGAATTTGAAACCTATTCTGCTGATTACATTGGTGTTTATGGTTTAGATCAAAAAATAATAAATAAAACAGCTTCCCCTAAGATTAAAAGCCTTGACTTTATCCCAAAAGAGATGATGACAGTGCTTTATAAATCGAAACTAAAAAAATTCTATATTAAAATTCCAGAAGGAATTGTCGAGGTTTTTGGTGCAACGATTCATCCTTCAATAGATCCCAAAAAGAATAAAACAGCGCCGTCCGGTTACTTTTTTATAGCTAGACTTTTAGATAAGCCTTTTTTGAATTCTTTAGGAAATATAAGCAGTTCAAAAGTTAATTTAGTTCCGGCGCATCGTACGGTTCTTGAAGAAAGTGATTTTGTAATTGTAAGTTTAGATCTGAAAGACTGGAAAGATGACGTTGTGGCTACATTGCTTTTCAAAAGGCCGTTCAATTTGAATTATAAAAATTCAAAAGAAATTCTTTTTATTGTGGTGCTGGTTTCTTTATTGAACATTTTTATTTTTGTGTATTATACAAAACGATGGGTTTATAACCCACTAAAATTAGTCAAAAGTATTCTAGAAACAGGTAATATTAAAGCGATAGCTTCTTTAAGAAAATTCAAAGGAGAGTTTGGGTATATAGGGAATCTTTTTGAAGAGAACAGCAATCAAAGGAGACAATTAGAGATATCCAAACAAAAGGCGGAGGAAAGCGATACCTTAAAATCTTCTTTTTTGGCTAATTTATCGCATGAAATCAGAACTCCTATGAATGCCATAATGGGATTTAGTGATTTGCTAACGGATGCAAATTTGACAGAAAGTGAGAAATTGGAATATTTAAAAATAATAAAAAACAGTGGGAACAACCTGGTTTCAATAATTGAAGATCTTATTGAAATGTCTAAAATTGACGCCAAGCAAATTACACCTAATTATAAAGGATTAGACATTGAAAAATGTATGACAGAGTTGTATGATTCCATCAAAGTTACGATTCCTAAAGATAAAAATATTCAATTTTATATTCTTGAAAATTCAGCTAAAATTACAGAAAATATTCTTACTGATGAAACGAAACTGAAACAGATTATTGTGAATTTAATTACAAATGCGGTAAAATTTACCGATAATGGATTTGTTGCTTTTGGATACACAGTCCACAAAGAAAAAGGAATTTTAGCGTTTACTATTGAAGATTCAGGGATCGGTATGAGTACAAATCATCTGAAAGTAATATTTGATCGTTTCCGAAGAATTGAAGGGGACGGCACTACTGAATTAACGGGATTAGGTCTTGGTTTGTCCATCTCGAAGGCGTATGTAGAGATGCTGGGTGGGGAAATAACAGTGACATCTACAATTGGAGTAGGATCTGTTTTTACCTTTTCGTTTCCATTAAAATTTGATCAGACTGAAAAAGACATTGTGTCAAGTAAGACGATATCTTTTTCAGGAAACCAGGAGAATGAAATAATTTTAATTGCTGAAGATGATACTATCAATTTCTTGTTGTTAAAGAAAATTATTGAGTCAAAAAACCATACAGTTTTGCGTGCTTTTAATGGTCAGGAAGCAGTTACTATTTGTACCGAAAATCCGGATATCAGTTTGGTTTTTATGGATATAAAAATGCCTATTTTGAGTGGTTATGAGGCTTTTGAAAAAATAAAGTTAATTAAACCGGGACTTCCAGTCATAGCCCAGACAGCGTATTCATCCGCAGAAGAGAGAGAAAAAATAGTTCAGTGCGGCTTTAATGACTACATTACAAAACCTTTGGACAAGGAAAAAGTCTTTGCGATATTGGATGTTATTTTTATGGAAATTAATTCCTAGAATTATCTGAGGAGTTCCTCTTGTAACACTTTTTGGTTTTTTATTCTCAACCTCTAATGAAAGGCATAAGCCAAATTCTTTTGTCGGCTTTTTTTGGATTTTTACTAAAGTTTTAAGGAGTGTCTTTGGTTATATACAATTTTCAAGAAGAAATAGTGTCGCTTTTTATACAGTAAGACGATACAATTTCCTGTTTCAAAACTACATTTTCAAAAAAATTAAAACATAAAAAATGATATTTAAATCGATAAATCCATTCTCGCAAGAAATTATCGCTGAACATGAAGTGCTTACGAATGGGGAATTAAATCAAAAACTGCAACTGTCTGAGCGGGCCTTTAAAAAGTGGAGGAATACCACTTTTCAGGAAAGGGCGGATAAAATGAAAAAATTAGCTTACGTTTTAAGAGCAAATAAAGAAAAATTAGGATTGCTTATTACCAATGAAATGGGTAAAATTGTGTCCGAAAGTATTTCTGAAGTCGAAAAATCAGCAGCAAACTGCGATTTTTATGCGGAGCATGCGGAACAAATGTTGAAAGATGAATATTATGATACGTCTTTCAAGAGCCTTTCCGTTTACGATCCTTTGGGAGCTGTTTTTGCCATTATGCCTTGGAACTATCCTTTTTGGCAGGTATTACGCTATGCTGCGCCGGCAATTATGGCGGGGAATGTGACGCTTTTGAAACATGCTCCTAATGTTATAGGTTGTGCCAAAGCTATTGAAAATGCCTTTTTGGAATCGGGTTTTCCTGAAGGTGTTTTTCTGCAAATTACTATTGATATTCCCCAGGTTGAAAGTGTTATTGCTTCAAATATTGTGCACGGAGTGACTTTGACCGGAAGCGAAAAGGCTGGCTCCTCAGTGGCTTCCTTGGCTGGAAAGCACATCAAGAAATCAGTGATGGAATTGGGTGGTTCAGATGCATTTATCGTTTTGAATGATGCTAATCTAGAGAGAGCCGCCAGTATTGCAACACAATCCAGAATGCTCAATGCAGGTCAGGCTTGTATTTGTGCAAAACGTTTTATCGTTACTGAGAAAGTAGCGGATGAATTCTCTGCTCTTTTTGCTCAAAAAACACAGTTGTTGCAGCAAGGGAATCCGCTCCAGCAAGGGATTGATATGGGGCCTTTGGCTCGATTGGACTTAGCGAAGCAATTGTCCAGCCAATTGCATAAAGCATTGGAACAGGGTGCCAAGTTAATTGTGGGCGGGGAGCGGGAAAATTGTAATTTTCAACCCACATTGATTGATTTTGTAACTGTAGATAGTATTGCTTTTCAGGAAGAAACTTTTGGTCCGTTAGCAACAATTATAAGGGCTAAAGATGAAAATGACGCCATTGCCATTGCCAATAATCATCATTATGGCTTGGCTTCTGCCCTGTGGACTGAAGACCGTGAAAAGGCATACACCTTGGCGAGGAGAATAGAAGCAGGAAATGTATTTGTAAATTCATTAGTGCGTTCTGATTCCAGAGTCCCTTTTGGAGGCATAAAAAAATCAGGCTATGGCAGGGAATTAGGGGCCGTAGGGATCAAAGAATTTATGAATATGAAATCATTGGTTATAGAATAGTTTTGTTCAGCTACTAGTATTCAGTTGGTGTGGATAAAAAAAGGAAAACGAGAACCGGAATTGTAAGTACAAAACCAGTTCTCGTTTTTTTTATTTAGTTTTTTTGTTTCGTAAAACCTTTTTGTCCTAGTTTTTTGGACTAGTAGGTATAGACTGCTGCTTTTATATCGTTAGGTGTATTGGATAGAATAACAATAAATGGATATCCTTTGCGAGCAGCATTCTCTTTTAATCGCTTTTCTCCTCCATGTATAAAGGAGGTATTAGTTTCTCCTTTTGCTTTTCCATAAAAACTAGTGATGACCCCGGATTTTTTTAGACCAATTGTCTGAAAGTCTTTTAAGACGATTACTTTTTTATAATCTGATTTTGCAAGGACATTGATTTTTTCCGAAACTAGTTTTGAATCGGCAGCTGATTTTTCATTTAATTGAGCAACGGCATATTGGCTTATTTTTTTTTCTTCACTACTGCCTGGTACTGCAAAATAAACCAGATTATTCTCCATTTTGATGAAGTTTACATCCATTTTTTTGTTGTCATGCGTAATGATTTCGTGAGTTTGTGCAACTAATGCAACATTGAATAAAATTGTGAATAATATAAATAGATTTTTCATGTGTTCAGATATTAAGGGATTGTTTGCTTTTGCTGTTTTGCCAACTTCTTTAATTTAATTACAGCGCTTTACTTTCAGCTAATAAAAAAATACTAGAGTACAGTTCATTGCTATCGATAGTAAATCATATCTCAAGTGTGTAATGGCTTTATATGGGTATAGCTCCTTTTGGTGTATTAGGAAACATATAATAAAATCAAGCGATGCCCTCCGGAGGTGGAGTTGAATTTTTTAAATGCGACTCTTTTGCTTTGAATAAATCCAAAGCGTTTATTCTGTTTGGAACAATGGAATCGTATGCTAATGCATTTGGGAGGGCTACGGTACCTATGAAAAGCGTTTTTAGTTTATTCTCGAAATTGTTTTCTTCCGTATTATTTTCAAACACTTCGTACACTTCGTATTTCCTGTCAATGACAAAAACAGCAACTGCCTCACTAATCCATGTAACGGAAAAAGCAATAAAAAGGACTATAAGATTTAATTTAATTAGGGTACGAAGCATGGTATAAATTTAATACAATTGAATGGGAGTTACCATTAAAATTTTCATAAAATAAAAAATAGAAAAAACGGTTTTTGTTACTGTTTAATTCTCATTGAAACTCGTTTCTTAGACTTAAAAAAAAAGGATAATTTTTTGTGTTACAAAACGTAGAACTATAAAAAACAAAATTATTTAAATTTAGTGAAAAACATATAATTTTTTTTAACTGTTTTTTTATGGGGGTTGTTGTTATTAAGTATATTTATTTATTGATAATATTCTATTTTTTATATTTTAAATTTATTTTAATCAAAAAAATAGGGGGTGTAATGTAAAATTTAATTATTGAATTTTTAAAATACTTTCGTAAAAATATGAAATTATGATTTTTTTTCATTGATTTTTCGTTATTGATAATTCTTTTCTTAACGAGATAAAAAAGTAAAAAATAGTAATTTAAGTGGAGTAAAAGTTAATAAATTCGCTTTAGGATTAGGGAAAAATTAACACCTAAAGCAGCATAAAATAATGTTTTTAGCAATTATTTTAGTTCTGATTTTTTTAAATAGTAACCAAA
Organism: Flavobacterium bomense; assembly: GCF_003970355.1. Taxonomy (NCBI): domain Bacteria; kingdom Pseudomonadati; phylum Bacteroidota; class Flavobacteriia; order Flavobacteriales; family Flavobacteriaceae; genus Flavobacterium; species Flavobacterium bomense. The sequence continues at coordinate 64,519 of NZ_RYDJ01000006.1, read as the reverse complement.
ACCAAATAATTACCAAGCTGTATTATTAATTAAAACACCTTAAAGATGAAAAAAACAGTAACTATCTTAGCAGTATTGCTAACCACAACTTTTATATTTGCACAAGAAAGCTCTGCGGTTCCAGCAACAACTTTTGCAGGATCTGCAGATGCATATTACAAATATGATTTTTCCGGAATAGACAACAGTTTGACAAGTTTTACTAATTCTCATAACTCGTTTGAACTAGGAATGGTTTCTATTGAAGCATCACATAAAAGGGGTAAAGGTTCTGTTTTTGTAGATTTAGGTTTTGGTAACAGAGCCGCTCAGTTTACTTATAATGATACCAATGCAACTTTTATGATTAAGCAATTAAATTTCACATATGAATTTTCAGATAAGTTCAAAGTTACTGCTGGTAGTTTTGGAACTCATCTGGGATATGAATTATTGGATGCTGTCGATAATAAAAACTACAGTATGTCCTATGCCTTTACTTACGGACCCTTTTTTAATACAGGGGTAAAAGCACAATATACTACTGGAAAATTCAGTTTTATGGCGGGAGTTACTAATCCTACAGATTTTAAATCTACTATTGATGCAGGCTCAACTCAAAAAACGTTTATAGGGCAACTTGCGTTTCTGGGCGACACAGGTAGCGCCTTTTTTAATGTAACATCTGGTAGTAGTAATCCAGCTTCTGATGAAAATAAGACGCAGTTTGATTTCGTTGGAACAAAGAAACTTAGTGACGCATTTTCCTTAGGGTTTAATGGTACGTATGCAATGACTGATAACGACTTTGACAGTTCATTGGATGGAGAGTGGTTTGCATTAGTAGGCTATGCAAATGTTGCTATAAAAGAATCTCTAAGTCTGACATACAGATTGGAATATTTAGATGCAAAAGAGGCAACTCCTGCGCTGGGATTGCTTGCTGGAACTAGTGTTATAGGGAATACATTGTCATTAAACTACAAGGTTGGTAACTTGACTATCATTCCGGAATTCAGACTTGACTCCGCCTCTGAAGCTATTTTTTCAAATAATGATGCTGCTCCAAAAGTCTTGACCGCATTTGCACTGCTCGCTACAACCTATTCATTCTAGTATTTAAAACAATATTTTTTTTGCTGCCAGGATACTCTTTTGTATTTTGGCAGTTTTTTTTGTTTAAAATTTCCTAAAGTACCCGTTGGGTGTAATTAGTTTTTGATGGAAATTTTCGTCAGTTCGAATGATCCCGCTTTTGGGCGGGATTATATCAAGAACTAGAAAATTAGTATTAAAAACGGTTCTCGATACACGTCACTTCAAGTGCGAAGCGTATCGAGAAGCTTTGTTCCGTTTTACTCCACAAAAAACACTCGGACTGACGTTTTGAACAATTGCACTCAACGAGTGCCAATGTATGACTAAAAACTAATGCCGATTTTGGTTTTACTTCAGTACTCATTAATAATTTCGGCAGTGGTTTGGAGAAATATTAATTATTCAATTTTGGACACAAAAAACGGCTCTTTGAAAATTCAAAAAACCGTTTAGGATTGTTTTAGGGGCTTTTGCTATTGTTGTTTGTAAATAGAATAAATGGTATTTCTTGTTTTCTCATCTAAAACATCAGTAACTTCATCTTGAATATAATGAAGTTTAAAAGCAATAATAGCAGCAGATATGTTTTTAGTGTCATACCCAATAATTCGTAATCCCTGATCGACATTAAAATCAAAAGGAGCTGTTTGTAGAAATTCATCAGGCCAAATTCCAAAACCTTTTTCGGCTAAAATTTTCCAGGGAAATAAGGCGCTGGGATCTTTTTTTCTGGTTGGGGCAATATCCGCATGACCTAAAATGTTTTGAGCAGGAATGTTATAATCTTTTTTTAACTTAGTTAGAAGGGCTAATAAGCTATTGATTTGTGATTCTGAAAACACTTCGGATCCGTTATTGTCGAGTTCAATTCCTATAGAAGCTGAATTAATATCCGTATTTTTTCCCCAAGAACCATTTCCGGCATGCCAGGCTCTTAGGTAGTCATTCAGCATTTGCACGACTTTACCATCATCTGAAATTACATAATGGGAACTTACCTGAGTTTCTGTTTTTGTAAATGTATTTATGGTTTGTTGCAATGAATCTTGCGCTGTATGATGAATAATGATAAAATTAGGCTTGCGTAAATTAAAATTGACGGTACCAATCCATTTTGTATTGATTCCATTCTCCAAAAACGTAGATCCCATTTTGAAAATAGTATCCTTATAGGTATGTAATTGCTGCGTGTATAATGTATCTCTGTTTAATTCAACCGGAGGAACAACCGGAAGGGGTTTAGGATCCTTATTAGAAATCGTTTTTTTTAATGTTTTGAGTTTGGTGTCATATACCTTTTCAGTTTTCTTGTATGGATTTGTGGAGCAAGCAGCAATAGCAAGGGCGAAAAATAGGGTATAAAAAATATTTCTCATTAGGATTTGAGTTTTATAATGAAATAAAAAAACGATTATTTCGATTTCTTTTTAGACTTTGATTTTTTTGGATTTTTCTGCTCTTTTTTTAAAATAATGAATTTTTCCTTCTGATCTTCATTTAATAATGCCATTAATTTTCTATCGGTAACTTCAGATAGTGCCTCGATGTTTTTAATTTTATCTTCCTGACTGGTTTCTGCCTTTAGAAGCATTCCTTGAGTTCTGAAGCTTTCAATGAAGATATTAGACATTGCTACCACTTGGAGTTCATCCAGATTAAGTTCCGGTTTTATAGTTTCCATTATTTTAGCAACTGAAACTTCAACAGGAATTTCTTTAGGTTTTTCAGGAGTTCTGGTTTGATCCATTCCGCTATTCATCCTACGATTTCCTCCGTAACCGTTCCCGTTTCCATATCCATTATTATAACCGCCGTTTCCGTATTGTGCTGAAATGGTGTGGACTGATAATAATACAAATGTGATCACTAGTACTGATTGAATTGTTTTCATGTGTAGCATTTTAAAATATTAAAAAATCGTTTAAAAAATTATACCGGTTCTCCGTACAAATCAAATTCCGTTGCTTCGATAATTTTGATCATCACAAACTCTCCTGTTTTTACATAATGTTTTGATGCATCTATTAAAACCTCATTGTCTACGTCTGGACTGTCAAACTCAGTTCGGCCTACAAAATGGCCACCTTCTTTTCTGTCGATGATGCATCGGAACGTTTGACCTACTTTTTCCTGATTTAAATCCCATGAAATTTGTGATTGTAACTCCATAATCTCATTGGCGCGCTCTTGTTTTACAGTATCTGGAACATCATCTTCCAGTAAATAGGCATGTGTGTTTTCTTCATGAGAATAAGCAAAACAGCCCATTCTATCAAATTTCATTTCCTGAACCCAGTCTTTCAATATATTGAAATCTTCTTGTGTTTCTCCGGGATATCCTACGATCAAAGTGGTGCGTATTGCAATTCCAGGTACTGCTTCGCGAAACTCTTTTAATAATTTTGTTGTTTTTGCTTGCGTTGTTCCGCGACGCATGGATTTCAAAATTGAATCTGAAATGTGTTGCAACGGAATATCAATGTAATTACAAATCTTAGGTTCGCGTTTCATGATTTCCAGTACATCCATAGGAAAACCGGTTGGAAAAGCATAATGCAAACGAATCCACTCAATTCCTTCTACTTTAACTAAAGCTTCCAGTAGTTCTCCAAGCGCTCTTTTTTTGTAGATATCTAATCCGTAATACGTCAAATCCTGAGCAATCAAGATCAATTCTTTAACGCCATTTTTTGCTAGACCTTCGGATTCTTTTACCAGTTTTTCAATTGTTTGTGAAACGTTTTTTCCTCGCATTAAGGGTATTGCACAAAAACTGCATGGTCTGTCACAACCTTCGGAAATTTTTAGATAGGCATAATTTTTTGGAGTTGTAGTCAGTCGTTCTCCAAGCAACTCGTGCTTGTAGTCCGCTCCCAAGGCTTTTAATAATTGTGGTAGCTCTGTAGTTCCAAAAAATTGATCCACATTTGGAATCTCTTTTTCTAAATCAGGTCGGTAACGCTCGGACAGACATCCAGTAACAAATACTTTATCAACTAATCCTCTTTCTTTTTTGTCCGCATATTCCAGAATCATGTTGACAGATTCGGCCTTGGCATTATCAATAAATCCGCAGGTATTTATTACAATGATATTTCCCTCTTCGGCTTCCGGAGCTTCATGCGTAACGTCTTTGCCGCTTGCGCGTAGCTGACCCATAAGCACTTCACTATCATATACATTTTTTGAACACCCAAGAGTGATCACGTTTATTTTATTCTTTTTTAAAGACTTCGTTCTCATAACATTAGAATCCCGATAATTTGGGAATTTTGCAAAATTACACTTTTTTATTCAAACGGAACTTGTTTCTGTTTCTTTTTCTTTTACACTTTTTAAGGAGCTATTCCTGCTGTACGCTACAAACAAAGTTCACTGAACTCCTATAAAAATGACTACTAGGGGAAGTAATCTCCCGAAAATAATCGTGAGGATTTTCACTGCCATCAGGGCTAAAAAAAATCCGTTTCACAATCACGAAACGGATTTTTCTAATTCATTTTTCAGGACGTTACAACTCAAACAATAGTGTCAAAGAAACATTGTTGTTAATAGCATCTATACTTGCTCCATCAGTGAATCCTTGATTAAAAAAACCTTGTTGGGAATTTCTTTTGGCATAGGAATAGGCTAAATCCAGTTTGGTAGATCCAAAATTATATCCTAAACCTGCGGAATACCCAGTTAAATCACCCACGGTTACGGCATTTTTATACGGACTTTGTTCGTACCGGTATCCTGCTCTTAGACTTAATGCCTTAATTTTATATTCGGCACCTATTCTTAACTCTCCGGTAACGTTGAGCAATTCATTCATGTCATTATTTAAGGTTCTGAATAAGGGATCGTTTTCAGGTTTAAATTTGGTGTCACTGTAATCTTTAAAAGCGTAATCGATACTGATTAATCCAGATTTTCCAAATACGTAGGCAAAACTCCCGGTCAACTTACTTGGCGTTTGCAATTTATAGGGTTCGTAAACATTAACCACTTGCGGGTCTACCACATCTTGTGGTAATTCACCGGTTGAATTGCCGCTTACCGTAATTAACTTTTGTGAAAGCTCGTCGTTCAAAGTATACCATGTAGAAGATTCATAGGCCATACCTACTCGAATTTCGTTAGTAATTTTTGCAATAGCACCTACTTGAAATGAAAATCCCGATCCGTAAGTATAAAGATCATTGTCAAATTGTACTCTTGTGATTTGATCATTAGTGCCTAATGGGTTGCTATTGTCTTCGTAAAAGCTAGACGATTTATTGAAATCAGTAAAGTGAGAATTTAAATTTAGTCCAAAATAAAATTGGTCATTATAAGAGGTTGCTGCATTAAAGGATAATTTTCCGTTGTATCCCGTACTGTAAACGGAATTTTCTTGATAATAATTTCCTCCAGCAGGAACGTTGGATAAAAAAGTAGAGTTGTTATTGGACTCGTCTGCGGCATTTAAAACATAACCTTGATACCCCAAAAAAGCTTGCTGAGCTGCGAAGCCACTTAAATTTGGATATTGACCATTTGGAAGATTACTACCCAAGAAAGAATACAATTGGGATATAGATTCTCCCGGATTTGTGTTTACAAAATCCTGAGGAACTGGAGCACCACCGTTCCCATTATTGGCATAACTCAAAAAATAATTAGCTATAGAATTGTTTGGATTGGTTCCTGCTGAAAACAGCCCATTATCAAAATTATTGGCGTTTTCATAATTTATGGCTAAGGAAATTTTTCTCCACTTGCTGTTTGGGTTTCTGGTATTAAAAACAAATACAATTCCTGCTTGATTCAAATCAAAGGAGTTTTCTTTCTCTGTTGCTGTCCCGCCAAAGTAATTTGAATTATTTTTAGTATCGAAGTTAGTCAATGTAACAGCCATTTGATTATTGGTAAACACCGCTGAACCAGCAGGGTTTACATTGATAGATGACAGGTCGCCCCCAAGCGCTCCAAAAGCACCGCTCATGGCTCTGAAACGGGCTGTTCCATTTAAATTGTCCTGTGAATACCGAAGTGCATCAGAAATTTCTTGTGATTGGGCTACGGTAAACGATAAGCCAGCGAGTAATAAATATAGGTGTTTTTTCATTTTTTGTTGGGATATTTAATTTTTATCAAAAAGGATGGTTCCGCACTATTTTTTATCCTCTTCCACCTCTTCCACCACCGCCAGATGATCTACCACCACCACTACCACCAGATCTTCCGCCACCTGAATTATTAGATCTGGACATGTTTGAACTAGGGCTATAAGACGACGGGCTGTTGTTGTCATTTCTTGTTGGTGTGAAAGATCGTGAAGGCGCATTGTTTTGATTGCGCACATTGTTTATATCGGATCTTCTTCTGGGAGTATTGTACGAACTGTTTTGTGGTTGACCTTGATTCCTAGAGAATGTAGGACTTGTTCGGTTGATGCTATTCGTTGCGTTTCGTCGCAAATCAGTGGTGTTGTTTCTAAAGTTGGCGTTATTAGCTCGTCTGCCAATAGTGGTATTGGTTTGGTTTCTGGAATATTCTCTGCTTGTTTGATTGGTGTTGTTTATCGTATTTGAATTGGAATACGAAGACCCTCTTCGGCCTGCATTAGAAGAATAATTGACATTGTTTTGACCATCTCCATAGTTTCCCCAGCCGTTACCGTACCAATTGTTCCATCCCCAATTGTTTCCATACCAGTTGTTCCATCCCCAATTGTTGCCATACCAGTTATTCCACCCAAATCCCATGCTCATTCCCCATCCAAAACCACCGTTAAATCCCCAGTTGTTTCCGTACCAGTTATTCATGCCCCAATTGTTCATACCCCAATTGTTTCCGTACCAGTTATTCATACCCCATCCGTTGTCATAGACATTTACGGATTGCGCATTACCTCCCCATCCAGGATAAGTAGTGTAGTTTTCCTGAAGAGTGTCATTTTCTAAATCATAATCACTGTAAGTATCTACATCTGTAAAAATTTCATTGGATTGGTAGTTGTTTTGAAGTGAATTGAAATACGCAGTATATTGGTTATTTGGATCATTTTGTGGTTCTCGTTCAGTAATTTTGTAGGAAGTGTTACCATATATTCCGTCAGAATCATAGTACGAACTGTTTTGATAAGAGCTGCAAGAGGTCAACAATAGTGTTAAAAAACTGATCGTATAATATATTGATGTGTTCGGGGCGGAAAAAGGGGTAGTTTTCATATATGTGGAGTTTTTATTGTTGGACAATACAAAAATAGTTAGTTTTGCGTAATTATTAGTTAAATAAATATTAAACAAAATTTGTGCCAAAATATAAAACATGGGTAAGAACTTAACTACAAGAGCGGAAGATTATTCAAAATGGTATAACGAGTTGGTTGTCAAAGCCGATTTAGCCGAAAATTCAGGGGTGAGGGGGTGTATGGTTATCAAGCCTTACGGATATGCAATTTGGGAAAAAATGCAAGCGGAGTTGGATCGAATGTTTAAAGAAACCGGACATCAAAATGCATATTTCCCTCTATTTGTTCCTAAAAGCATGTTTGAAGCCGAAGAAAAAAATGCAGAAGGTTTTGCTAAGGAATGTGCTATTGTTACCCATTATCGATTAAAAAACGATCCTGACAGACCTGGTAAACTAATGGTGGATCCCAATGCAAAATTAGAAGAAGAATTAATTGTACGTCCTACAAGTGAAGCTATTATTTGGTCTACTTATAAAGGATGGGTACAATCGTATAGAGATTTGCCATTACTGATTAACCAATGGGCAAATGTGGTGCGCTGGGAAATGAGAACGAGATTGTTTTTGCGTACCGCAGAATTTTTATGGCAAGAAGGGCATACCGCTCACGCTACTAAAACAGAAGCGGTAGAAGAATCAGAAAAAATGATGCATGTGTATGCTGATTTTGCCGAGAATTTTATGGCAATTCCAGTTATAAAAGGAATAAAAACTGAAACCGAGCGTTTTGCTGGAGCAGAAGAAACCTATTGTATCGAAGCGTTGATGCAGGATGGTAAAGCATTACAAGCGGGGACTTCACATTTTTTAGGGCAAAACTTTGCTAAAGCATTTGATGTCAAATTTGCTACAGCCGAAGGAAAGCAAGAGTACGTTTGGGGAACTTCGTGGGGTGTTTCTACTCGTTTGATGGGGGCATTAGTGATGACGCATTCAGACGACCAAGGCCTGGTATTGCCTCCTAGTTTAGCGCCTATTCAGGTCGTGATTGTTCCTATTTATAAAACAGAGGAACAATTAGCGGCAATAACTGAAGCAGTAACTGTTTTGACTGTGGCTTTGCGAAAATTACAAATCGCTGTCAAATATGATAACAGAACCACTCAAAAGCCTGGTTTTAAATTTGCAGAATGGGAATTAAAAGGGGTGCCGGTTAGGATTGCTGTAGGTCCTAAAGATTTAGAAAATGGAACTTTTGAGGTTGCAAGAAGAGATACATTGACTAAAGAAGTCGTTTCTAAAGATGGAATTGAAACGTATATCAACGATTTACTAGCGCAAATTCAAAAAGAATTATTTGAAAAAGCATTGCAATATAGAAATACACATGTTACTGAGGTAAACAGTTTTGAAGAGTTCAAAGCGGTTTTAGATGCGAAAGGAGGTTTTGTATCAGCACATTGGGATGGAACTGCAGCAACTGAGGAAAAGATTAAAGACTTAACGAAAGCAACCATCAGATGCATCCCTTTAGACCGAATAGAAGAAGCGGGAAGCTGCGTTTTTACTGGTGAAAACTCAGTAGGCCGAGTACTGTTTGCGAAGGCATATTAAAAAAAAATAATTTTTTTTGCATGTACTATTGTACGTTTCAAAAATAGTTGTATTTTTGCATCCGCATTAGAGAAGCAGGGCCCGTTCGTCTATCGGTTAGGACGCATGGTTTTCATCCATGTAAGAGCGGTTCGATTCCGCTACGGGCTACTATTTTTTTTGCAGGTTAAAGTGATCCTGAACTCAGAGGGAAAATGGCCCGTTCGTCTATCGGTTAGGACGCATGGTTTTCATCCATGTAAGAGCGGTTCGATTCCGCTACGGGCTACAAATTCAATTTTGATTAATTGATAAAACTTAGGGGATAATGGTCCGTTCGTCTAGGGGTTAGGACGCCAAGATTTCGTCTTGGTAACAGGGGTTCGATTCCCTTACGGACTACAAAAATATAGTAAAAGATAAAAACATAATAAAATGGCAAATCATAAATCAGCTCTAAAAAGAATTAGAAGTAACGAAAAGAGAAGAGTATTAAATAGATACCAACATAAAACTACTCGTAATGCTATAAAAGCATTAAGAATAGCGACTGATAAAGTAGATGCTACTTCTAAATTATCAAACGTGATTTCTATGATTGATAAATTAGCTAAAAAGAATATCATTCATGATAACAAAGCGTCTAATTTAAAATCTAAATTAACGAAGCTTGTTGCTAAATTGTAATTAAAACAATTTATTTTATATAAATAAAAAGCTCTCATTCTTAGGATGGGAGTTTTTTTTATGGGTAATATTAGCTAATCTTATTCTTTAAATATTCAAGCATAGATAGGGTTATTGGTTTTGATAAAAAGTCAATTACCATGGGGTATTTTTTTGCTTTTTCTAAGTCTTCCGGATCAATTGTAGAAGAAAGTACAATTACCTTAATAGCACTAAAATCTGAAAACTCCGGGCTGTTAAAATAATCCAGAAATTCCCATCCTCCCATTACGGGCATATTTAGATCCAAAAAAATTAATTGCGGATGGTGGTGTTTGTCATCATTATTTTGTCTGATAGTATTAAAGTATTTCAGCGCTTCTTCGCCATTTTGAGAAGTAATTATTTCGTTAGAAAAGGATGATTTGTTGATTACTTTTTTGCATAGCATAAGTGTTATTGGGTCATCATCAACACATAAAATTGTATCTAACATATTATTTATTTTTAAAAGTTAATGTAAATATAGTTCCTTTATTGACTTCACTTTCAATATTAATTGTTCCTCCCATAGTTTCAACTTGAGATTTTACTAAATAGAGCCCTAATCCTTTGCTGTCCGGATAATTATGAAATCTCTGGTAAAGGCCAAAAACTTTATCTCTGTTTCTTTCCAGATCGATGCCTATTCCGTTGTCTTTGAAAATTAATACAATTGTGTCGTCAATTTCGCTGGTTGTGATTGTTATTTTTAGTTTTCTATTTTCGGATTTGTATTTTATAGCGTTGGTTAATAGGTTTAGTAAAATGCTTTCTATATACGCTTTATTGATGTTGATAATTGAAACTTTTTCAAAATTAATTTTTATAATGGGTTTGTATAATTCAATTTGAAAGTTGAGTTGATTGAACACATTTTCAAAAATATCTTGAAGAAGTACTGCTTCTTTTTTGATTGATGGATTGTCTTTGATGATGATTACTTTGACTAAGTCATTAATGGTTTCGTTTAATAAATGCGTAGATTTATTGAAGCCATATAAAATTTCTTTTAACTCTGGATTGTCAATAGGAATGTCTTCGATTAAGTTCAAAAGTCCTGTCAAATTTGATAATGGAGCCCTAAGGTTGTGTGAAGTAATGTACGAAAACTGTTTTAGATCTTTGTTGTTTTGTGTTAGCTCTCGAATAAGCTGTTCTTTTTCCTTTTCTTGTTTTTTTTCATCAGTGATGTCTCTCTGGATGGAGATCCAATGTGAAAGTTCGTTATCAGTATTGTATATTGGTATCATGGAGAAGCGTACCCAGTATTCTTTTTTGTTTTTTGTATAGCTGATGGTTTCAATAATGCACTCTTCTTTATTTTGTATAGCGGCTATCAGTTTTTTTAATTCCTCGTAATCTGAATTGGGACTATTAAAAAGTTCTGGGGATTTTCCTATACTTTCTTCGGAATTGTATCCTGACATGATTGAAAAAGCCGGGTTTACGTAGGTGATATTTGGGATATTTCCGTCGATCGAATTGGCTTCGGTGATGATGATGGAATCTTTTGATTGAATAATAACAGTCTCTAGCAATTTTAGTCTTTGTTCTTCTTCTTTTTGTTTTGTGATGTCTTGAATGGCTCCAATCATTCTAACGGCTTTCCCATTTTCATCTTTCAAGAGAAAACCTCTGTCAAGAACATACTTATAGGAATCGTTAGCGCATTTAAAACGGTATTGATCTTGCCAGTTTTCGGTTTTTTGTTCGATAAAAGAGTAGAGTTTGACAGACATTTTAATACTGTCCTCGGGGTGAATTTTATCAAACCACCATTTTGAACTATTACCAACTTCGTATTCTTTATAGCCAAAAACAGTTTCAATACCTTTGTTCCAAGAAAAGCTGTCTTCTTGTATTTTCCAATCCCAAATAGTATCACTTGTCGCTTTTGCTACAATATGGTATTGTTCATTCGATTCCTTTATTTCATCATTTGTGTTTTTCAGCTTTTCAAAAATGGATATGTTTCGAGTGTCATTTTTTGATAAAATGAGTTTGAAAATTATTCCGGTTAAAAATATGTATAAGATGTCTTTTGTGAAAGTGTAAAATTGGTGGTTTGAATCAGAAATAAAAGGTTGTAATAATTTATGACTAATGGTTGCTACAAACATTGAAATTACAATGTAAATGATAATTATTTGATTGGTTTTACTTTTCATTACTCAAATATAAATAATTATTTGTGAATTATTAAACAACATAATAACTTATTTTTCGTGATTTTTTTAAAGACCTATTTCTGTGTCTAATGCGTTAAGAATATGTAAACTATTACATAAATATTTTTTATATCAAAATAAAGTGTACCTTTGCACCCATTAAAAATCACAGATGGAATCTATTAGAAACATTGCAATTATTGCCCACGTCGATCACGGTAAAACAACTTTGGTTGATAAAATTATGTATCACTGTCAGTTATTTCGCGATAACGAAAATACAGGTGACTTAATCCTTGACAACAACGACTTAGAGCGTGAAAGAGGTATTACCATTACTTCAAAGAATGTTTCTGTAGTATACAAAGGAACAAAAATCAACATTATTGATACTCCTGGTCACGCCGATTTTGGTGGAGAGGTAGAGCGTGTATTGAATATGGCTGATGGTGTTTGTCTACTAGTAGATGCATTTGAAGGGCCTATGCCACAAACTCGTTTTGTATTACAGAAAGCACTAGACCTTGGTTTGAAACCATGCGTTGTTATTAATAAAGTAGATAAAGAAAACTGTACTCCTGAAGAAGTGCATGAAAAAGTTTTTGACTTAATGTTCGAATTAGGAGCAGAAGAGTGGCAGTTAGATTTTCCAACAGTTTACGGATCAGCTAAGAACAATTGGATGTCTGATCATTGGGAAAACGTAACTGATAATGTGGAAGCATTATTAGATATGGTTATTGCTAATGTACCGGCTCCTAAAGTATCAGAAGGAACTCCTCAAATGTTGATTACTTCATTAGACTTCTCTGCTTTTACAGGTCGTATCGCTATTGGTCGTTTAGAAAGAGGTGTTTTGAAAGAAGGAATGCAGATTTCTTTGTGCAAAAGAGATGGTGTAATCATGAAATCACGTATTAAAGAATTACATACTTTTGAAGGATTAGGTCGTAAAAAAGTGCAAGAAGTAATTGCTGGAGATATTTGTGCAATTATTGGAGTTGAAGGTTTTGAAATTGGGGATACTATCGCTGATTTTGAAAATCCGGAAGCCTTACAAACAATTACTATTGATGAGCCAACGATGAGTATGTTATTTACCATCAATGACTCTCCTTTCTTTGGGAAAGAAGGTAAATTTGTAACTTCTCGTCATATCAGAGACAGGTTGAATAAAGAATTGGAAAAAAACTTAGCGATGAAATTGGGTGAAACTGATTCAGCGGATAAGTTCATGGTTTTTGGTCGTGGAGTACTTCACTTGTCTGTTCTTATTGAAACAATGAGAAGAGAAGGGTATGAGTTACAAATTGGGCAACCACAAGTTATCATCAAAGAAATTGATGGCAAAAAATGTGAGCCAATTGAGGAATTGACAATCGACTTACCAGAGAATTTGTCTGGAAGAGCGGTAGAGTTTGTTTCTTTCCGTAAAGGAGAAATGTTGAGTATGGAAACTAAAGGGGAGCGTATGATCATAAAATTCAATATCCCGTCTCGTGGAATCATTGGATTGCGTAACCTATTGCTTACTGCTACAGCTGGTGAGGCTATTATGGCACACCGTTTTATAGGATATGAGCCTTACAAAGGAGAAATTTCTGGACGTAACAAAGGGTCATTGATTTCTATGGAAAAAGGAAAAGCGATTCCTTACTCTATCGATAAATTGCAAGATCGTGGTAGATTCTTCGTTAATCCTAATGATGAAATTTACGAAGGTCAAGTAATTGGAGAAAACTCCCGTAGCGATGATATGTGTGTCAACGTAACTAAAGAGAAAAAACAATCTAACGTTCGTTCATCAGGAAATGATGATAAAGCTAGAATTATTCCTCCAGTTATTTTCTCTCTTGAAGAAGCTTTAGAGTACATTCAAAAAGATGAATATGTTGAGGTAACTCCAAAATCGATTCGTTTGAGAAAAATATATTTGACAGAAACGGATAGAAAAAGATTTAAAATCTAATTTTATTTTTATAAAACTGAAAAGCCATTCGTTGATTCGAATGGCTTTTTTTTTGGTGTTTAGATCCCTTTTATTGGTTTTAATTCGCTGTTTGCTACACAATTTTAATGGTCTCTTGTGAGGTATAAATGTCAGTTGTTTTTTTTGCGACACATTTTAACTATGACGGTATTGTACCATAAAATTTAGATTAATTGATATTCATAAATAATATTATCCGGGATTTGCATGAGGGATAGCAGCAAGCTACCGAAGTAGCGCGGATAGCCCGACAGCATAAATAGAAAGGGCTAATTCCGCATATTGATGAGTAGGCCTTTTCTATTTATGGTGGCATGCCCTATTAATTGTTTTATCGTTTCAAACTAAAATGACCTTTAGCTTCTCTTCCATCAGCTAATTTTATGGTATACCAATAATCATCAGAGGGTAATGGCTGCCCTGTAAAAGTACCGTCCCAGCCTTGACTGGAAGCTGTAATTTGTTTTAGTAATTTGCCGTATCTATCATAAATATAGATGGTAGAATTTGCATTAAAATCAGCATTTACTCCTTTTACATTCCAATAATCATTTTGGCCGTCTCCATTTGGAGTGAAAAATTTAGGTACGCCAATTAAGGCTATTTTTTGGCTCACTGTTCCACAACCATTTTTGTCATTGATGTATACTTCATGAATTCCAGCTGGTACATAATCAAAGAAATTTGAATCTTGAAAAGGTCCGGACGGAGCATCAAGACTGTATTCATAAATTCCTTTTCCGGATACATTAACGGTTACCGTATTTGTATCTGCTAGATCAACTACATCAATGCTGGTAATACTAGCAATATCAGAAGCTGTAACTTTTATAGTTCGAATTCTAGAACATCCTGAAACTGTTCTTACTTCTACAGTGTAGTTTCCTTCTTGATTTACATCTAGCGTGTAGTTGTTCTCATTTGGTAGAAGAACGTTATCTTTAAACCATTTATAGGTGTAGTCAGTAGTTGGGGATCCATCTTGAATCCCTGCATTTAGTGTTACAAAAAAAGTAGGAAGATTAGAGCATACCAATTCGTTTTCTGATCCATCAGAATTTAAGTTTATAGGTGGTAAACTATTTACAATGAAAGGTAAAATAATTGAAGCTTTACAGGTTGAGTTAGCAGTATTCTCCACAACGGCTGTAATGTTTTGGGTGCTGCTAATGAAAGGATTTGGCAACGGACTAGATAAAGAAGCTCCATTTGCATCAAAATATTTGACAACCATTCCTGTTTGATTTCCTAAAATCGTATTCTGAAAAGTACTCGTATTAAAACCAAACTTACCATCTTGTAACAGAGGATCTATTTCATCATCACATACGGTTGTTAAATTTACAGTTACTTGGAAAGCTTCTGGAAGATCATCCACTGTGAATGTTATCAAAGTTTCGTCAAAACATTTTAAAGTTGAATTATTAGTAACAATTGCTTTTATCGTTTGTGTGCCTGTAGTATAGGTTGAAGGAAATGGGCTTGATATCGAATTGTTGTTTTGATCAAAATAAGTAACAGTAACATTAGTTTGTCCTTGTTTTAAATCAGATTCTAATGTAGCTGTATTAAAAGTATATTTTCCATCTTGGTTGTCATCACATTGTCTTGGGATAGACACAGCGTAAGCAAACGGAAGTTTTTCAACTGTAAGTGTTACGTAATGTCCCAAGCCATAACAAGCATTATCTGTATCACTGTCTACGCGGCCCCAAATTTCTTGAGTGTTTACGTAACCAATATTTCTGTAATTAGAGATATTGGTGATTGCATTTATTTCTGCTAATGCATCGGCTTGATTGCGATAAAATGTTATTGTATAATTTCCCGCGGGTAATAAATTTTTTATATCTGTTTCTGCACTGCTAAAGTCAAAAGTACTTACACCATCTCTTTTATCATTGTTTGCATTGTTATTGCCGTTTATGTCTAATAAATCATCACATTGCACGAACTTTCTTTTGAATGTACTTGGAATTTGTGTTGCTAAAACTTTTAGGGTCAATTCAGCTACACTAAAACAACCATTAGAATTAAGTACTCTTGCATATACTTTCATAATTCTAGGTGTTGTATTCGTAAAAGCCTTAGGCGTACTAATTAACTCTGAAGCGTTTGCCGTTGTAGCACCTAAAAATGAAGTGTAGTAAGAAAAGGTTTCATTTGCAAAATTGCTTGAAATCTCATCATTTTTAACCGTTAGATTAAATGTGGTTACCTCATCTAAATCATCGTCACATTGAATAATCGTTGCATTATTTACTGTTGGTAACGTATATACAATTAAAGTAGTGTCATTTGAAAGTAAGCCACAACTGTTTCCAATTTTATCTAATTTTACACGATATTTATATCCATTCATTGTGGTTTTTACACTGGTAACAGTCAAGGAATTTGTAGTTACTCCAGAATATGTTGCGTTGTTTGTAATATTATTCCAAATAGTTCCATTAGTGGATACTTGCCATTGATAGATGTTTCCACCATTATCAGCTAGAGTAATTACTGCATTTTGTAGTTCACAAGTTGGCGAAACTGTTGGTTGTGTTGTTATAGTTATAGGAGCAGCGGTAGTGTAATTACTATTTGGTGTAGTATATCCTAAGCCGCTTATTACTTGACCATTTGTATTTACTGAAACTGGATTATTGCCCAATACTCCGTCATTGTTTGGGTCTAAGAATCCGGCTTCGATGACATCATTGCATAAATCACCATCAGCATCTAAATCACGATAATTTCTGATTCCATCAGAATCAAGGTCATTTCCCGTTTCTATTGAATCTAAAATCCCATCGTTATCACTATCTAAATCCAAATAATCAGGGACACTATCGAGATCGGTATCAATAGGAGTAAGTCCTGGCTCAAACGCATTATCAATTCCGTTTTTATTGGTATCGGTATTTGTTGGTACTACAGTAGCATTTATTTGTGCTTCAATGGTATCTGCAATTCCATCATTATCGCTATCACTGTCTAATTGATCCGCAATTCCGTCATTATCGGAGTTTTTAGGAACGCAAACAGCGTTTACTGTTAATGTGGATTTATTGGAATTAGTATCCGATAAATTTTTATGAGTGAAACTAATTGAGTTCGATAAATAGGTTAAAAACTGAAATGTCCCTGTACCTGCTGCCAATGGAGTGATGCTGTTTAATCTAAATCTGATTTCAAATGAAGAATGCTGTTTTACCCCACTTTCATAGATGCCATCATAGTTAGTATCAATTAATAGTTGGTCACTTGGATTTAGTACAGTAATGGTTTTGTTTACATCTGAATTTACTATATATTCAGCATCAGCATTCAGCAAGTCAGTTGCATTTGCGGTAATAGGATATTTCATTTCGAGACTGATTGGATTAGAAAAAGTCATTTTATAACTAACAAAGTTTCCTTTTCCTGCTGGTACATTGGAAATAAAACTTCCGTCACTGCTTCCAATAAATGGCGTTGTACTTGCAGTTGTTGACGTGGTAATTGTTCCAGTAAATGAATTTAAGTAAAGACCAACTGCTACAGTTCCATTTGAAGGATTTGAAAGATCCAAGACTTGATTTCCATAGGATTCTGTGCAATTTGTAATACCGTCTTTGTCATTATCAAGATCAATATTGTCATTTACGGTGTCAAGATCTGTATCTGTTTCGCAAGTACTAACAGGAATTAAATCAGACAATACAGGTGGAGAATTACATCCTGAAATACTGCCTCGTACTTGATAGTAACCTGGCTGCGTTGGGGTATAAGAATTGCTGTTTGTATTAGGTATTACTGCGTTATTGAAATACCATTCAAAACTATCATATGATGAAAGTGAACTTACTTTTAGAATAACATTTGGGATGCAATTTGAATTAGATACTGTAATTTTATCAGTTACAATTTCTGGTTTTGTGTCAAAACCGGAATAATAACCGCCATAAGTAGCCGCGCCATTTGTCCCAAAGTAAGAAACATAGACTTGTCTGGTGGATTTTACTGATATATTGCCGAATAAACCATTACTTGTATATCTCACAAAACCTGAATTTCCTGTTACAGGAATAGCAGTGTTATTATTGAGCGTATTGTTGTTTACAGTCACGGTAGCTCCTGTTTCAGTAACGATATTCAATCCGCCATTATAAATTGTGCTTCCTATCAATTCAATAGAAGGTATATTATCAACAATGCTTGGCGTTGCACAATTTAAGGGCGGGACAAAAAATAAATTTTGATTGGCAGGAGAATTACTTCCCCCAATACTTTGATACGCAAATACACTTTCGGATGCTTTTACATAAAGATTTCCATTGACAAATTGGTTCCCATCTATAGCGATATAATCACCAGGATTATTTAACGTTATATAGGGAGTTATGCCATCATTGAGGTATATTGAGGTTAATGGTTTATTAGCAATCAATAAAACACGTTCTAACTCCTCGTTCGGAACCGCACCAAGTCCTTTAACAAAAATATATTCTTTACCCGTTTTTTCAAAAGGGACAATTTGGTCAAAACCGACATCTCTGCCTGCGGGAGAGCCCTGAGCATTAAATAATGTACTGTTACTGCCTCCAAAAGATCCTGAATTAACTACTACTGGTTTGTCTGATTCAACTAAAGCGCCAATCATTTTAGAGCTGTTAGACACGGAATTGTTGTAGTTTTCAAGTGCAATAACATAACTTTCGTTTTTATTTAGATTAGCAGTGATAGGTCCAGAAACAACTGTTCCATCTGTTAAAATAGTTCCAAAAGGAATATTAGAAAGAGTAATCTTTGTTCCATTTTCTGTAGCAAATACTGAAGCGAAATTTAAAAGTGATGTATCAAAAAGAGGATTTAGCATTGCGCCCAATCTAAATGTAGTTCCCAGCGCACTATTTCCTTTTGACACTAATCCTCCCGCATGCACATACGATACTATTCCATTTTGTATATTTCTACCGGCATTGACTCTAACGCTTACATAAATTAAATCCTGAGCTTCAACAATGTAACCTTTATTAGCAATAACTCCTATTTGAGTTTTAGAAGTAAATAACTGTGTGTCGATTCCTTGTCCAATATCATGTCTGTAAGGATTACTGTTATTGACTGTTGCTGAAATAGTCGCTCCGCCAATCGCTGTAATTTCGAGTTTTACATTGGTAATACTAGGAGTAGAAATATATAAATAATGATCACCGGGTAAATTATTACTTGCCGCCGTAAGAGGCGGTATATAATGTGTTTTGCTAAATTGAGCAAAGCAACTTATTGATAAAAAAGTGAAGAAAATAAGTAAAGTTTTTTTCATGTGTTAAAAATAACAAAATTTATATTATCTTCTTACTGAAAAATCGCCTTTTATTACTTTGCCAGTATCAAATTCCAGCTTTTCACTGACTTTTGCAGATTGGATTCCTTTGATTTTGCAAACCAACTTTAAGTTTTCCTTAGCCGTCATGTAGGGATAAAAGTTAGGTATTTCAATAATGGTACCCACTTTTTTCAAGGCTTCATGAGTTTTCATTGTCCCGCCAAAAGCGGTATACACTGGAGGTTTTATTGACCACATTCAGCGCAATTCCTAAAGTAGTTGATTTCCCGCTGCCGTTAGGACCTAGAATCCCGTATACAGTACCTTTTTGTATTTCGAAAGAAACGTTTTTTAAAGCTTGAAGTGTGCCATAACGTTTGTGGAGATTTTTAATAAAGAGTATCGTTTCCAAAGGGGTCATCTTTATAATTTTATATAGGACGAATAAGGTATGATTTTGGTACTCTAAAATTCATTTTAGTTTATTTCTTCGATTAATTTACGTAATAAATCTAATTTTTGTGACGTAATAGGTTTGTCGATATAGTCTTTTACTACACGGTATTTTTTTGTCTTTTCAATATCATTAGGGTCAATTGAGGATGTCATGATGAAAATTGTAATTTTTTTTTCTAAGGCTATCAGCAAAAATTCATCTAAAAATTGCCAACCATCCATGACCGGCATATTTAAATCTAATAAAATAGTGTCCGGCAGGTTTTCATTAGTATCAAAACAATGTTTTAATTTATCTAAGGCTAATTGGGGATTATGAAAAGATTCAATTTCGTCACAAAACTTATTTTTAGAAATGAGAATGCTCATCAATTTTACATTTAATTTATCATCGTCAATGATGTATGTTAATTTATTCTTCATATAAATAAATTTTAAAATTAGAACCTTGCCCCACTTCACTTTCTACTTCAATTTTTCCACCCATGGCTTCCAGCTGGTTTTTGGTTAAGAATAATCCAATTCCTTTCGCGTCTTCATTGCCGTGAAACGTTTTGTACATACCAAAAAGCTTGTGACCATTTTTTTCTAAATCTAATCCCAAACCATTATCTTTGAAATTGATAATGCTGTAATTGTCTTTAGCTTCGTAGCTAATTTCTAAAGTTGCAGTTCTATGGGGGGATTTATATTTAATCGCATTGGTAAATAAGTTAAGTAATATGCTGTCTAAATAAGCGGGGATAGCATTTACAATCAAATGGTCAGGAATGGTGTGAGTAATTACTATTTGACTCTCTTTGATGGCCTGACTCAAAGCCATTCTTGTTTTTTCAATTTCTTGCCTTAAGCGAATTCCTTTCTTTTCAATATTTATTTTTTGCTGAATGGTTATAATCTCATTCAAATATTCAATTGTTTCAGAGAGTTTTTGGGTGCCTTCTTTGAATAAATCAAAATAAGATAGTTTTTCAGTAATATCATCGGTATGATCTATCACATCAATTACCATAGATAGATTGCTGGTGTGGGAGCGGATGTTGTGGGAAACAATATGCGTGAAATTGTATAATTTATTATTTTGAATGTTGGTAATATCCAATAATTTTTTTAACTCTATTTCTTTTTCAATTCTTGAGGTTACATTTCGGCCTACGCCTATGAAATGAATAAAGGTATTATGGCTGTCAAATACCGTTGTTATATTAAGTTCAAACCAATATTTTTCTTTGTTTTTAGTGTAATTAAGAATGGTGATTTTTATACTTTCCTGATTCTGAATTGCCTTTCGCAGGAATTCGCAGGCTTGTTCATCCGTTTCTGGACCTTTAGAGGCATAGCCGGGTTTTTGGCCTATTACTTCTTCCATTTTCAACCCTGTAAGGTCTAAATAAGCCTGATTTGCCCATACTGCTTCACCGTTAGGATTTGCAATTACAATGGTGTCTGTAGTTTCGGAGGCTGCTAGGGAAAGCAAACTCATTTTTGCTTCAACATTTTTTCTTTCGCTGATATCTCTGACAAAACAGACTAAATAGGTAATGTTGTCCACCATAAATTTTTTGCCTGAAGCAATTTCAACAGCAATTGATTTTCCAGATTTGGTCCTTAAGGATGTTTCGTTGACAGTATATTCATTCTTTGTTAAATTGTATTTCAAGAAAAAACGAAGCTCTTTTCTAAATGTCATAGGAAACAGTTTCGAATGGTGTATTCCTTTGATTTCCGAATCATAATATCCGGTAAGTTCGGTGGATCTGGAATTACAGTCTGTAATAATACCATTAGAGGTATCTATAATTAGGATGGCATCATTGGCACTGGAAAAAACAGAAGAGAATTTTTCAACACTGAGCTGAAGTTCATTGATTAGATTTTGCTCCTTTGTAATGTCTTGAAAAGTACCTAGTAGAGATACTGCTTTTCCATCAATCACATCGACTTGACAAATGCATTCTACATATTTGATATTGTTTTTTGCGGTCGTAATCTCAAATTTATCACTAAATGGAATCCCGTGGTTTATTGCACTATTAATAAGAACTTTGATTCGGTCTCTATTCTCACCCATGGTGTAAAAATTAATTCCATTCCCAATTATGGGTTCATAATTTTCAGGAACTTCTAGAATACATTTCGTAACCGCATCCCAAAAAATGTGATTCGTTTGCAGGTCCATTTTCCATATTCCAATCTTAGCTGATTGAGCCGCCCTGAAATAAAGTTCTAGTTTGTTCTTCATCAGTAGGTTTTAAATAGTTAAAGAGTCTTGGAGACTACCAAATATAAAGGTTATTTTTTTTTGTATCAAATATTTTTAACATAAAATGATGGTTTTGCTATTTATATCTTATTTTATTGTCTAGTCAGTATTTATTTTATGAAAAAAAATGAGAATTTATTAAAATATCTTTTAGAAACTAATCGCAAGCAACGCCTTAATTTATCGTAAATTTGTATTAAATTTTTTTTTCAATGAGTGAGCCAGTAATGCTTTTTAAAAAACCATCCTATCCTGTAAATAAATCACTTTTAGAATACTTGGGACGGTTTGATCGCTTGTCAAAAGTTTCTATTTTTTACGATGACTTATTGCGTTTTTCCGGATCAATAACGGTCTATGATAAAAATGACCAGGATACGTTATGGATACGGGTATACTACAATGATTTTGAGCGAGAAGAAATTGATTTGAATCTAAAAAAAATCTATTCACTACTCCATTCTGACGGTAATCTGGGGATTATCAAATTCTTGAATGTGGATTCCATTGATTACTGCACTTTTGGAAATTCAAAACCTTTTCGAATAAAAGTCAGGAACATACTAAATGATAATTACACCCATTTTTATATTAAAAAAGCAGATGCTTCTCGTATTTACGGACTGGAGTTAGAGCATATTCTTTCTCCGGACAAAATAAATTTTTTAGTATATGAAGACACTTTAATAGAAGAACATATTATGGGGATTCCTGGTGATGTGTTTATGAAAACACTGCTCATTGATTGCACCGAAACCGAAAAAGCGCAAATAGCCAAAGAATTTGTCAAGTTCAATGAACGCTGTATGATTCGATTATTAGGGGATATGCGTTCCTATAATTATGTAATTGTGCCCACCCATGATTTTGATCAAGTGGTCTATAAAATACGTGCTATTGATTTTGATCAGCAATGCTACGAAGGAAATTTCAAAGTGTACCGCCCTCAGTTTTTTAAAGAAAATTACCCCATGGTAAAATTAGTTAAAGAAAAGCTTCAAAACAGTTCCATAGAGCAATATAAGGATGAAGAAAGAGCCGTTTTAGCCAAAAGAATCCTTTCTGCCGAAAACAGGATCAAGCGGTTGTTGAAAATTATGCGCGAGGACGTAATTGCTCCCGAGGCACATATTGAACAATTGCGATTAGAGCTTTATCGGTACACCAATGATTTGAATTTTAAAAGTGCAAAATCAATGGGCGGTATCATGAGTGCAGCTTTTCATTTTATTACCAGAAATTTCAAAACCAGTACTTTATTCAAAACAAAAGTATAAATTTCCTTGTTTTTCAGTTGAATCACGGTATTGCTGTGTTTTAAAAAAATTACCTAGTTTAAACTGGAAAACGCTCGATTTTTAGGAGTAATGCTTTGGCATAATTGGCGTGACAATCTACATTGGCACCCGCAATTTCTTCCAAGGCTTCGATAAGCTTATGAAATGAAATCAAGGTTTTAAACGGACTTTCTTTGAAAAATGGATGCGCCATTTTTGGTAGTTTTTAAGAACCGTAAATTTACAAGGTTGGTTTTTGCATTTATTTCTAAAAAAAATCTCCAATTACACTTTCGTAATTGGAGATTGATATCATTATTGGTGCTTTAAACGGCAATAGAACACTGTAAACTTAAACTAGCTCTTCTCTTCTTTGTTGAAATAAACGAGATAGTAGTACATTTGTTTTTCCTCGTCCCATCCTTTTTCAACATATTTTTCAGCACTTTCAGGATTGATAAAATCCATTTTAATTTGGATGTGTGTGTCTAAATTAATGATGTTTTTGATTGATTTTCTAGCATCAGAAACTGCTGCATTTGCAATAGGAAAAGAAGTAACATCTTCAATACTGTATTTTTCTCCTTTGTCCATTTTGTAGTTCTTGAATTCAGGAATAAGGTCTGGATTGTCTAAAACTTCGTTCAGGAAATTAGTTTCTTCAAACTGATCATTTTTGGCAAAATAGTTCACGGAACGGTTCATGAACATTACTTCTTCTTTCTTGTCCTCGGCTGGGAAAACAACATCCTTAGCAAAGTTCTGACAAAATTTTAAATACTTTTTAGTGATAAAGTTTTCATCCTCAAAAGCATCTACTGATAAGAAATGCTCTAGCCAGTATCTGGCATCGTAGCGGTTGCTGTCAACAGTCAGGATTTTGTATCCTTCCTCTTTTTTATAATTAAAAATGATGCAGCCTTTATCTAACTTGTTTAAACTCACACCTTGTTGCAAAATCATCTCTAAATGGGTTGCTTTTTCTTCAAACTGCAAGAAATCTGCTTGTATTTCACTTTTGAAAATCCCTATCGCATCCACGACATTATTATCAATACTTACGTTAGATAAATATGTAACGTACACTTCGCCATTCTTGATATGCGGATGATTGGATTGCTCAAATAAGTGGGTTGTGATTTTTTTAGAAATCTCATGAACGCTACTTGGATTGTCAAAAACTTCTGTTGCAAACTTGAACATATCATTGTAATCCAAATCAATTTCATGGGCAAACTGAAAATAGTTTTCTTCTTTTTCTCTAAAGGGTTTAAAGAAAAATTCTTTCATCAAGGGAACAATTTCATCATTTAAATTAAAGGGCTGCTCTGATAAAAAAATGGCTTCGTTTCTGCTTTTATTACCCACTCTATGAATGGATAAGTTCTCGATGTGTGTGTTATATAAGTTGATCATGTTTTTTATAAGATTTCCTCCCCTCAGTCCCTTCCTAAGGAGGGGTAGATGAGACGTAATTTTGTATTTGTTAATTTTTTTTATAATTGTCTGGAATCATACCTAACAAAGAAAGCCACGTAAAAAAATGTTCATTGGGTATCAATACGGACATTCATTTTATTTTTATATGGTTAGTCGCCCTCACCTTTGGAGCAGGTTGGGGAGAAGGCTAATTCCAATTCTCCTCAAATCCGTAGTCTTCAAAACTATCATCGCCTTCAAACATGTCCAGATCATCTTCGTCCAAGCCATCTTCAAATTCATCATTATAGTTATCGGCATTGTCAGATTCAAAGTTTTTCTCCATCGCTTCATCCGGCATTTCCCCGTGAGAAAAAATAGTTTCCGGATATAAATTACCCAGCACTTGGTCTTCTACAGCAGCAAGTTCTACAAGGAATGTCCACATATTGATAAAGTCATAGACATAAAGAATTTTGGTATTTTGTTTGTCTAAAATATCAGATAATTGATAGTCACTCATGATTTTTTGCTCACCGGGAACATCACCGGTATCAAAAAGTGAAATTTCCTCTTCTTGGTTCCAAGTCTCATCACAAGTATAAAAAGAAGCTACTTCCATCCCGTCAAAACCAAAAGAATTGAAAATAGCATTGTGTAAATCTTCTAAAGTATCGTCTTCAAGTATTGCAATGTCTCTAAAAACATCTTCTTCCGCGTCTAGAATCACTCTAAATTTATAAACCATAATCTTTATTTATATTAAAAGTCCAAAGGTAAAATATAATTTTAGATTTAGATTTCAGATTTCAGATTTGTTAATAAGATTTTTGCGTATGCACGAGAAAGGAATACATCAATGTCAAAGTCTTTTTGAAGAAAAGAAGGAAAGTGTATTTTGTTTTCAAATCACTTATTTGAATAAAAAGTTACAGTTTTTTTATTTTAAATACACGGGCTACTCTTTTTCGGTACTGGTGGTATTTTTTATGATTTGGGTATTGTCTTTTTGATGTCATGTTATTTACAATCAATGCAATAACAAGGAGTATGAGTGAGCCAGTTAGCACAGGATACAGCACATACCAGTATCCCAGTTCTTTAATTTTTGAGGAGCCAATTATGGCTATCAATGCTGTGGCACCTCCCGGCGGGTGAAGCGTCTTTGTCATTTGCATCAAAACTATAGACAAGGAAACTGCAAGCGGTGCGGATAACCATAGAATATCAGGGGCAAATTTAGCAATTGTTACACCTATAATAGCTGAAACCAGGTGGCCGCCAATAAGGTTTCTAGGCTGTGCTAATGGACTTTGAATCACACCATATACCAATACACTCGATGCGCCAAAGGATCCAATTAAATATATAACATCAGATTCTGGTAAAGCTTTTGATTGCAAATAGGCTATTATTCCAATGCCAATAAAAGAACCCAAAAAAGCCCAGGAATGTTCTTTGAAATCAACCAAAGTCTCCTTGTAGAGGATGTATTTGGTTTTGCGATAACTCCTTTTTATTTTTTGAACGTGCATAGGAGATTATTTTATTAAACTTGGCGAATAGGAATAAACGGTAAAAGGGTAAATCATTTTTGCCGTATATTTTGATATTAAGCAAACCAACAAAATAGGAATAAACAAAGTGTAATCATTCGTTAGCCCACAAACTAAGAAAATAGAAGTAAAAGGGGCATGAATACTGGCGCTTAAAACGGCAGCCATCCCCATGATAATAAAGTTTATCGGAATTACATGAGCATTAAAATAAGTGTTTGTAACTAAAGCAAGAAGCAATCCTAAAAAAGCACCCATGAAAAGACTGGGTGCAAAAACGCCTCCATCTCCTCCTGAAGCAAGTGTGGCTGATGTTACAATGGGTTTCAGGATGATGATGCCAATGATTGTTAGTGCCAGAGGGAAAGTCAATGACATTTCATTCGAACTAACAAAAATAGTTTTAATAGCATGATAGCCTTCGCCATAAAGCTGTGGAAACAGGAATAAAGAGGAACTTAAAATCAGCGATCCTATTATAATTTTGAAATATGGAATTTTTATTCTCGTAAATTGGGCTTTGAAAAACAATACACTGCGCGTTAGATACACAGAATTCAATCCTGACAAAATGCCTAAAAGAATAAAATAGGGAATGGCTTTAAGATGCCAAGTTGTAATATTTACTGCAAACAGTGGTTTTTCGTCCAATAAAAATACCAGCCCAAAAGCAATGGCAACCGCAATCAAGTTACTAAGTAAGAATGCTCGAGTGACTTTTCTAGAAATAACCTCTATCGCAAAAAGAATTCCAGCGATCGGGCTGCTGAATATAGCTGTAATTCCAGCGGCAATTCCGGCACATATCAATTCAGTTTTGTATTGTCTAAACACATTTTGCTTTCTTTGAGCAACGGAGCCAATGGTTGCCGAAGCCACAACAGTTGAGACTTCTATCCCGGTGGAACCGCCAAAAACGACGGTCAATAATCCGTTAATGAAATGAGAAGGGATTTTATAACTGGGTAAATTTTTAGATTTAGAATTGGTGCTTTCAAAGATTTCTTTTATGCCTTTATTTTCCTTTTTCTTAAATAAATATTCCCTAAGAAAATAAATAATCGACAATCCAAATACGGGGAAAATAACTAAGAATAGTGGATTGATAGTCGCTTGATGAAAAAATATTTCCTCATAATATTCTGTAGCATTTTTTAAAATAACACCTAAAAAAGCAGAAAGAAAACCAATCAAAACAGAGACAATAACTAATTTTCGGAATTTAATGAAGCGATAATTTTTTTTTATTCTTGCAGTAGTGTTCATTTAAAAGGGGGATGGAATCTTTATTAGTGTAATAAAAAGAATTTAACTCAATGTTGCAAAGATAAAGAAACAAAGCCAGATTAGAATTAAAAAAAGAAAGGCATGGTTTTCTTTTGCGATTCTGGTATTATTTTATTCTTTTAAATTTAGGAAGTATCTTATTTTTCATAAAATTCTAAAGGTAATTCATCCGGATCGGCAATAAAGAAGAACTTTTTTTGGGTAAATTCATCGATGCGTATTTCTTCGGAAGGGATGTTTTGATTCACAAAATAATCGCGTGTTTTCTGAATATCGGCTACTTCAAAAGCTAAATGACGCATTCCTGCCGCTTCAGGAGCGGAAGAACGTTTTGGCGGATTTGGAAAAGAAAATAATTCTATTACATATTCTCCGTTAAGTGCCAAATCAAGTTTATACGATCGTCTTTCCTCACGGTAAATTTCCTGAATAATGGTAAGTCCTAAAACAGTTGTATAGAACGTTTTAGATTTTTGATAATTGGCACAAATAATGGCAATATGATGAATTTTGTTAAGTTGGATCATATTATTGTTGATTTAATTGCCGGATCACTTTTGCCGGATTTCCTACCGCCAAAGAATTGTCAGGAATGTCTTTAGTAACCACTGAACCTGCACCAATAACGCAGCCATTTCCAATAGTGATTCCAGGACAAATAACGGAATTCCCTCCAATCCAGCAATCATCACCAATGGTTATTGGCAAGGCATTTTCCAGCGTTTTTCTCAGTTCAGCATCCAGCGGATGTGTGGCGGTGTACAATTGAACTCCCGGTGCAAAAAAGACATTGGAACCAATAGTGACATTGGCACAGTCTAAAACAACACAGTTTACATTGAAATACACATTTTCCCCACAACTGATATTGTAGCCGTAGTCGCAAAAGAATGGAGGTTCAATATATAGATTTGCTCCGGCATTGGGAATCAATTCTTTTAGAATTTCTCGTGCTTTTTTAGTTATTCTGTATTCCACAACATTTAATCGGTGGAGCAAATTTTTAGATTTTCGCCTGTCTTTTACTAAAACAGGATCGCCTGCTAAATAATATTCTCCGGCAATCATTTTCTCTTTTTCGGTTTTTATTTCCATACTTAGTTTTTTTGTTTTTGGGCATGCCCTGCGCAAAAGCTCCGGTCGGGCTATTCGTTACAATCTTTCTTGTCTAGCTTTAACAGCTTGCCAAGAAAGGATTTTCACTACTATCCCTCATGCTGATCCTGCTTTTGAAGCGCAATAGTACGTTGTAAATATAATCTAAAATTAAAATTATTACAACTCATCCTCGTATTTCAACAGTTCAGTATTGTATTGTTTTTCGACCTTCTTTTCTAAAATATATTTGATTCATAAAAAAATTAAATACGATGAAACTAACATGTATTAAACAGCCAAATCATTCCAAGAAAAGTCTTAATTCGATTTTTTTATTTGCCTTTTTATTATTCAGCTTGACTATTTTTTCACAAAATACAGTTTCCGGGAAAGTGGTAGATGAAAAAGGAAAACCGGTTTCTGGAGCTAATATTTTTATCGAAGGAACGTATGATGGTACTTCCAGCAGCGAAAAAGGCGATTTTAGTTTTACGACTACAACAACTGGAAATCAGAGTTTGGTGGTGAGTTTCCTGATTTATGAAACTTTAAAAACCATAATTGATGTCGCTAATTTTAAAAATAAAATCATCAAATTACGAGAAAGCGTTACGTCTCTAGATGCAGTTGTGATTACGGCTGGAACTTTAGAAGCGGGCGATAAAGCTAGAGTTTCGGTTTTGAAACCATTAGACATCGTAACTACAGCGGGTTCTGCGGGAAATATTATTGCGGCTTTGCAAACGTTGCCAGGAACACAAACGGTAGGTGAGGATGGGCGATTGTTTGTTCGTGGCGGCGAGGCTAATGAAACACAAACTTTCGTTGATGGGATTCGGGTGGCGCAACCTTATGGCGCAACCATGAATAATCTGCCTACACGAGGAAGGTTTTCTCCTTTTCTGTTCAGCGGAATTTCATTTTCTACAGGCGGCTATTCAGCGGAATATGGCGAAGCGTTATCCAGTGTTTTACTTTTGAATACACAAGATGACCCAGACCAAAATAAAACTGAAATAGCATTGATGACTGTGGGTTTAGGAATTGGAAACACCCAAAAACGGAAAAAAAGTTCGTTGAGCGTAAATGCGAATTACATCAATTTAGCGCCGTATCAGGCTTTGATTCCACAAAATGTGGATTGGAATAGTCCTTTTCAATCGTTGTCTGGAGAAACGGTGTACCGTTATAATTTTAATAATGGGATTTTGAAAGTATACGCTGCTTTTGACTCTTCAAAATTTGATATTAATCAGGAAAATATCAATTCGCCGGAGAAAATCAGAGTTGATTTAAATAACAATAATTTCTATTTAAATTCGTCTTACAAAGGCGTTTTTGGGAACAATTGGCAAATTACTTCTGGATTGAGTTATGGCTACAGCAACAACAAAATAAATTTAGATTCAGATAAAGTGGCGAATGATGAAAATGCAGCTCATTTGAAATTAAAATTGAAAAAAAGTTTTTCTGAAAGAGTAAAAATTTCCTTTGGGGCAGATTATTTTATTACCCAGTTCAATGAAGATTTCAACGAAAATTCAGGGTCGGTTTTTACCAATGGCTACAATGCGAACATTGCGGCTGTTTACACGGAAGCTGATATTTTCTTCTCTAAAAAATGGGCTGCAAAAGTAGGCTTAAGAGCTTCGAATAACAATTTGCTGAACGAAACCGCTATTTCCCCCCGAATTTCATTTGCCTATAAAATGGCAAAGAACAGTCAGTTTTCATTTGCTTATGGCGATTTTACTCAAACTCCAAGTGCTGAATACATTAAATATTCCAACAACAATCAGTTTGAAAGCGAAAAAGCCTCGCATTACATTTTGAATTTTCAATACCATAAAAACGGGAAAACATTTCGTGCCGAAACCTATTATAAAGACTACAGTAATTTAGTAAAATTCGACACCCAAATGGCCGCATATAATTCGGTTTACAATAATACCGGTTCTGGCTATGCTAAAGGTTTGGATTTGTTTTGGAGAGATGGAAAATCAATCGAAAATTTAGAATATTGGGTTTCTTATTCCTACATCAATACCGAAAGAGATTATAAAAATTTCAGTTCTCAAGTTACACCAAGTTTTGTTGCGGATCACAGTTTATCAATCGTTACTAAATACTGGATAAACGATTGGAAATCGCAAATAGGTTTCACGAATTCATACAGTTCCGGACGATCCTACAATAATCCAAATGAAACGAAATTTATGAATGGAAAAACCAAATCGTACAACAGTTTGAGCTTCAATTGGGCGTATTTGCTCTCACAACAAAAGATTTTATACTTCTCGGTCTCTAATGTTTTAGGAAGTCAAAATGTTTTTGGATACGAATATGCGAACAATCCGGATAATGCGGGCTTTTATAACAGAAAAGCAATTATTCCTACGGCCGATCGTTTTTTCTTCGTAGGATTCTTTTGGACGATTAGCAACGATAAAAAAGACAATCAGTTGAAAAATCTTTAAAAATGGTCATAATGTCAAAGGTATAAAATCCTAATAAACGTAAATTCATTCCACTTTATGACTTTCGGCTTTAAGACCTTTGACTGAATCACAATTCATCCATCAAAATTGACAGTTCAGTATTTATAAATTTTAATCCAATGAAAACCGAGATACTTTTGAAGTATAAATAACACAATGTTTCAATCATCAAAAAAACAACCATTAAAAACAAGAAATCATGACCAAAATTATCACCACAATCGTATTTTTTATCTGTAGTTTATTATCGGCTCAAGGGCAATTTGAACAAGGTATGGGAAAAGCATTCCAATTATGGGGCGAAGGAAAAAACACGGAAGCTTCTGATTTGTTCGAAAGAATTTCCGGTGCTGAAAAAACAAGCTGGTTGCCAAATTATTATGTTGCATTGGTGAATACCACAACTGCTTTTAGAACAAAAGATAAAGATCAAATGAATTTATTACTTTCGAAAGCGCAAAAATCATTAGATTTAGAAATGGATAAAAATCCAAATAATGCCGAATTATTGGTTATGCAAGCAATGATTCATACGGCTTGGATTGCTTTTGACCCAATGACAAACGGACAAAAATTATCCGGAACGGTTATGGAATTGTACGGAAAAGCACAAGCAATTGCTCCGGAAAACCCAAGAGTTGTTTTTGGTAAAGCCGAATTTGAAATTGGTGGAGCTCAATTTTGGGGAACAGACACGAAGCCAATGTGTGCGCAAATTGAAAAAGCTATCGGACTTTTTGCTACTTTTAAACCTGAAACACCTTTTTCTCCAAAATGGGGATTGGACAGAGCATTAGCAGCACAGAAAAATTGTAAATAATTCAGTTGATTGTTTCGAATTAGTCATTTTAATGAACAAAATAGAGAATAAAAACTATTGAAAAAAAGAGAATAATGTATATAAAACCACAATTACTAAAAGCTTTATTTATTGGGGTTATAATTTTTTTAGTGTCATTTCTTATTGAATTTATTACTGTTGGGAGTGAGGTGTTTAGTCCTAGATTGTACGTTTACTTTTTATATTGTATGCTTTATAGTGTTACTTTGTATCTTGTAAATGCTGCTTTGTTCGTATTTTTGGACAAAGTTTTTAAAGATAATATTTACGTTCCAAAACGGATACTAATTGGATTTGTAAGTTCTTTTTTTCTCACCTTATTTGTGATTTTTTTGTTGCGAATTTTTATAAAAGTAATTATAGAAAGAAACTCATTTTCAGAATTTTTGTCCAATGAAACTCCTCAGGCTTATATAGAATCATCAATTATTACTTTTATTGTACTGTTAGGCGTTCACGCTTTGCATTTTTATAAAGCTTACAATGAAAATAAAGTCAAAGAACAGAAAATCATCGCAGGAACCGCAAATGCTAAGTTTGAAAGTTTAAAAAATCAAATAGATCCCCATTTTCTTTTCAATAGTTTGAATGTTTTAAGTGCTCTTATTGAAGAAAATCCAGAAAATGCGCAACGATTTACGACTTCATTATCTAAAATTTACCGGTATGTTTTAGAACAAAAAGACAAGGAATTGGTTCCAGTGGAAGAAGAACTGGCTTTTGCCAAAACCTATATGAATTTATTAAAAATGCGTTTTGAGAACAGCTTGTTTTATGAAGTACCAACAACAGCTATAAATCCAGAAGCCAAAGTGGTGCCACTTTCTTTACAGCTTTTGCTCGAAAATACGGTAAAGCACAATGTGGTTAGCGAACAAAGACCGTTATATATCAGGATTTATGTGGAGGGTGATTATCTGGCTGTTCAAAACGATTATCAAAAGAAAGAAGTGTTGCAAGATCGGCAAGGTGTTGGCTTACAAAATATTGTCAACAGATATAGAATTATTACTACTAGAAAAGTCCTGATTGCTCAAAACGAACAAACCTTTACGGTCAAAATCCCCATTTTAACTAAACAAATTACAGGTATGGAAACACAATATAGTAACGATGAAACTGGAGCATATTTGAGAGCATCAGAACACGTAAAAAAACTAAAAGGATTCTACGGAAATTTAATTTCATATTGTTTAGTAATCTCGTTTTTGATTTTTATTAATTTAAGTTATAGTGCAAATTTTCAATGGTTTTGGTTTCCGTTATTGGGTTGGGGAATGGGACTTACTTTTCATGGTTTTGAAGTTTTTGGGTACGGAAAATCATGGGAAGAGCGAAAGATTAATGAGATTTTGAAAAAAGACAATCAGAATAATAAATGGAATTGAGATTCCCTAAATTTTAAAAAAAATACAAACTAATATGGACAACTCAGAAAAATATTTTCAAGCAAAAAAGCAGGTAGGAAAAATAAAAGATTTTTACAGACATTTAACGGTTTATAGTATTGTGATTATTTCTTTGGCAATCATTAATTTGACTACATCCCCTCAATACTTATGGTTTTTTTGGCCGTTATTTTGGTGGGGAATTGGATTGTTTTTTCATGGCATGAAAGTCTTTAATTATATGCCGTTTTTGGGAACTAATTGGGAAGAAAAAAAGATTAATGAGTTGATGGATAAAGATAAAAATCAAAACCGCTAATATCATGAAAACAGATGCAATTACAGAGTTACAGTATAATGAAGCGCTCGCACGTGTAAAAAAAATAAAAGGATTTTACATACATTTGATTGTTTATCTAGTAGTGAATTTAATGATTGTGTTTGTCAATATTCAAGATTTAGATGTTGGTGAAAGCTATTTTAAAATGGAGAATTTCTTTACGGCTTTCTTCTGGGGAATTGGATTAACAACTCACGCTTTTTCTACTTTTTTGCCCAATTGGATTTTTGGAAAAAACTGGGAAGAGAAAAAAATTAAGGAATTGATGGAAAAAGAGAAAAGCGAAAAATGGCAATAAGGATAAATGTTCAGTGTTCAGTTTTTTTAGTATTCAGTAAAACCTCTTACTTCTATTCTCTATTTTCTAACCTCTAACTTAAAAAATGACAACAATAATTATCGAAGACGAAAAACCAGCGGCGAGGTTGCTCCAACGAAAACTGGAAAAACTAAATATTAAAGTTGGAGTGCTATTGCATTCCGTGGAAGAAGCTATTGCTTGGTTTTCTAATAATGAACATCCGGATTTGATCTTTCTGGACATTCAATTGTCAGATGGATTATCGTTTGAAATATTCGAAAAAGTATCTATTAAAAGTGCAGTAATTTTCACCACGGCTTATGATAAATATGCTTTACGGGCTTTCAAATTGAACAGTGTTGATTATCTTTTGAAGCCTATTGACGAAGATGATTTAGAGGTTTCCGTTACAAAATTTAAGGCGCGTTTACCTAAACTGGAAACAGTACAATTGGATTTTGAACAAATCAAAAAAATGCTGTCTAATCCATTTGAAAAAAATTACAAAAAAAGATTTTCTGTAAAAATAGGCCAACATTTAAAGGTGATTTCTGCCGATGAAATTGAGTGTTT
Organism: Flavobacterium bomense; assembly: GCF_003970355.1. Lineage (NCBI taxonomy): Bacteria > Pseudomonadati > Bacteroidota > Flavobacteriia > Flavobacteriales > Flavobacteriaceae > Flavobacterium > Flavobacterium bomense. The sequence continues at coordinate 30,228 of NZ_RYDJ01000006.1, read as the reverse complement.
TTTTAGTGAAAATAAAGGAACCTATTTGCATACTTTTGACAATAGGAATTATTTAATAGAAACAACTTTAGAACTTTTGGAACAGGAATTAGATCCAAAGGATTTTTATCGGGTAAGCCGAAAATTCATAGTTCCTCTTAAAGCAATTAAAGAAATTGTAGTCTATAGCAACTCCCGTTTGAAAGTTATTTTACCTTCTTACAAAGACGAAGAAGTAATTGTGAGTAGAGAAAAGGTTTCTGATTTCAAGAGTTGGATAGGCTGATAATGGTATTAAACAGATAAAGTATATAATGGGTATTAAATAACTCTTTTTTAGTGAATTAGGTATTTAGTATAGAATATGTCTATAGTGCTTTTATACCTTTAAAAATGTTTTTCGGATTCCAATTAGAACAAAAATGAGTGCCGTGTAAAGTATAAAAAACGGAATGATATATTCAATTAAATTCATAGGTAACATTACCGCAATTATCAATAGTTGGAAGCCCAAACCGTAGATAGAAAGTATCGTCATAAACCAATTAGGAAACGTTTTTACTTTGTAAGCTTCTTTATCAAGTGTGTGAATGATCTTGTCGAATGTGCCATAAACGAGGGTGTAAACACGGAACAGAATATCGACAGATTTTTGGGTTTCGCCGGGTAAAGCTCTGGGTGATTTGTACTCGAAAATTTTACTGGTAGTGTCTCCGCCAACGGATTTATTTCTTAAAATCACATAGTAGTAATTGTATAAAGTGCCCTGCAATTGGATGCCGATAAAAGCCAAAATAGTAACCCAAAATGATGTTTTTGAAACATAACAAATAGTCATTAAAAGCAGAAAATTTAAGATGATATCAAATACACTGTCCAAGTATCTTCCAGTATAAGAAGGCGTGTTTTTTAAGCGTGCCAGTTCACCATCTGCTGCATCAATCATTGATTTCAAAATGATAAAAAAACTTGCGAAATAGTAACTTCCTTGCAGAATACAGTAAATAGCAATCAAGCCCGAAACACCAAAAAGTAAGGTGACATGAATAGGAGTAAACCGAGTGTTTTTTAATTGATTGGCAAGAAATTTTCCAAATGGTCTTCCATAATCTGATAAATCTAAAAATTTATCTTGAGCGGCAAGTTTAGACATTTATGTTGGTAAACAAAGAAATGCGACAATATAGTCAGGTATTATTTTGAATTGAACACGGTTTAAACCGTGGGTTATGTTTATTTCTTATTTTGATAATCGGTGTAAAGTGAATGTCATTGCCGTTAATAAAAAGAAAGCCATCACTTGATGTAGTAATCCCAACCAAAGTGGGACACTGTAAAGCAGAGTAAGGATACCTAATGCAAATTGCAAGAAGACAATCAACACCAATATATTGATTCCTTTTTTCTGAAGTGAGGAAAGAGTGTATTTTCTGCTTGTAAAATAAAGAGCAAGAATTAATCCTACCACGACATACGCCATAGTTCGATGTACGAACTGAACGCCGCTTTTTCCTTCGATAAGATTTAAAAACAAGGTGCTTTTTTCTATAAAGACACTCTCGTGAATGAATTGACCATCACTCATCAGCGGCCAATGATTGTGAATCAAACCCGCATTTAAACCCGCAACAAACCCGCCATAAATGATTTGGATAACTAGAAAAATTAATGCGACACGCGCAAGATTTCGTAATGGAGGTATAGCTGTCGCTTTGTTTGGGTAGATTAAATCCAAAGCTACCCAGAGTGTGTAAGCAAACGTTATAAAAGCAAATGTAAGGTGTAATGCCAATCTAAAATGACTTACATCCGGATTGTCGATTAATCCGCTACGTACCATAAACCAACCCAGAAATCCTTGAAAACCACCCATGAATAGTAGAACAACACATTTTTTTATAGTCTCTGTCGAAAGACGTTTCTTGAACAAGAAGTATATAAAAGGAAGGATAAACGCTAAACCTATTATTCTCCCTATAAAACGGTGAAACCATTCCCAGAAATAAATGAATTTGTAATCACTTAACGTAAAATCATTGTGGATGTTTATTTTTTGGTACTCCGGATATTTTTTATATTCTTCAAAAGCGTGTGACCATTTTTCTTCTGTTAAAGGAGGAAAAGTATCAGTTACTAAATGCCAGTCGGTCATTGATAAACCGGAATTGGTCAATCGGGTAATTCCTCCCACTACAACCATCATAAACAATAATAAGCATCCTGATAACAACCAAATGATAACGTAATTATTCTCTTTTTTCATTGTTTGAAATTAATTTTTGCAAAGATATTTGAAATGTAATTAATTGTTAATTCAACAAGCGTTAATCTTTAATCCGATTTTTGCGGCTCTTTTTAGCATAAATTGAAAAGCAGCTTCATATTCATTTGGAATTTCTCCTTCTAAAATGGCTTCTTTTATGGCTTCTTTCAGCATTCCGATTTCTTTTGAAGGCTTTAAGTTAAATTTTTCCATAATTTCTTCACCTGATATTGGTGGCTGGAAATTACGTACCTGATCCCGTTCTTCGACTTCTACAATTTTCTGGCGGACGATTTCAAAATTATTGTGGTATTTCTTGAATTTATTTGGATTCTTCGTTGTGATATCCGCTTCGCATAGTGTCATTAAATTCTCAACGTCTTCGCCAGCGTCAAAAACCAAACGGCGCACTGCAGAATCCGTTACCGTATCTTGGGATAAAACAATCGGTCGTGAACTCATCATGACCATTTTTTGCACAAATTTCATTTTTTGATTCAACGGCATGTGCAAACGTTCAAATATCTTTTTTGCCATTTTGCCACCAAGAAATTCATGTCCGTGAAAGGTCCAGCCTTGTTTTTTAGTAAAACGTTTCGTTGGTGCTTTACCTATGTCGTGCAATAATGCTGACCAGCGCAACCAAACATCATCAGTATGCGGACAAATATTATCGACAACTTCCAGCGTGTGATAAAAGTTATTTTTATGGGTATGGCCTTCAATTTCTTCCACTTGATTCAGAGCAGTCAATTCTGGAAGAATAATATCTAAAAGTCCAGTTTTGAACAATAGCAAGAATCCTACGGAGGGTTTGTCTGTCGAAAGTATTTTATTCAATTCATCGACAATTCGTTCTCCGGAAATAATTTTGATTCGTTCCGCATTTTTGGTTATCGAATTCAGCGAATCTTCTTCGATTTCAAATCCCAATTGGTTTGCAAAACGAATCCCTCTCAACATGCGCAAAGGATCGTCAGAAAAAGTAATATCCGGATCCAAAGGGGTTCTGATTATTTTGTTTTTTAAATCTTCCAATCCGTTAAAAGGATCGGAGAGTTCTCCAAAATTAGCGGTGTTCAAAGATAAAGCCAGTGCATTTATGGTGAAATCACGACGATTTTGGTCGTCTTCTAAGGTGCCGTTTTCTACAACTGGATTCCTGCTTTCAAAATTATAGGATTCTTTTCTGGCTCCAACAAATTCAATTTCGGTGTCTTCAAAACGCAGCATCGCTGTTCCGTAAGTTTTGAAAACCTGAACTTTTGGTTTGTTAGGAAGCAGTTGTGACACTTTTAAAGCCAATTCAATTCCGCTGCCCACGGCAACAATATCAATGTCTTTTTTAAAGTCTCTCTTCAAAAGTAAATCTCTTACGAAACCACCAATCACATAACTGTCAACGCTAAGTTCTTGAGAAGCTTGAGAAATTACTTCGAATATTTTGTTATGTAAGGCTGTTTTGTAGTTCATTTTTTATTACCGCAAATTCGCTAATTATTTTTTGGTATCAACGATACGTTTGTATTCTAAAGAGGTCAAGTTAAAATTAACCAATATTGCAAGTTTGTTTCCAGAAATTTTTAAATAATTTAAACACTGATTGTAATGACTATTGTTAAAACATTCGACAGTTTTTATTTCAAGAATTATTTTGTCATGGATAATAAAATCTGCATAAAATTTATGTTTTAAAATTGAATTTTTATAATTAACTGAATACTCTTTTTCCCTCTCATAGTGAATATTATTTTCGTTAAATTCAAATTCTAAGGCATCTTTATAAATTAAATCATCCATTTTTAAAATTGAATTAGCGGTAAAAAAACAATTATTTCCGAATCACTTTTACCTGAGAATCACTTGTCAATTTTATAATTGTAGATGGTTTTCCGGCAATTTTTTCGCGATGCAAATTTACAACATAGTCCACGCCTTTTATAATTTCAGGACTGATTTCTTTGAAACTTTTTGGAGTAGGTTGTCCGGAGATATTTGCTGATGTGGAAACCAACGGTTTTTTCATTTTTTCCATCAATTTAAAACAAAAAGGTTCCTTTACAAGTCTAATTCCTAGTGAGTTGTCAGCTGCGATTAAATTGGGTGCTACGTTTCGTGGTTTGTCCAGAATTAAAGTGGTTGGGTTTTGATTTGCCAGTTCACTATCGGTCAGGTCAGAGAAATCCATAATTTGCCAGGCTACTTCCGGAATGTCTTTGAATACATTGTAAATCATTTTATCGCCATTCATCAAAACAATCATGCTTTGGGTTTCGGCTCTTTTCTTGAGTTTGTAAATTTTAGCGACAGCCTCTGGATTTGTGGCGTCACAACCAATTCCCCATACGGTATCAGTGGGGTAGAGGATGATTCCTCCATTTTTTATGACTTCGTAAGCATTGTGTATTTCTTGATTGATATCCATGATTATAGATCGATTATTTTATAAGTGGGAATTGCTTTGATTTTTAATTTATTATGATAAACATAAAGATTAATTAATCTTTCAGATATAAACCCGAAAATTCGTGCTTGATAGTCATCCTTGGGAATACTGACTTTAGATTCCAATTCAAATAGAATAGAAAAAAGCCAGGTGTAATAATCATCCCAAATTTTCTTGGAACAAATCATCATATTTGCTACATGAAACAGTCGACCTTCGTCTAAATGGGTTACAATACTTTCTTTGTATTGCGGGTACTTCTCACTAATTATTTTTTTTGTTAAATCCCAATCTTCTTTTCGGTGATCTTCACAGTAGTTTTGAGTCAGTGTAGTATTTTTAAATTTATATGGTTTACAAAGAATTACATCGTACTCCGAGAGTATTTTAATGATTTTTTTTTCTAAAATTTCTCCATCAGTTTTAACTAATTTTGTTTTTTTAAAATCATCAATCTTAATTTTTTTTTGAGCGGAAGGTTGGAAATTATAAAAGGGATTGAAAAAATTAAAATACCTCCTGTAATGACAGATTCCAACGTATTCAACATCCGTAATATTTTTCCAAATCCAATAAGAAGCAGTTAATTCACAGTAGTTTTTGTTTTTATTAGCAATGTTATCGAGCGTGTTGTCTCGCAAAATATTTGTTGCAATGTCTACATTTTCGCCGACTTGTATCGGGATATGCAATTCGTTAAATAAAATAGGGGTCTCTTTATGTGTAACTGTAAAAATTTTAACCATTTTCTAGTTCTTTTTTAGATTTAATTAATGCGGATGCAATTATTTGGTGCATGTCGTAATATTTGTATTCTGCCAATCTGCCTCCGAAAATTACATTATTAAGGGTTTCGGAAAGCTTTTTATAATTGAGATATATCGCTTGATTTTTTTCGTCATTAATAGGATAATAAGCCTCTTTTTCGGACGTCCAATTTTCAGGATATTCTTTTGTCACTACAGTTTTCTTTTGGTTGCCAAATTCAAAATGTTTATGCTCTACGATCCTAGTATGTTGATATTCAATGTCATTATAGTTAATGCCTGCATTTCCTTGAAAATTCTCGGTATCCAGAATTTGTGTTTCAAATCGCAACGAGCGATATTCTAGTTTTCCAAACCGGTAATCAAAATATTCGTCAATTTTCCCCGTGAAAACAATTTTTGTTGCGATATTTTCAAAGTACTCTTTGTTTTCGAAATAATCTGTATCAAGTTTCACTTCAATGTTTTCCAATAAATTTTCTATAATTTTATTGTAACCTCCAATGGGGATTCCTTGGTAGCGATCGTTAAAATAATTATTGTCAAAAGTAAATCTAACGGGAAGTCTTTTAATAATGAAAGCAGGCAGTTCGGTGGCCTTTCTGCCCCATTGCTTTTCAGTATACCCTTTGATCAAGGTTTCGTATATGTCTTTTCCCACCAATGAAAGTGCTTGTTCTTCGAGGTTTTTAGGGTTGTCGCTTCCAAACTCCTTAATTTGCTGCTCAATTTTATTTTTTGCTTCAGCCGGCGTTTTGGTTCCCCATAGCTGATAAAAGGTATTCATGTTAAAAGGTAGATTATAAAGTTTACCCTTTGAAAGCGATAGAGGCGAATATACGAAATGATTAAAATTCACGAATTGATTTACATAATCCCATATTTTCTTGTCATTGGTATGAAAAATATGCGGGCCATATTTGTGGACATTTATTCCTTCAATATTTTCACAATAAATATTTCCTCCGGTGTGTTTTCTTTTATCTAAAATTAAACACTTTTTACCCGCTTTTGTTGCCTCATGCGCAAAAACACTACCGAAAAGACCTGATCCTACTATTAAATAATCATATTCTTTTTTCATTCAACAAAAATAGATATTTAATACTAAATTGCAACAAATTTCAAATTGATGTTTATGTTAGGAAAAATACAAGTAGGTTATTTAGTCTCGTACGATTATGAACTATTAAAAAATTCGATACCAACAATATACAAAGAATCTAATACTATTTTTTTAGCTATTGATAAGGAACGAAAAACATGGAACGGTGAATTTTTTACTATTGATGATACTTTTTTTGAATGGATTGATGCATTTGATGTTGAAAATAAAATTGCTATATATGAAGATGATTTTTACGTGTCAAGTTTAACTACAATGGAATGCGAGGTTAGAGAAAGAAAAATGCTTTCTGATAAAATGGGAATAGGAAATTGGTTAATTCAAATTGATGCAGATGAATACTTTTTAGATTTTTCAGGTTTTATAAATGATCTTAGGAAGTATGATTCTTTTTTGAAAAACCCAAAAGAAAATCCTGTTCAAATAGGTTGTTTTTTAACTCACTTGTACAAATACACTAATGAAGGAATATTGTATGTTGAAAATCTTACAAGAGTTTTACTTGCTACAAACTATCCAAATTACAAAGTAGGCAGAAAGACAAAAGCAAGGGTAATTTACACGGATAAAATTCTTTTGCATGAATGTTTATCAAGAACCGAAGACCAATTAGCTTTCAAATTAAAAAATTGGGGACATAATGTACAAATTAATAACTCTTTCTTTGAAAAATGGAAATTAGTAAATCAAGAAAATTATAAAACATTTAAAGATTTTTATTACATAGAAGCTGATACATGGAAGACTTTAGGTTATTTTCCTACAAAAAATATAGATGAAATTAAAAACTATGTTAGTAATAATAAAGTACTTAGAATTTCATCACTTTATCTTTTTTTTAAAAATTTCGGACAATGGTTTAAGTATTTAGCTAAATAATATTTTTGCTTTTATTAAAACAATCGACTAATCTTATAATAAAACAATTGAAAAGAACTATAATTTTTAATACGTCATTGATAACCAATCAAAAGGTGTTAATTGATATCATTGAAAGCTTCAATTCAAAAGGAATTCTTTTTGGCGACGGAGTGCGAAACAAAATAAAACTTTTTAAATTAGAAGGGAAAACGATAAATATCAAATCTTTCAAAACCCCAAATCTGATCAATAAAATTGCCTACAAATATTTCAGAAAATCTAAAGCCAGACGTTCTTTCGAATATGCAGCTATTTTATTAGAAAAGGGAATTGGTACGCCACAACCTATAGCTTGTGCTGAAAATTTCACTTTGTTGGGATTACAAGAAAGTTTTTATATCAGTGAGCATCTTCAGGCAGAGTTAACTTTCAGAGAATTAGTGCTGCAACCTGATTATCCGGATCATGAGAATATCTTGCGGCAGTTTACCCGATTTACATTTGATTTACATCAAAAAGGAATTGAGTTTTTAGATCATTCTCCAGGAAATACTTTGATTAAAAAAGCAGATGATGGAAGCTATAGTTTCTACCTAGTTGATTTAAATAGAATGAATTTCCATCAGTTTATGGACTTCGAGCTACGCATGAAAAATTTCAACAGGCTTACGCCAAAAAAAGAAATGCTGGCAATAATGAGTGATGAATATGCCAAACTTTACAATAAGAAATACGATGAAGTTTTTGTAAAAATGTGCTTTTATACCAACGATTTTCAAATGAAATTTCATAGAAAAATTGCTCGTAAAAAGAAATTATTGTTTTGGAGATAACTGTTGTTGTCTTTTCCAAAGTTGTTCTAATTCTTGATATCGGATGTGAATTGAATTGGCGTTTAAATAGCAAATAATCAAACCTTTTTTTCCGTCAAGAAATCCTAATCGGATAATGTAATTGAACAAAAAATTATAAGCAGGATGTAAAAAATTTAATAAAACCGAAGGCTTTTGCTTTTTTAAAAACTTCTCCTGTGCTTTGAATTCTCCGTACCGAATCGTTTTCGATTTATACGCTTGAAAATTAGCATAGGAATAATGAATCAGTTTGTTTTTTAGAACACCTATTTTTCCATTTACTTTTAATTTTTCATGAACAAGCCGGTCTGTGTTATATTCAGCTTGATTTTTATTAAAAAGCCTAAATATTTTATCATTCTGATTCCCGCTGAAATGCAATACTTTGCCTTCAAACATAAAAGTTCTATAGAAAAGAAAAGCCGAAAAGGTTTCATTGGTTTTTATTGTGGCTATAATTTCATTCTTTAATGCAGGAGTCAGTCTTTCATCTGCATCCAAAAATAAAATCCAGTCATTTTTTGCATGTAAAATAGCAAAGTTCCTTTGAGAAGAATAGTTTTCGAATTTATTTTGAATGAAAGTGACTTTTTCAAATGATTTACAAATAGCTTCTGTTTTATCGGTACTGAATGAATCGACAACAATAATTTCATCAGCAAAATCTAAATCAACCAAAAGTGGCTTAATTTGATTTTCCTCGTTTAATGTAATTATTAAAACTGAAATGTTCGTGTTGTGATTGTATTTCATTAATTTTTGAATGTTTTACAAAAATAGAATATTATTCTAAATGTGTTTCCAAGAAAGTATGTAAAGCAGGAATAATCAACTCGGGAGTAAACTCTTTGTAAAACGCAATGGTTTCTTTTTTTATGATTTTAGCCGTTTTACCTTCAAATAAATCAGGTTTAAACTCTTGTAAATGCAGAGAAACATGATTAATTCCATCTTCAAATGTGGCCCATCCTTTTTTGTCAATCCAAGGCGAAAAAATAATAAAAGAGGGTTTTTCTAATGCTTTTGCCATATTTATTGCCCCGCCATCGTTGCCAATTATCATATCACAATGATTCATGATGGCGATAAACTCTCGAATGTTTTTTCCTAAGAGGGAGAAATAAATTTTTTGTCTAGTACTTTCTTTACACCCATTGTAAATTGTTTTTGCATCTTCAATTTGCTTTGGAAAATAATTAAAAAGAATATTCACATCTTCCTTATCTGCAATAAAATCGACTAATTGAGACATATATTCCAACGAATAGGTTTTGTCTGGACTGCTTCCAATTATGCTGACCATAACTGTTTTTTTAGATTGGTCTATACCGTGAGATTCAAAAAGTGAACTAGCAAAATCATTCTCTACTTTTGTGACATAAATTCTAGGAAATGTTTCTAATTCAATATCCAGATGCAAAGGATTTAGCAATGCTAATCGCTGTTCAATTATTAAACCTAAATTGGTATTGGTCGTTTTTTTTCTAATCACCGTATCCGTATAAAGAAAGTCTCTTCCTTTTTTCCAATACGATATTTTTTGTTTTGCATCCGATAACAATACGACAAGCCAGCTTTCTAATTTGGAATACGCATCTATAATAATATCATATTTTTCAGTTCGAATGGATTTCAATAATTTAAAATATTCCCATTTGCTTTTTTGATGTTTTTCCTGGAAAAGGATGAGATTATCGAAACTTGTATTTCCTTGTAAAACAGCAATGGTAGATTCGTAAACCATATAATCAATTTGCGCTTTTGGGTAGGCTTTGCGCAAATTATTGCATAATATGGAGCTTACTAAAACATCTCCAATCATTTTTTGTTGAATTACAAGTATTTTCATTTGAAGTAAATTTGAAAAGTTATGCTTTTGTTTTCAAGTAATTCATTGCACGAGGACTAATCCAGGTTTGTTTTCGTAGGACATTTAAATAATAAATGGATAAATTTTTAAGCATCAATCGATTCACTTTCAATTTTGGAATAAAAAATAAAAACACGCTTAAAAGCGACAAAAATAGTTTCTCACTAAGAACTCCTAAAATTAATAATGTATGTAAATAGAGTTGTATTCCTGTTGAAAATTGATTGCTGATGTACACGTGTTTTGAGATGATCACTTCTGTTTTCGTGAGTGCTTTTGTCTTTACGTTTAATCGGGATGCACCACCATGTTGATGGAAAATAGTAGCTTTTCGGGTAACGGCAACTTTTCCATCCGTATCAGAAATTTTTTTACAAAGTGCAACATCTTCAAAATAAAGCCAAAAATCTTCATTCCAGCCTTGAATTTTGTTAAACCATTCTCGGCTTATGAAAATGACCGCTCCGGTAACCCAATCTGGATAAAACAACTCATTGTTGTTATTAAAACGTTTTTCTAATTTTGCCTTATTCAGTTTTCTAAAAATAGATCTTGACACTCCGAAAAATCGTCCTAAAGCCGGAAATAAATTGTTTTGTTTGTAAAAAACTTCGTTTTCGTTTATTTGTAAACAGGATAAAATTCCAATTTCTGGATGGGAAACAGCCGTTTCTAAAAGAGTTTCAAGGGCTTCAAGAGTAAGTTTTGTATCTGGATTTAAAAAAAGGAAATGGTTTCCCGTAGCAATGCTTGCACCAAAGTTGCAACCATTTGAGAAACCATTATTACCAGTGTTTTCTATAAATGTAAACTTGGAATATTTTTGTTTAAAAATGTTGAATTGTCCGTCATTCGAAAAATTATCAACAATGATGACTTCGAATGAGAATGTTTTCGAAATAATTGTATCAATGGATTCTAAACATTCGTCTAAGGCTTTCCAACCACGGTAATTGACAATAATTATTGAAATATCCAATAGGTCTTTTTATAAAGATTTTTAAACGAATACGGATTAAACCGCTACGTCATATTCACGTAAAGCATTATTCAATGATGTTTTTAAATCAGTTGAAGGTTTACGAGTTCCAATGATTAAAGCACAAGGAACCTGGAAGTCTCCTGCTGGAAATTTCTTAGTGTAACTTCCTGGAATCACAACGGAACGGGCAGGAACATATCCCTTCATTTCAACGGGAGTTTCTCCGGTTACATCAATAATTTTTGTGGAGGCAGTCAGGCAAACATTGGCACCAAGTACAGCTTCTTTCCCAACATGTACCCCTTCAACTACGATACATCGGGAACCAATGAAAGCGCCGTCTTCAATAATTACAGGAGCCGCTTGCAAAGGTTCAAGTACGCCACCAATACCAACGCCACCGCTTAAGTGTACGTTTTTACCTATTTGAGCACAACTACCTACGGTTGCCCATGTGTCTACCATAGTTCCTTCGTCTACATAAGCACCAATGTTTACATAACTTGGCATCAAGATAACACCACTGGAAATATAAGCACCGTAACGCGCTACTGCGTTAGGAACAACACGAATTCCTTTCTCGGCATAGCCTCTTTTCAATAACATTTTGTCATGGTATTCGAAAATTCCAGACTCTAATGTTTCCATTTTTTGAATAGGGAAATACATTACTACTGCTTTTTTTACCCATTCGTTTACTTGCCATCCCTCTCCAACTGGTTCAGCAACACGTAATTTTCCGGTATCTAATAATTCAATAACTGCTCTGATAGCATCAGTTGTTGTAGTTTCTTGTAACAAAGCACGGTTTTCCCAAGCTTGTTCTATAATCGGCTGTAATGGATTCATTTTTGATAGATTTTTGACAAAGATAGGGTTTTTAACTAAAAGCAAAAAGTCAAATTAATTTGAAAATGTTATATATTTGTACTTTAAATTGTAGGTACTATGGAAACCATTAGATTAGAATTTCAACCCGAAATCAAAGCCAAAATTCTGGAGTTATTGAGTTCCTTTTCATCAGATGAACTTACAATAGTTCAGGAAAGGTCAATTTTTGAAGAAGAAAAAAGAATGCTTCAGTCTAGGATTGATAAGATTGATAATGGTACTGCTGTATATTCTACTTTTGAGGAATTGGATATTTTGCTGGAAAAAACGATATCAAAATATGAGGATTAAATTAACTATCGAATTTAATCATGATTTAGATGATATAATTGATTCCATTTCAAAAGACAAACCGCTTACTGCAAGAAAATTTAAAATTGCATTGATAAAAAAATAAAAAAAGAGATGCAGCAGCCTTTTCTTTTCAAAAAATCAATTTATTTTGATAATGAAAACACAAGAGATTATGTTTTTAAAGGTTATACAATCGTTTTTAAAGTTGATGTTGCACACGAAACTGTTTTAGTTGTCGCAATTTTGAAACATAGGAATTCGTTTTAAGTAAAAATAGTATGGAAACCATTAGATTAGAATTTCAACCCGAAATCAAAGCCAAAATTCTGGAGTTATTGAGTTTCTTTTCATCAGATGAACTTACAATAGTAAATAGTACAGGAAGACGAGGCGTTTACTAGAAATAAAAAAAAATTAGACGCTTCACTAGAAAAAAATCATAATGGTACTGCAAAACTTTATACAATATACTAAGTTGATGCCTATCTTGATAAAGTGATTTCAAAATATGAAAATTAATTATTCTGATTTTTTTTATGGATTTAGCCGATTAAGCTCAATATGTTTGTAAAACTTCTTATAAATGCCTAGAATTCTCTCCATAGACTACGGTCAAAAACGAACCGGAATAGCGGTTACTGATGAAATGCAAATTATAGCTTCGGGTTTAACCACAATCCCATCGGCAACTGCAATTGCTTTTTTGAAGGATTATTTTGCCAAAGAAAAAGTAGAAGCCGTTCTTATTGGTGAACCCAAACAAATGAATGGCGAACCCTCAGAAAGTGCATCGATCATTAAAGGATTTGTCACGCACTTTACCAATCATTTTCCGGAGATGAAAGTCATTCGGGTTGATGAACGGTTTACTTCAAAAATGGCTTTTCAATCCATGATAGATAGCGGCATGAGTAAGAAACAGCGTCAAAACAAAGCACTTATTGACGAAATATCGGCCACGATTATGCTTCAGGACTATTTGACCAGGAAAAAATTTTAAAATCAGTGTAAAAAAGCTATTTTTTTGCTAAAACGGTTTGATAAATGTAACTTTTGAGGTAAAATTTATGCTTTTTTTTGTGAATATATCATTTACCTTTGCACTTTAAAATCTAGTTATGCCTGACACAACCATACGTACAAATAGTGAAGTAGTTCTTATTGGAGCTGGAATTATGAGCGCCACGCTGGGCTTAATCCTAAAAGAACTGCAACCGGATATAAAAATTGAAATTTACGAACGATTAGATAGAGCGGCGGCTGAAAGCTCTGATGCATGGAATAATGCAGGAACTGGACATGCTGCTTTTTGTGAACTCAATTACACTCCCGTAGGACCTGATGGAAGCATCAGCCCAAAAAAAGCGATCAGTATCGCGGAGTCTTTCGAAGTTTCCAGACAGTTCTGGGCATATCTCGTTCAAGAAAACAGAGTTCCTTCTCCTGAAAATTTTATTAAAAGCATTCCCCACATAAGTTTTGTATGGGGAGAAAAAAATGTTGCTTATCTTAAAAAAAGATTTGACGCGTTGCATTTGAATCCTCTTTTTAAGCAAATGGTTTTTAGTACTGATTTTGCACAATTAAAAGAATGGATGCCGCTGGTTATGGAAGGGAGATCAGAAACCGAAAAAGTGGCCGCCAGTTCAATGGCAATTGGGACAGATGTAAATTTTGGAGAATTGACCCGAAGTATTTTTGGTTATTTAGCAAAACTAGATGGGGTTACCATTCATTATAACCACGAAGTTCAAAAATTAAAACAACGAGAAGATAAGTTATGGCGCATAAAAATCACTGATTTAGCTTCCGGTCAAAAGAGAAAAACATACTCTAAATTTGTTTTCATTGGTGCTGGCGGTGGTTCCTTGCCATTATTAGAAAAAGCAAATGTGCCCGAAGGCAAAGGCTATGGCGGCTTCCCAGTGAGCGGACAATGGCTAAAATGCACAAATCCGGAAGTGATTGCAAAACACCAGGCTAAAGTATATGGTAAGGCAAGCGTGGGAGCACCACCAATGTCTGTACCACATATTGATTCCCGAATGATAAATGGAGAAAAGCAATTGCTTTTTGGTCCTTTTGCGGGTTTTTCGACTAGGTTTTTAAAAAATGGCTCCTATTCAGATTTACCTTTATCGATAAAATCAGATAATATTATTCCAATGTTAGCCGCAGGTATTAAGAATATACCCCTTACCAAATATTTAATTGAGCAAGTGCGCCAATCCCCTAAAGACCGAATTAATGCGTTAAGAGAATATGTTCCCAAGGCACGATCCAAAGACTGGAAAATTGAACGTGCCGGACAACGGGTACAAGTGATAAAAAAAGACGAAAAAGAAGGAGGCATACTGGAGTTTGGTACCGAAGTAATTACCACTGCAGATGGATCTTTATCCGTTTTGCTGGGGGCTTCTCCAGGTGCTTCAACAGCAGTTTCTATTATGATAGATTTGATAGGAAGATGTTTCAAAGAGGAAATTAAAACGGCGGAGTGGCAGGAGAAATTAAAAATCATGATTCCTTCTTATGGTCAAAATCTCAATGAAGATCCAATTTTATTAGAGAAAATCAGAAAAGAAACGGCTGCCGTCCTAAAACTGAATAATTAGAAAGTCAGCACAAAAATAAAAAGCGTTTGAATTAGATAGGAATCTGGTTCAAGCGCTTTTCTTGTTAAGATTCCTTTAATGCTGTTGTGGTTTTTAAAATAGTTTCGGATAAACTGGTCAGCCAGATTAATTGTTCGATTACCAATTGTGCTTCTTGCATTTTCAATTGAAAAGCCTTTTCATCAATAGGAATTCCTGCTTTCAATTCTCGGGCACGTATATTTTTCAATTCGGTAAAACGTAGCGCTAAATCCTCTTTGGGAAGGTTTTCTTTTAGCTTGAAATCATTTTCCTTCAAAAGCGCTATGGCCTCATCCAGATTTCTAATCACAGTATCCACCACCACATTGAATGCTTCAGATGCGGAGGTTGTTTTATGGGATTGAATGTAAGTTCCTAAAGACGCTAATGAGGAGAGAAGAGAGTGATTTAATACCGTTAGTTTATAGACTTTAGGCAGCTGTTTTTGTTTTGATTTAGGCTCTTGTGCCATTCTCTGAAAAGAAGCCATTAAATTCCCAATCTCGATGAAAGCATTTTTACGAGCCAAGCGGTACGATGTAGAAACGGTTCCTTTTTTATTATAAAAAATTGAAATTTCCTTCAGGTAATTTTGATTGGCATTGATGGATTTTTCTAAATGCATGGGCATGTTTAAAAATTCCCAAGAAGGCCATAAAAAATGATTGGCCAAAAAAGCAAGACCGGCACCTACAATGGTGTCCAGTATTCTAAATTGAACAAGATCCCCTATGTTAGGAGTCACAATTCCATAAATAAAAACAACATACATGGTTACAAATGTGGCACTGACTTTGTAATTTGTTTGGGTAAAAGAGAATCCTAAAAGCAAGCTAAGAATAGAAAGAATACTGATTATAATGTTGTCTTTGACAAAGAAAAGAATTCCAAAGGCAATTAATCCACCTAAAACAGTACCTAGAATTCTATGAAAAGAACGTTGTTTAGTCAAGCCGTAACCGGGTCGCATGATAACGATAATAGTCAATAAAATCCAGTATACATTATGAAAAGGCAGTATTTTTCCAATAATAAAACCAACTAATAGCGCTATTGTTAATCGTAAGGAATGCCTGAAAATAGTGGAGGAAAAACTCAGATTCTCTGTCAAAGTACGCCACGGATAATACTGCGGCGTTAAGAATTTTTCTAAATCGGTATCGATTCCTGTAAAATCCTGTAAATTAACAATTGAGGTAAAAGCACGTTCTACAATTTTTATTTTCTCGACTTGCTTTTCCGCATATTCCAGCATAGTGGTAAGCATAAAAACGCCTTCTGAGGCAGAATTTTTTCCTAAATCTTTTTCATAATCAGTGATTGCCAGCTGTAAGGCGTTCAAATCGTTTAGCAATGTGTGTTTTGGAATATAATTCTTTCGTTTTTTTACACTTTCAGATAATTGCTTTAAACTTGTAGCCAAATTGTAGGCTAAGTTTTGATACGTCAGCAAGACCCTTGGATGATTGTCGAATTTTTGGTGCAATTTTTCATGGTCAAATGCTGTAGACAATGCCACTTCAAGGATTTCTACCATTGCTATAAATACAAGCAACATTTTTCGATTTTGATTAGAAGAACCTGCGCTGATATGGCTGTTAATCAATACTTCTCTTATGTTTTGATGAATGGTGTTCAACTCGACCTGAAGGTTTAACTGCTTTTCAATAATTGCTTTTTTATCGGCGTCTATGGTCCATAAATCTCCTCTTAGTTTCAAATATTTAGCCGTAAGTTTGATGCATTCAGCAATTTGTAATTCGATGTAGCGATGTGGTCTGATGTAGTGAAAAATAAGGGAAACAACGAGGTAGAATAATCCTCCTGCTAGAATCAAACCCGAATGTTGCACCATTGCCCAACCGGTATTTATATTAGAAAATGTCAAGGAGAGTGAAATCAGGGTGGAGAAAGAAACCATTGTAGCTCGTTGTCCGTAAACGGATAACATGGATGTCAGGAAAACCAACAGGGCTAAAAAAGGATAAAAAATCCAAGAATACGGATAAATTATATTTACTAGCAAATTCACACCAGCAACAAGAATGGTGGCTACAAGAATCCCGTTGACTTTATGTTTCAGACTACTTGGAATGTCACTGGGATAAGTAAAAAAGGCTCCAAGAGCTATTGTAAAACCTACTTCGAATTTGCCAAAAAAAGAAAACAGCATCACCGGAATTACAGTGGCGATAGTTACTTTTAGGGCATTAGTGAAATACGTCGTATCAGTAAATTTTTGGATTTTATGAATCATACAATTGCATTGTTTGCAAAGGTAAGGATTGTAAGAATTTTTAAAGGGAATACTATCGGTCTTTTAACCTAAATTTTAAATAGTGATGAATTATCATTAGAGCATTATTCATTGGCTATTTTTTTACTATTTTTGCAGACCGAATTAAAAGAGAACTTATTTCGATTTTAATAGCTAATATTTAATACAACACGAATGATTTTACCAATTATAGGATATGGTGATCCAGTTTTAAGAAAAACAGGGGAAGTTCTTTCACCAGAACATCCAAACTTGAAAGAAACGATTGCCAATATGTATGAAACAATGTATAATGCCTATGGTGTGGGTCTTGCTGCACCACAAGTAGGATTAGCGCTTCGTTTATTTGTAATCGACACGACTCCTTTTAGCGACGATGAGGAATTAGAAGATGCAGAACAAAAAGAATTAAAAGGATTCAAAAAAACCTTTATCAATGCAAAAATGATACAAGAAGAAGGTGAAGAATGGAGTTTCAATGAAGGCTGTCTGAGTATTCCGGATGTCAGAGAGGATGTTTATAGAAATCCAACCATTACAATTGAGTATTGCGAAGAGGATTTTGTAATGAAAACCGAAGTTTTTGAGGGATTAATCGCCAGAGTAATCCAACATGAATACGATCATATTGAAGGAATTTTATTCACCGATAAAATTTCGTCATTAAAAAAACGATTGATTCAAAAGAAACTGAAAAACATTTTAGAGGGAAAAACATTCCAAGACTACCGAATGAAATTTTTTGCCAAAAAAGGAAGATAAAACAGTTTTTTAACTTCGCTTGGTATGATTTTTGGTTTCAAATAAAAATAAATAAGTCAAATTCTTAATAATAATTCCACAATAACATGAATTTAGAAAAAATATTAGCCATTTCTGGGAAACCAGGTTTATATGTATTGAAAGTGCAAACAAGAACCGGATTTGTAGCAGAATCATTAGCGGATGGAAAAAAAATCACCGTAAATTTGAAAAGCAATGTAAGCTTACTATCGGAAATTTCAATTTATACCTATGAAGGCGAAAAACCTTTAGCTGAAATCATGCAAAAAATTGCTGATAAAGAAAGCAAAGGTGCGGCAATATCCCATAAAGAAGACAACACTACATTGATGGCTTATTTCAAAGAAGTTTTACCTGATTATGATGAAGAAAGAGTATATCCTTCTGATATCAAAAAAGTGCTGAACTGGTATAATATGCTTCAAGCAAAAGGACTTGTTACTGATGAAGCTCCTGCTGCTGCAGTGACAGAAGAGGTTGCAGCCGAAGAAACTCCAGTAGCGGAAGTTAACGCTCCTGCTAAAAAAGCAAAAGCTAAAAAAGAATAATCATATTTTAAAATACTATTTAATCCTGTTCAGTTGTTTTTCTGAACAGGATTTTTTTATTTTTACCAAAAACTATCCCTAATGAATTCAAGACAAAACCAACTGCAAGCTTTCGAACGAGTATTAGATATTATGGATGATTTGCGTGAAAAATGTCCTTGGGACAAAAAGCAAACTATGCAAACCTTGCGCCATCTTACCAT
This sequence comes from Flavobacterium bomense, assembly GCF_003970355.1. Lineage (NCBI taxonomy): Bacteria > Pseudomonadati > Bacteroidota > Flavobacteriia > Flavobacteriales > Flavobacteriaceae > Flavobacterium > Flavobacterium bomense. The sequence goes on along the minus strand of NZ_RYDJ01000006.1, from coordinate 11,447 downwards.
TGAAGAAACCTATGAATTAGGCGATGCTATTTTAGACAATGATTTGAACGAAGTCAAAAAAGAATTGGGTGATTTGTTGTTGCATATTGTTTTTTATGCCAAAATAGGAAGCGAGACGAACGATTTTGACATTGCTGATGTGTGTAATGAAATTTGTGAAAAGCTAATTCACCGTCATCCCCATATTTACAGTGATGTGGTGGTAAAAGACGAGGAAGAAGTGAAACAAAACTGGGAAAAACTAAAACTCAAAGAAGGCAGAAAGTCCGTTCTGGAAGGTGTTCCAAGAAGTTTACCCGCATTAGTAAAAGCAAGCCGAATCCAGGAGAAAGTAAAAGGAGTGGGTTTTGATTGGGAAGAATCGCATCAGGTTTGGGATAAGGTTCAAGAAGAATTAGACGAATTACACGTTGAGGTTGAAGCAGGAGATCAGGATAAAATTGAAGCCGAATTTGGGGATGTTTTATTTTCAATGATCAATTATGCCCGATTTTTAAATGTAAATCCAGAAGATGCTTTGGAACGAACCAATAAAAAATTTATCAAGCGCTTTCAATATTTGGAAAGTAAAGCAGGAGAATTGGGAAAACCTTTAATGGATATGACACTTGCTGAAATGGATGTTTTTTGGGAAGAAGCGAAGAAACTATAGTGTTTATTATTAAATAATTAAATTAGGATCACTTATAAAATTATCCAATGCCAGAAAATAAAACCGAGTTAAAACGTTCTTTAGGATTAATTGATGCCACGAGTTTAGTTGCCGGTTCTATGATAGGATCCGGAATTTTCATTGTAACATCAGCCATGGCAAGAGATATTGGTTCTGCTGCCTGGTTATTAGTTATTTGGTTGGTAACGGGATTAATCACGGTTGCCGCGGCATTGAGTTATGGAGAATTGGCAGGAATGATGCCTAATGCGGGCGGACAATTTGTGTATATTCAACGCGCTTATGGGCGATTGGTTTCTTTCCTGTATGGTTGGACTGTTTTTACAGTAATTCAAACGGGAGTTATTGCGGCTATAGCGGTTACTTTTGCGAATTATGCCGCTATCTTCTTTCCTGTTTTAGATCAAACTCTTTTTAGGGTTGGTACTGGTTTTATTTTTTCGTATCAAAAAGTATTGGCTATTTTTAGTATAATCCTGTTAACCTACATAAATACCAAAGGAGTAGAAAGCGGAAAAACAGTTCAGTTGCTCTTTACTTCGGCAAAATTAATAGCGCTTTTTGCCTTGATAATTTTAGGATTATACGTGGGTCTGCAAACGGATGTTTTGTCCAATAATTTCGCAACTATGTGGGAAGCCAGCAAAACGGTAGTCAATCCTGATGGAACAATTACAGTAACAAAATTAGCAGGAATGGCTATTTTGGGAGCAGCAGGAGCTACCATTATTAATTCCTTGTTTTCTAGTGATGCTTGGAATAATGTCACTTTCATTGCAGGGGAAATTAAAGAACCTAAAAAGAATATCCCCCGTAGTTTGTTTCTTGGAACCTTAATTGTTACTGTTATTTATGTTTTAGCAAATCTGGCGTACTTGGCTTTATTGCCAATGCAGGGAGCTCCAAACGCTGCTGATATTGCCAGTAACGGAATCATGTTTGCCAGTAATGATAGAGTAGGAGCGGCCGCAGCAAGTATGATTATGGGAAATGTAGGTGTTTTTGTAATGGCTGCATTGATTATGGTTTCTACTTTTGGATGCAACAGCGGATTGATTCTTTCGGGAGGACGATTATTTTTTGCTATGGCAAAAGACGGACTTTTTTTTAAACAGGCTACAGAACTGAATAAAAACCAGGTTCCGGCCAAAGCATTGTGGGTGCAATGCATTTGGGCTTGTATGCTTTGTGTTTCAGGAAAATTCGGGGACTTATTAACCTATGCTACTTTTGCGTCATTGTTGTTTTATATCCTGACTATTCTGGGAGTTTTCATTCTTAGAAAAAAAGAACCCAATGCCGATAGGCCTTATAAAGCGTTTGGATATCCGGTTGTACCCGCACTTTATATTGTGGTGACATCAGCCATTTGTCTGACTTTACTGATTTATGACACCTTCAATACGGGATTGGGATTGTGCATTGTGGCGTTAGGAATTCCGGTGTATTATTTTGTAATGAACAAGAAAGAGTAAAGCAAATGGAATTAATTAGCTAATTTTTTGAGTGAATTGATGTCTTTTTAAAACGATTTTTTTACCGGTTAATTCAATCAATCCTAGTTTTTTTAAATCCGAAAGTAAACGGATACAGCTTTCAATGGCTGTTCCAATCATGCTGGCTAGTTCATTTCTCTAAAGTTGTACTTTTAAGGAGTTATCTTCGTTTTTTCCAAAGGTGTCATGCAAATAGAGAAGCGTCCCGGCTAATCTTCTCTTGACTGTTTTTTGGGCTAAATGCACCATGTGATCGTCGGCTTCTTTTAGATCACCGCAAATGCTTTTCATCACATTCATCGAAAACTGATTGTTCTTGCCAAAGCATCCCATCACTTCTGATTTTGGAATACAAATACCATCTTTTAGACAGTAAATACCATTTACATTCTCTCCCTCTTCAAATGTAACCGCTCCTTTTTTACTACTATGGGAGGTTTTACAATAAGAAAGTTTTAGTAATTCGTCTTTTGTTAAGGTTTTTAAAGAGCTAAATTATCTGACGAAACGTTGTTCGCATTTGCTCATATTCTTTGGTGTTAAAAGGCAAATGGATATACAAACTGATACCTTCAGAACGATTGCTCTCTGTGAAAGATTTCTTCAAAATTTCTTTAAAATTTCTTTTAAAAAATCAGTTTCATCCCAATACGGAACTGTAGGATAACTGGTGTATTTTGGTTCCGAAACATTGTATTTTTGAATTAAGGAATTTTTCATGGCAAAATCATTTATCGTTAGTCAAAAGTAAAGCGACTGCTCACATATTAAAATGACAATTATCATATTGAAAAAAAACTTTTACAAAAAAAAGAGGCTTCAAAAGCCTCTTCACAAAAAAATTTGTTCTTTAAATAGTAATAGAACGATCATGTAAAGCAAATACAGGATGTACCTGTGGTTGAATAAAAGCTGAAGAATGAATGCTGTCAGCAGAAAAGAATGAATGTGACTTTTCTGTTTGAATTGAATCCAATGAAATAGCATTTGCATTAAAAGCAAATAACAGAGCTATTGAAAAGCCAATAAAAACAACAGTTTTCTGAATCCATTTCATTTTGTAAACATAAAAAATGAGACTGACTTTATGAAATTTTTTTTAATAAATGAACGTTAAATGTTAAAATCAGCTAAGTCGTGTCTCCCCATAAAAAAACCTCGAGCAGTTTATTCTCGAGGTTTTGATCACCAGTATGTGCTGAAATTTATTCGGTTTTTAAGTTTCGTAATTGTTTGAGTTTTTCTTTCCAAACATCAAGACTCTCTTTATGAATAGCAATGTTTTTACGAACTTCTAATACGATGGAATTTTCTTTTTTTGCATTTCGGGTATTGGTAAAAAACTGAATGTTATTTTCCAATTGAAAAATTTCATTTTGAACTTCATCAATTTTACGCATTACAAAAATCTTTTCATTATCTAATTTGCGCGTATCATGGCTTTCTGACAAATGATCCATTCTGTTTGAGAAACGCAACATATCAGTATCTTTTTTACTCAAACTTAATTTTTCAAAAAGGGCATCCAGTATTTTGTTAAATTTTCCCTCAATATGTCTTCTTGTGAACGGTACTTTACCAAAGTTTTTCCAGGTTTCAATATGCAATTTTATGGAGTCTAAATCTGTTTTATGGTCTCCGATCAATTGGAACTCTCTTAAGGTTTCCAGGTAGGTTTTTTTAGCATCAAAAGCGGCTACTTCTTCCCCATTTTCCTCATTTTTTTGCTCTTTTAATTTGTCAAAATAATGATTGCAGGCATCCTTAAACTCTTTCCATATTTTATCCGAATATTTTCTTGGTACATGCCCTATTTGTTTCCATTCATCCTGAATTTGTTTCATGATAGGAGTTGTAGCATCAAAATCAGTGCTTTCCTGCAATTCTTTGGCTTTAGCTACAAGAGCTGTTTTCTTGCTTAAATTGTCGTTTTGGTCTTTCTTAATGTCTTTATAAAATGAATTTTTGAAAGAATTGAAATTTCTTACAGCAGTTTTAAAACTGGCCCAAGTATCCTCATTTACCTCCGATGGCACTTTTCCGGCAGAGAAGAAAGCAGTTCTCAAGGCTTCTACCTTTTCTATTTGAGCTAGCCATTGAGAATGTGCATTCACTTTCTCGGTCGCCAAAACTTCAATATGAGCAATAATTTCTTTTTTCTTTTCTAAATTCTCTTGTTCAGTTCCTCTTTGATTTTCGAATAAAACTTCCCGTTTATCATGCATTTGCTTGGTCAAATCACTGAATTTATTCCAAATATCATCTCGATGTTCTCTGGAAACCGGTCCAATATCCTCCTTCCAGATTCGATGTAAATCCTGTAGTTCTCTGAAGGCTTTGTTAATATCAGCTTCAGTAACCAATTCTTCAACACGCGCTACAATTTTTTGTTTTTGTTCTAAGTTGTGTTTAAAATCCAAATCTCTCGCTTCCCGGTCTAAATGCAGATAATCATAGAAATTTTCCACATGAAAATGGAAGTTATTCCACACGTGGTTGTATTTGTCCTTCGGAATTGGCCCGGCAGTTTTCCATCGTTCTCTTAAATCATTAAAATGTTTTAAGGTGTCTTTGATGTTTTCCTGAGGGTTAATCAACTCTTTTAATTCCTCAACAATGGCCAAACGATTTTCTAAATTTGTTTTTAGATTCGTTTGCAAGCTCTTGAAATGGGTATTTTTAGTATCTCTAAAAAGAGTGTAATAAGTATCAAATTGAGATTTCAACGGAGAATGATATTGAAATTCTTCGTTAGGGTCTTGATTTTCTGTTAGAAATTCTTCTTTTTTCTCTTCGAGGAGGTGGTTGTATTTAGCTAAAAATGCTTTTTTAATTTCTTCAATATGCTGCTTAAAAGTCAAAATTTTGTCGCTGGAAACTAAATTTTTCAGTTCGTTGACCAATACTTCAAGTGATAAGGTATCATAATCCTGCATCGGAATATCGTGACTTTCTTTGAGTGTTTCGTCTTCACTTTCAGCTGCATTTGTTTGTGTAATGGCATGAAGCGCAGTTGTATTTGCTGTTTCTGGCGCTATTACATTCTCTTCGGCGGGAACAGCAGCTTCGGGTTCATTTGTTGGATCAGTGGCGTGAGTTGCTAAAACGTTTGATTCTAATGAATTAGATTCAATAGTATTTTTGTCTAATTTTCCGTCTGCTTCAGGCAGGTTATCATTCTTTTCTTCTAACATTTTTTCAATGTGTAAGGTTTCTAAATAGATTCAACTCGAAAGATACTAAAGCAGTATGAAAATACAAAACAAAAACTTAATTTATAGTCATTTTAGGTTAAATGGCTTTTTTTTTGGAGCTATTTCCTGCTGTCCGCTGTATTCCCAATTAATAAAAACTACGGCTGAAAAGCCTTGTTTTTCTAAATTGGGAGATGCCGCTTCCATCAGGGCTAGGGATTTGGGTTAAAATTATGAATTGTTTTCAAAAAAAAAGTCCCACCGAAGCAGGACTAAAGATTTTCATCTACGGCATATAGCCTTATTGTGATAAGATTAAAGATTAGAAATTTTAATCAGTTGTAAATATACATATAAAATAATTAGGTTGCAATGAGGGAAACCGTAAAGCAGGTAATTATTTTCTCCGTAGCTTTAAAAATTCTTACAAAATACAGATTGTTACGGCAAAAATATTAGGAATTGTATAAAAACAACGAACCTCCAATAAATTGGAGGCTCTGATTAGGTCACCTTTCGGTTCAATCCCACGGTTCACTTGAAAACAAGGACCTTATTGTGATTTGATTAAAACAAATGTAATCAATAAATTGAAAAAAACATAAAAATGGAAAAAATAAGACTTGGATTAGATATAGGAACAAATAGTATTGGTTGGACGGTTGTAGAAAAACAAGATGGAGTTTATGATTTTAAAAAACAAGAAGACAGGAATGGAGAATTAATTCCTTCTAAAGGAAGTTATATTTTTTCTAAGAGTGTTGATGCAAATGAGAATTCTAAAGCGTCAGAGCGAAGAGGTTTTAGAGGAGCAAGGAGAAGAATTGATAGAATAAGATTGCGAAAAATATCAACTTTAAAGGTCTTAAATGAATTTCTATTGTGTCCCAAATTTACAGCTGGTGAATTGAATAGATGGAAAAACAAGAAAATTTATCCTTGCGGGAATGATAAGTTTATTGAGTGGCAACGTACAGGGAAAAAGAATGGAAATAGTCAAACCGAAAAATTAAAACAACCTTATTATTTACGCGATTTAGCAGCTACTAAGGAAGGAATGATGGACACTGAAAATGGTAAATTGCAACTAGGCAGAGCTTTTTATCATTTATCACAAAGAAGAGGGTATTTATCAAATTCAGAAGAGGATCAATCTGATGATAAAATTGATTTATTTAAATCTGCTATTTTAAATTTATTAGAAAATACTTTTGATTCAGTATCCTTTAAAACTGGACTTGAAGTTATTTTTGACCAATATAAATCAGATGTAAAGGTTAAAAGCCTGAATACTAAAATAGGCAAGGAACTTAAAAAAGAAATTGTTTTTGAAAATATAAAATCGTTTGTCAATACCGAATTTAATAAACCTGAAAATTTGGGTAAAGTGATGTCGAGTATTGGAGAATTATCAAATGAGATTAAAGGATTTTCAACTAAAGAAGGTATTCCAACTGGGGAAGTTTTTCCAACGATGGGATGCTATTTTTATTCAATTTATAATACTGTAAACAAAAAATCAGGATTAATAAACAAAATTAGAGGTAGATATACACATAGAGAAGAACACTATTTAGCTGAATTCAATTATATCTGTAAAATCCAAAATATTACTGGCGATTTTAAAGACAAATTACAAAATGCAATCTTCTATCAAAGACCTTTGAAAAGTCAAAAAGGATTAGTCGCAAATTGTACGTTAGAACCAAAAAGAAAACGTATAGCCACTTCGCATCCATTATTTGAGGAATTTAGAATGTGGGAATCAATAAATAGAATAAAAATAAAAAGAGAATCGGAGGGTAAGTTATATTTTCTGAACAAGGAAGAAAAGGATTTAATTAAAAACGAATTTTTACAAATAACAGATTTTGAATTTGGGAAAATTGCTAATAAATTAAGCGAAGGACAGTCTTATGGTTATATAAAACGACCAGAAGAAGTTTATTTAAAAGGAAAAAAAGTAGAAACTGAATCCGTTGCTGTTATTTGTTTTAATTTTCCAATGGATAAGAAGTTTTCAGCTTGTCCTACAATTGCATCATTAAAGAAAGTGATTGGAGAAGAAGCATACAATAATATGCAGTTGTTAAATACGGGTTATGGACATGAGAAGGGTAAAAAACAATTAAGTATTGAAGATATTTGGCATTGTTTGCAAATGGATACTTTTGGTTCAAAAGATAAAAAAACAGTACGAACAGAATTTGCTAAAAAGCATTTAAAACTTGATGATAAGATTGAAAACTTTGTAAAAATTAAGTTAGTTAAAGGATATGGAAGTTTGAGTAAATCTGCCATTAAAAAAATAATTCCTTTTTTAGAAAAAGGAGAGATATATACTAATGCAGTTTTCTTGGCTAATGTTACAGAAGTTTTAGGGCGTAAAATTTCAGATACTGAACAAAAGCAAATAGCAGAAATAATCAAAGAAGCTTTAGATAATTTTGGGATTGAAAAGCAAAATAAAGGAATTGTAAATAATTACATAAGCAAATTTAAAGGCGACAAAGAGAATTCTTTGGGCAATAATCAATTTAGTATTGAAGCATATAAAAAAGGTTTAGATTATGAAATAGCAAACTGGATTGGGGAAGTTCAATTGGGAATTATGGAGAAAGAAGTTATTTCTGAAATAACAAAAACTTGTTGGGGATTATTTTATAATGCAGCTTGTGACAAATCTCCAAAGGAAATCATCTATTTGTCTTCAAAAACTATTCCTGAATTTATTTATGATGGATTAAGTACTGTTTTTATAAATGATAAAATTAATGTAAGTAAATTGTATCATCCTTCTGCGATGGAAGCTTATTCCAAGGCTGATAAAAAACTTGGGAATCCTGAAATCTCATCAATAAAAAATCCTGTTTTCGATAGAGCAATGCACCAAGTAAAAAGATTGTGTAATGAATTAATTAGAAAAGGATTAGTCGATAAAGAAACCGAAGTGAATCTTGAAGTTGCGGGGGAAATCAATAGTGCAAGTTATAGAAGAGCTTTGACACTTTGGCAGAAAGAACAAGAATTCATTAGAACTTGGGCGAAAAATAAAATCATAGGATTAAATGCAGTTGAAAAACGAAGTGAAGTTATTCCGACTTCAACTGAAATTGCAAAATATATATTATACAAAGAACAAAATCACAAATGTTTGTACACTTCTGGTAAAGAAATTTGTGTTACGGATTTCTTGGGAAACAAAACAACTTATGATATTGAGCATACAATACCAAGAAGTAAGTTTAATGATAATTCTTTGAAAAACAAAACGTTAGTCAATTATGATTTTAATAGAAATTATAAAAAAGCAACTTTACCCGCTTTGTTGAAAGTTGATTTTAACGGCAAAACAATTGATGCAGAATCAATTTTGCAAAATCGCGATACCTACTTAAAATCGTATACTATTAAGGGTGAAGAAGTGACTTGGACTGTTTCTTTAAACGATTTGAAATTTGAATACAAGAAATTTAAAAATGCGGCAAAAGCGATAACTGATGCAGTCGCACACGAAGAGGTAATGACCAAGGCTCATTATACAAAAATGAAGCTGGATTATTTAAGAGAGAAATACAGAAATTTTGAAATAGAAGAAATAAATAATCAGTTTACAAATGCGAATTTGGTTGATACCCGAATAATTACAAAATATGCAAGAGCTTATTTGAATTCGTATTTCAATAAAGTAAATGTGGTCAACGGGAAGATAACAGATACTTTGAGGAAGATATGGGGGCTGCAAGGGGAAGAGGAATCTAAAGACAGAAGTAATCATATTCATCATTGTATTGATGCAATAGTGGTAGCTTGTGTAGAAAAAGGTACGGCTAATAAAATTTCGGAACTTTATCATAAATACGAGAATGATTATTTCAGAGGCAATGATAATCCAAGAATTCACGCAAAAGAGCCAATGAATAATTTCGTTGAGAGATTGAAAAACTTGCATAAAGAAGTTTTGGTTTATCATAAACAAACCGACAGAATAAAACCATTACTGATAAATGCTCAAAATGAGAATGTTCAAAAATTAAATTTAAGAGGAAGGCTAAATAGTCAGAATCCGTATGCACATATTAAGAAAAATGATGAGCTGATTTTTGCTCAACGAAAACCAATTACAAGTATAGTAGGTAGTGATATTGAAAATATCATTGATGAAGGAATTAAAAAGAGATTATTGACTTATGCTGATTTAAAAGGTTGGGAAAAACTTATGGAAATTCAAGCTGATGATAGAGATGAAGTTGTTGAAAAACAAATCGAGTTGAAAAAGATAGTTGTTTTTAGGCTTTATGAGAAATTAAAAAAGGATAAGAAGAATGAGTCTTTGATAAAAAGAAGCATTGTAAGGGATGATGTTGAGATTGATTTTTTTGATTCAAATTCTTTAATTGATGTTGTTTTTAAAGGTTCGGTTATAGAAAATTTAGATGAAGCTAAAATTGGTCTTTTTAAAAATAAGATAGTAAAAGAAGTCAATAATTTAATTCGAAGTAAAGGTCTTGAAACTCTTTTGAAAGAAAGCGAAGGTGTAATCGTTCTACCAGAATATAAAGACGAGAAAAGTGGCAAAGATATTTCAAAAATGATTCTTAAAAGAATTAGATTGAAGTCCTCAAAATCAAATTTGAAAGATTATAAAAAAATTAGAGAAATTGATAGAAAACAAACTGATGATAATAAATTCGATCACAAGCACGATTATTATTTTGATAAAGAATCATATACTAATTATGAGGCAAGAATATATGGAGATTTGGTTCCTAATGATAAAGGAAAGTTTAAAAATAGAGAATATAAAGTGATTAATCATCATAATATTGTAAATAATATATTTGAAAAAGAGAGTAATAACTCCATATTGCAATTACATCAAGATGATATGTTTCTTGTGTTTGATTTGAAACCAAATGATGAAATTAATTGGAAAGATATTTTTGATTTACAAAGCAGACTTTTTAAAATAGTTAAGTTTGATGAAAATGGGATAATTGTTTTAGTAAGACATAATTATGCGGGGGGAAGTGTTGATTCAGCTCCAGCAATTAAATCAGAAAGTGATTTATCGAATAATTCTCAAGTTGTTTTAAGGAGAAGTCCTTCAACCTTGAGAATTATTCCTGTGTGTCTTGATACTTTAGGTAAGATTGATGTTGGTTTTAGTAAGGATTTTGTGGATTTGAACAGTAAGTAAAATTTTAATTCAACTTCAAAAATTTGGTATAAATTTACACCAATTAAACAACTAGTATTATGGCACGACAAAGTATCACTTTAGCCAATCAAAACGATGAATGGTTAAAACAACAAGTTGCCAACGAAGAATTTACCAGCAAAAGTGAAGCGGTAAATTATTTAATCAAGCAAGCTCGTGATCGAGATGAGTATGTTGAATTTGTTCGAATGAAGTTAGATAGAGCTGAAAAAAGCGGATTTAGCACCAAAACAAAAGAGGAATTATTAGCAGAAATTAAGAAAAAACTAAATGTTTAGTTATAAACTTAATATACAAGCAGGGAAGATTTGACTCGAATTTTTGAATATGGAATTGGTCGTTTCGGATTTCTTCAAGTTAATAAATATTATGAAATGTTTTTTGATTGCTTTTCAAAAATCGCATCAAATCCATATCTATTTCCTGAAGCTATTCGTTTTCGTCAAGGTTATAGATATTGTATTTGTGGAGTGGATACTATTTTTATAAAATTAATGCCAATGAAATAGAAATAATGGCAATTATAGGAAGACAAGATTTTTAAAGGTTCTTTGACATACAGTTTTTCATTGTCTTAAACAGCCAAACCACAACTGAAAGGTATGGCATCCGCCCAGCAGGGATGCAGTAGCTTTCAGTTGTGGTTTGATTAAAGATTAGAAAACACGATATTTAGTCACGAGCCTAAAGATAAAAATATCATGTTGTGGTTTGATTAAAGATTAGAAAACACGATATTATATAAATATATCGTTGCCGATTATAACGGGTTGTGGTTTGATTAAAGTGCAAATTCCAGTGATATTGACCACCCAATTCCAATTTAAAGTGAGCACCTGATTCCAATTCAAAATGACCACCTA